>CBFHVY010000097.1:0-7345 GCA_965659555.1 Flavobacteriaceae bacterium
TTATATGTATTGGGGGTTGTTGTTTAAAAGGACCGCTACGGCCTTTTTATGTTTTGCTGTACATACTGTTTTTAGCAAACGCAAATGATTTTCATGATGGGTGTCTGTACCTACAAGATCGTAAAGCTGATGTTTTAAAAGTTCTTTGGTTTTAGCTTGGACTCCTTTCCCATATTGGTCGGTAAGTGATAATAGGTTTAATTGAAATATACACCCTGCTTTCTTTAACTTGTAATAGGTATTGATATCATGATGTAAAAAGGTATACCGTTCTGGATGTGCTAAAACAGGTTTATATCCTTTCAGTTGTATTTGAAATAAGATATCGTATAAATTGATGGGTGCATTAAAATAAGACATCTCTACAAGGATGTACTTGTCTTTTAAGACCAATATATCATCTTCTTCTAATCGTTTAGAGAAATGTTCATCCATCATATATTCAGCAGCAGCGTTAAGAGAGATATCGTTAAGTCCTTCTTGAATCAATGCTTGTCTAACTACTTCAAGCTTCTCTTTAATGGTCTCCGAACTATTCGGATAGACATCTCCAAGAACATGGGGGGTAGTGATGAAGTGCTTAATCCCCATGGCATACATTTTTTTGATAAGTCGAAGCGAATGCTCTAGGTCTTTAGCACCATCATCAATACCAGGTAATAGGTGTGAGTGAATGTCGACAAAACCTTCAGGAAAAAAGTCGGTGGGGGCTAAGACTTTCTTTTTAAAAAATAACATAGGTTCCTTTTTTAACAAAAATAACTAAAATCAACCGAAGATATCTCCTGTTTTTACCTCTTAACACAAATTATTTGTATTGCGAAATCGATTGCGTTTTAGTTGGCTATTGTGTATGCTAATTTGTTATGATATATTTGAGAAAATTAATCAATTTCTATGATTTTAATAGCAGACGGAGGTTCTACAAAAGCCGATTGGATCGCATTAGATTCCAAAAAAAATGAACTGTTTAGAGTACGTACGTTGGGCTTAAACCCCGCAGTAGTTCCCCAAGAAGAGTTGACAAATCGCATTATCAATATGTTTCAACTCATCAATATCAAAGATGAAGTTACCGAAATTCATTTTTATGGAGCTGGGTGTGGAACTCCAAAACCTGTGGCGATTCTTAAAGAGGTTATGGAAGGGATTTTCACGAGCGCTACTATTAAGATTTCAGAAGATATGCTTGCCGCAGTATATGCAGCTTCAGGAACATCGCCCGCTTTGGTGTGTATTTTAGGAACGGGGTCTAATAGTTGCTATTTCGACGGAACAGAAATGCATATGAAAGTGGCTTCTCTAGGGTATACGATTATGGACGAGGCCAGTGGGAATTACTTTGGTAAACTGTTACTTCGCGATTATAGCTATGATAAAATGCCTGCTAGGATTGCAAAACAATTTGAACAGCAATATAATTTAGATGTAGACTTTATCAAGTTTAACTTATACCGTCAACCCAATCCAAATATGTACTTGGCTACCTTTGCCAAATTCATGTTTGAGTTTAAAGAAGACAAGTACATTAAACGTCTCATTAAAAAAGGATTTCAAGAGTTCTTTAAGTATCGCATTTTACCTTACGAGAAAACCAAGGAGACCCCTATTTACTTTATTGGTTCTATAGCGCACTACTTTAGAGATACTCTAGAAAAAGTCGCAGCTAAATACGATTTAGAAATCACGGGAGTTATTCAACGTCCGATAGATAATCTGCTCGAGTTTCACAAAAACAATATTACTTAAGTAGAGGTAAGAGCCTCTCTAATCCCATACCTCTAGATCCTTTTAAGAGGATGTACTGCTGTTTTAGTGGGGTATCTTTTAAATAGGCCGCAAGTTCGTCAAACTGCTTAAATTGTACTGCTTTTGTAGGAGTTGTATTATAAAAATGCGCTCCCACAACAAACACCTGTTGTGCTGAACTTTGCTCAGCAAGCTCCAAGATATATTGATGCTCTGCTGTACTCGTTTCTCCTAACTCAAACATGTCTCCCAGTATTATCGTTTTAGTATCAGACTCCACCAATTCAAAATTTACCAAGGCAGCTTTCATGCTTGAAGGATTCGCATTGTAGGCATCTAACAGTATGGTGTTTTGTGTTGTTTTAACAATTTGTGAGCGATTGTTTTGAGGGGTATAGCTTTCTATAGCTTTGATGCATGCTGAAATAGGAACTTTAAAATATGTTCCGAAAGCTAAGGCAATAGCAATATTGCTAAAATTATCACTACCCACCAACTGACTAGCAATGGGTTGCTCTTTGTATTCAAGACTCAAAAAAGGTTGCGTATGGGTGAGTTTCAATTCGCCTGTATTGTAAAAGACCTGTTGCATTCCCTCTGTTAGGGCAACTTGTTTTTCATCCTGTGCATTAACAAACACCGTTTTACCTGTATTTCGTAGTTGGGTATATAATTCTGATTTCCCTTTAATAACACCTTCAACACCTCCAAAACCCTCTAAATGTGCTTTTCCGAAATTGGTGATAAATCCATAATCTGGACTTGCCAAGCCGGAAAGGAATTCGATCTCTTTTTGGTGATTTGCCCCCATTTCAACAACCCCTATTTCCGTTTCAGGGGTCATGCTAAGTAAGGTTAAAGGAACGCCAATATGATTGTTTAAATTGCCTTGGGTAGCCGTAACCGTATACTGTTGCGAAAGGACACTAACAATAAGTTCTTTGGAAGTGGTTTTACCATTACTCCCCGTTAATCCAATAATCGGAGCACTCAACTGCTTTCTATGGTACTGAGCTAAATCTTGTAGGGTTTTTAATACATCATCTACTAAGATGATATTGTCGTGTGTTTGATATTGTGGCTCATCTACAATGCTCAATAGTGCACCTTTGGCTAGAGCCTCTTCTGCGTATGCATTACCATTAAAGTTTGCTCCTTTTAACGCGAAAAACAGGGTGTTTTTACGAATCTTTCTCGTGTCGGTGTCTACCAAATAATGCTTGCAATACTGCTGGTATAAAGTTGCTATAGTCATACGTAAGCTATAAAAAATACCTCATCGATAAGATCAATGAGGTAGATATTATGATGGAATCACTACTTATCTAGATGGATTGGTAGCTTTTCGTTTTTTGTTTGTCATCGGGCCAACCATATCAGACACACATCTAAAACCGATATAGCTTGCTGCCATATATTGTTGTAGATATCTACGTTGTGCTGGGTCTAACCAGTATTCTCTGTCGTTCCAAGAACCTCCTTTGTACACTCGAGCTTCATCATTAATCAGTGTAGTTCTAAACTTATCATCGAACTTATACATCATCTTACCGGTAATACTGTCGCGAACTAATTCTGGTTTCTTAGGAGCATTGTACATTTTTTTCATACTTGCCAAACGATCTTCTGGAGTTTCATATAAACGAGAAGAGTTTAAGTCACCATCATTAGAATTGGCATTATTAGACGCTTTGTAGTTATTGCGAACATAAGCCTCTTCTTTGGTAATCGGTACATATTGAATAGTTCCAGGTAATTGTCTAGGGATCACTTTTCCATTTGGAAGGGTATCGTATTGAACTGGTGCTCCGTTACCTACAATAACAACCTCACCGTTTTCGCCAATCATCTTTTTGGTAAAGATATTTCCTCTAAAATAGTTAAAGTCACTCGCATCGGCATCAATAATAGGGCGATACACATCAGACACCCATTCTGCAACGTTACCAGACATATCATAAAGTCCAAAGGCATTCGGTGGATATGATTTTACTTTAATCGGAATATCAGATCCATCTGAACTCCATCCAGCTAATCCACTGTAGTTACCAGCCCCTTGTTTAAAGTTGGCTAACTGATCTCCTTTAAATCGCTTAGACTTGTCACGGGTATATTTTCCATTCCAAGCATATTTCTTTCTACCTCTAACATTGTTGTATTCTCTGTTTTCAATAGTTGCTTTTGCAGCATATTCCCATTCGGCTTCGGTTGGGAGTCTAAATTTTTGTGATAAAATACCATCAGCAGGGGTTACTTGTCGCCCTGTAAAGGTACCTTTAGGCGGTCTAGGTTCACCTCTTTGACGAGGTTTGTAATCGGGCAAGCCTCTTTTGTATACAGCACTGTCGCCTTCGAATAAGGCATACGGATTTTCTAAATATAATTCGGTATCAAAGAAATTACGAATGGTGTCTGTAGCCAATACATTAGAGAGCACTCCTTTGTCGATTAAACGTTTTAGGTTTACTGCATTAGTTCTCCATTTACAATATTGTGTAGCTTGAATCCAACTTACGCCCACTACAGGATAGTCAGCATACGCAGGATGTCTCAAATAGCTATCCGTTAGTAAGTCTGTGTTTCCTAGGCTGTTTCTCCATACTAAAGTATCTGGAAGTGCCGCAGTATATATGTTTTTATATTTTTCTTCTGAAGGAGGAAAAACGTCTTTAGTTACTTGAAGGTATAGTACATATTCTGAATTGGTTACTTCGGCTTCGTCCATAAAAAACGAGCGTACATGCATTTTTTTAGGAGTTGTATTCCAATCAAACATCACATCGTCTTGAACAGCACCCATGGTAAATGAACCTCCCTCAACAGGAACCATCCCTACAGGAACTTCTTGTGCGTTAAATGAACTGTTTTTTAGGTAACTCCCAAACTTTGGGTCATTGTAATTCCAACCAGTAAGTGAAGATTTATTTTTATTAACTGAATTACAGCTAACTAACACAATGCTTGCTAGCGCGATAACAGAAAATTGAAGTATATTTTTCATAAACTTGTGATAGACTATTAGGGTTTAGTTTCAGTAAGGCAATTTACAATAAAATTAAATGTATACAAGTTACTTTAACAAAATTGTAAGCACTCATTTTCCTTACTACACGAGTATAACGAATACAACAATTGTTTAGTATAAGTTTCGAGTTTTAATGCTGAAATATTTGCGTATAATTTCCGTTCTTTGGTATACTTATTATGAAAAAAATAATCCTCTTTTTATGCTTCTTTAGTTTTGCTGTGGTGCTTAAAGCACAAGTAAGTACTTCTGTTTTGGCAACGGGAGATTGGTATCAGTTTTCGGTAGATACTTCGGGAGTTTTTAAAATAGATCGTGCTTTTCTTCAACAGTTAGGTATAAATACATCGAACTTAAACCCCAAAAAAATTCATATTTACGGCAATGGTGGGGCGATGTTACCCGAATTAAATAGCGACCCTAGACGTGATGATCTTGAGGAAAATGCCGTTTTTGTTTCAGGGGAAGAAGACGGTGTTTTTAATGGAGAAGATTATATCTTGTTTTATGCCCAAGGTCCACACAGTTGGAAGGTGAATCCAGCAACAAGTGTTGTTGCGCATCAACAAAACATCTATTCAGATGTCGCCTACTACTTTATTACTATTAATGGCAACGACGGTAAGCGTATTCGACCAGAAGTACCGATATCTGGAATTGCAAGCCTACAACTCGACACCTTTGATGATTATGTTTTTTACGAAACCGAAAACACCAATTTATTTGCTGCTGGCCGACAGTGGTTCGGGGAAGATTTTAGTATCGAAAACAGTCAAACCTTTAGCCTACCTTTTGATAATGTGGTGCCTAACTCACCCCTAACCCTAAAAGTGCGAGGTGCGGTTGCATCAGCATTAAGTTCTACTATGCAAGTTCGTGTGGGGTCTCAAAACATCATGACCTTAAGTTATCCTGGAGTTAATCCGAATTCGTTAACCAAGGCTTTTGCCTCTGAACGAACCGCTACATTTACAACAACCACGTCGCAAATTGAGGTTACGATAGACTATGCAAACGGAGGCAATCCGTCGGCAAGATCCTTTTTAGATTATATTGAGCTTTCGGGAAAAAAGCAATTAATCGTGACCGATAAACAATTTGCTTTTCGAAATTTTCAAGCGGCTACAACCAATCAATTGGTAATATATCAGCTTCAAAATGCAACAAATATCATGCAGCTTTGGAATATTACGTCTCCAACCGCTCCTGTGTCAATATCAAACACCACTTCGGGGGCTAATTTTGAATTTAATGCTCAAGGCGGAATTTTGCAAGAATATGTGGTGGTGCATCCTAGTGATTTTTATCTCCCAAAAGCACTTCCCAATCCTCGGGTAGCCAATCAAAATTTACATGCGCTCAGTGACATTGAATATCTCATTATTACCTCGGCAAGTTTAAGCTCAGAAGCACAACGCTTGGCAGACTATCATACCACTCAAAGCGGACTCAGTGCTCAAGTGGTCGACCTATCACAAATATATTTAGAATTCGCATCAGGATCTAAAGATATTACTGCCATTAGAGATTTTATTAAGCATCTCTATACCACGAATACTACTGAAGACCGTAAGTTAAAGTATGTCTGTTTTTTTGGCGATGCTTCCTATGATTATAAAGACAGAATTACAGGAAATACCCAGATAGTACCTGTTTATGAGTCTTTCGAAAGTTTTAATCTAGCAACCTCTTATGTGACCGATGATTACTTTGTAATGCTCGACGACAACGAGGGAACTATGAGTCCTATTCATACCTTAGACGTCGCTTCGGGGAGGATTCCTGTTTCAGACTTGGCACAAGCCAAGCAAGTAGTCGATAAAATATTAAGCTATTATGAAGCAACTGCTCAAGGAGATTGGCGAAACACGATTACCTTACTTTCCGATGATATTGACGCGACTAGCGATGTTGATATTCAAAAGGGAGTGGAAGTCATTGCAGATTCAATTGCTAAACAGTTCCCGGTATTTAATGTTCAGAAAATTTATGCAGATGCATTTACTCAAGAAAATTCTTCGGGAGGTGAGCGCTATCCCAATGTTCAAAATGCCATTACCAATGCTATAGAAAAAGGAAGTCTACTCTTTGATTATTTTGGTCATGGTGGAGAAGACGGTTTTGCTGCTGAACGTTTTTTAGACCGACCACAAATACAAGGGTTTTCTAATGCTAAAACCTTGCCTTTACTCATTACCATTACTTGCGAATTTACACGCTTTGATAATCCGAATAGAACTACAGCAGGCGAGCTCATGTTTTGGAACCCTCAAGGAGGAGCATCGGCAATGATAACTACTACTCGTGAGGTGTTTATAAGTGTTGGTCAGCAGTTTAATGAAGACTTGATTAAGACCTTATTGAGTCCAGAAAATAATGGGCAAAGTTTTGCTGAAGTCCTAAAGCGTGCTAAAAACGAATTCACCAACTTTCAAAAGTTTTTTATCTACGCTATCGGAGACCCAGCTATGGCCCTAGCTATACCCAAACCAAATATTGAGATTACCAAAATGAATGGGGTGGCTATAACACAATCTTTAGATACCTTAAAGGCACTTTCTAAAGTGCAGT
>CBFHVY010000098.1:0-7177 GCA_965659555.1 Flavobacteriaceae bacterium
AAACGTCTGCAGCTACACAAACCTATACGCAACAACAAGACACTGCTTATGCTTTAATGAAAAGTTTAGGTATTCATGCTGTAAAAACAGGCTATGTTGGTAAAATATTACCCAAAGGCGAATATCATCATGGGCAATATATGGTCAATCATTATAATGAAACCGTACAAAAGGCAGCAAAATATCAAGTAGCTATTAATGCTCACGAACCCATTAAAGCAACAGGGCTACGAAGAACGTATCCGAATACCATCTCGAGAGAAGGATTAAGAGGTCAAGAATTTAATGCTTGGTCTATTGATGGTGGAAATCCACCAGAACATTTACCTATTGTTGCCTTTACACGAATGTTGGCAGGGCCTATCGACTTTACACCAGGGATTTTTAATATTAAATTTGAGGAGTATAAAAAAGACAATCAGGTAAATACAACGTTAGCACAACAATTAGCTTTATATGTGGTTATTTACAGTCCTATTCAAATGGCGGCAGATTTGGTAGAACATTATGAAGCAAATCCGGCTCCATTTCAATTTATTAAAGATGTGGGTGTAGATTGGTCTGCAACTAAAGTACTCAATGGAAAGGTAGGAGATTTTGTAACTATCGCTAGAAAAGAACGAGAAACAGGAAATTGGTTTCTGGGGAGTATTACCGATGAACAACAACGGGCGTTTCCCCTTGCACTCGACTTTCTAGATCGAGGAGTTACCTATACAGCTAGAATGTATAAAGACGGTCCCAATGCTCATTGGGATACAAATCCATTGGCAATTCAAATTGAAGAGCGAGAGCTCACTTCAAATGATGTTTTAGATGTTCATCTAGCTCCAGGAGGAGGATTAGCAATTAGCTTTATACAGAAAAATAAGTAACCCTTTTACTTTTTCTTACTAGCATTATTATAAGAATAAATCATATAATACGCCCATAGTACAATTAGTGGGTATACCACTAAAGAGAAATATAAAACAAGATCGGTTACATCCATTTAGATAAGGGCTATGGATTTGATGTTGTTTAGTATTTCGAAATATATAGCATTAAAGTTATCGGCCATTAAAATTTCGAATCATATGGTAAATCCAAATAGCAACAATGTTTGCTACAACAATAGAAAAAACAAATACTATATTATCTGTTGACATTAGAGGTTGTTTTTAGGGCGTTAATAAACCAACATACTACACAAACGGAAACAAGGATGGAAAAATAAAGAACAATATTATTTGCCGTCATGTGTAACAAGTCTTAAGTAAATCATAAAGCCTAATAATGTAGGGGCCCATAAGCCTACAAATATGCCGTGTAATTTATCTACTTTTAAAAATAAGTATTCGGCAAAGAATATAATTACAACACATAGGATTAAAATAAGGAGATTCGGAAGTCCTAATTTAGTAATAAATTTCATAAATAATATTTTGAGAATTTGATTAAAACTACAAAATATTTCTTAAAAGAGTAATTGAAAAAACTATTAAATTCAGTGAAAATACTACAGTTCTTAACTGTGTTTATTTTTCAGTGTATTACACGTTTTCAGTTTACTTTTTCTGTCCCTTAATAATCAGTGCTTTAGCATGTATCTAGAAGGTTATTTGTAAGCATACCTTATTGAATACCCTTCAAAATTTTATAATTCTAGTATCTCTTTTATCTTTCGCCCAGTTTTACGTCCCTAGGTAAACTGTAAATATGTTAATGATAAACATTTCCATTGCTTTCTAAAAAATTATGGAGTTGTTTAGCATCTCATCTAAATAACAAAATGCTATGAAAAAAAACATTACCTCTTTATGGGGAAAGGTTGTGGTTGCAACTAAACCTGGTCTGTTCCTCCTTTTTGCCCTATTAAGTTTACAAGCAAGTACACCTGACCATTTTACAAGGGAACATTTTGCTATAAATACATTACTATCAAACAAATCTGGTATTTGGGAAGATGCGAATAATTGGAGTTTAAATAGAGTCCCTGTTCCAGATGATGATGTGATTATCAACCATCCCGATGCGTTGTTAATTTCTGATGTTACTGTACGTAGTTTGACTATTAATTCAGGTAAGAAATTGACGATTAAACCTCCCGATGTGAGCCCTGCAGATGGAGGCTCACTAACTGTAAATACTTTAGTTAATGATGGCACATTGCTTATAGAAGGTTCTGGGGCATTGGTCGTAAATGAAACTACTTCTGGAGCTGGAGTTGTTAGCTTTGAGAGAAAAAACCTAACTGCAAACTGGCGTCTCTTAGCTTTGCCTTTACACAATGTATCACTACAAACCCTTATTAATGCTAATCAATTTGCTGTAGGGACAGGAGGTAACTTAGGTATTGCATTTTATGATAATAACCAAGTAAATGGTTCCGATAGCTGGATCTATCAAACCGCTACATCTACAGGGACTTTGAGTAATGGTAAGGCCTTTGCATCAAAACTCCATGTTGACAAGGTCCATTTAAAGGTAACAGGAAATTTACCCGATTATCAAGTCAATGATATACAGCCAATTACAAACGGAGCTAGTAGTGGATACAACCTTATAGGAAACCCGTATACCTCCTATATTCCCGCTAATAGTTTAGCAAGTGCTGAAAATAATGTTCTTACGGTAAATACAGGGGTATTGTCTGAACAAACCATATGGTTTTGGCAAGATGCTACCCAAAGCTATTTTGCATTTAATCATGCTTCTTTAGGAAATGCTTTTTACATCGCTGCTATGCAAGGTTTTTTTGTAAAGATTAAACCTGAATTAGAATCAGCTGATTTTGTAGTTCATCCAAGTATGCAAAAGGCGGATAATATTGATAATTTAGTTAAGCACATATCTGTTAGACCTGAAATAAATTTGAGTATTACCAGCCAAGATAAGGTTATGTGTAAGACCAATGTATATTATATAGAAGGAACGACCAAAGGGTTTGACAATGGCTATGATAGTACTGTTTTTGAACCAGGGGATATGAGTTTTATGTTGTACACTCATTTAGCAGAGGATAACGCTAAACATTACGCTATTCAATCGCTTCCTAATCAAGACTATGAGACTATGATTATTCCTGTAGGAATTCATGCTTCTACTAATTCAACGGTAAAAATTGATGCAGAGATTCTTAATTTCCCGAAAGATATTACAGTGTATTTACAAGATGTGGTTACCAATACATTTGTCAATTTATCTGAAAGAAAAGAACCATATGTTATACAAATAACAGATGCCTTAGAAGGCAAAGGTCGATTTTATATACATACCACCTAGAAAGACCCTAGTCAATTACCTTATGATGCATCATTGGTCACTGTTTTTTCATCAGGAGTTAATTCTTTAGATGTTTTAGGATTACTACAAGAGCAGGTTGCTATGCAACTTTACGATATTCGAGGAACCAAAGTATTTGCAACTACATTTAAGGCCACTGGAAACGATCGATTGTCGCTACCAACATTAGCAAAAGGGGTTTATGTGGTATCTATAGAGACATCGAAAGGGAGGATAAACAAAAAAGTAATGATGTAAGAAAGAGATACAACCTAACTTTTCTAAAAACTGAAGGATTATGTGAAATTAGTAATGATAAAAAATATACTGTTCTCAGGATTTATTACTTTCCAATACAAAAGTTAGAGAAGATATGTCCTAGAATATCTTTATCTACATCGTATTCTCCCGTAATATTCCCAAGATGACGAAGACATTCACGAATATCTATAGCAAATAAATCTGAAGAAATATTGGAGTCGATACCTTCTTTAACAGCATAAATACTCGTTAATGCATGCGTTAGTGCTTCAAAATGTCTGGAATTAGAAACGATGGTTTCATTGTTGCTTAAAGCTCCGGTATGCACTAAAGCAGTTAACTCATGAAGTAAAGTGTCTATGCCTAGTTTTTCTTTTGCTGAGACAAGAATACAATCGCTTAAGGTTGTTTGTAAATGATCGATTTCATGGGCTGATAATTGGTCAATTTTATTTGCGATGACCAGTAAACGTTTGGTAGGGAATCTTTTTTGAATACCACTAATTTCAGATAAGAAGAAGTTTTCGTCTGAGGCAAACTTCCTAGCGTCCATTAGAAAAATAATAAGCTGCGCGTTGGCTGCTTTTTCATATGCTTTTTGAATCCCGATGTTTTCAACAACATCTTGGGTTTCACGGATTCCTGCCGTATCAATAAACCTAAAGGCAACACCTTCAATCACCAATTCATCTTCAATGGCATCTCTAGTAGTTCCTGCAATTTCAGAAACAATAGCCTTTTCTTCATTTAAAAGCGTATTGAGTAGGGTAGATTTACCAACATTAGGCTCTCCTATAATGGCCACGGGTATTCCATTTTTCATAGCATTACCAAAAGCAAAACTATCGATAAGTCGTTTTAAAACACCGGTTATCGTGTTGACTAAGTTTTTGAATTTGCTGCGGTCTGCAAACTCAACATCCTCACCAGAAAAATCGAGTTCTAATTCTATTAAAGCCGCAAAGTCTAGTAGCTGAGCTCTAAGCTCTTTAAGCTCATTACTAATTCCGCCACGCATTTGAGCAATGGCTACCTGATGCGATGCTGCAGAGTTTGATGCAATAACATCGGCTACAGCTTCAGCTTGAGCTAAATCCATCTTACCATTGAGAAAGGCTCGCATCGTAAACTCACCATTATCTGCCATACGACATCCTTTAGCGAGAAAAAGTTGAATGATTTCTTGCTGAATATAATGCGACCCATGGCAAGAGATCTCTACCACATCTTCACCTGTGTAGGAGTTTGGGTTTTTAAAAATAGAGACCAAAACCTCGTCTAATAACGTTTCTTGAGCGTTAATGAGATGCCCAAGATGTAGGGTATGTGTTTTTTGTTGATGTAGTTTTTTTTGACGTACTGAACGAAATGAACGATCAACCATAGAGATTGCATCAGGGCCAGATAGTCGGATGATAGCTATGGCGCCCATTCCAGAAGGCGTTGCAAGTGCAATGATGGTGTCGTTTCTATTCATAGGGCAAAAATACACATTCTATTCAGTTTATGGAATGTATTTGAATGGGGATTGATTTTGTTAGATCGCTTGTTTGATAAAGTCTTCATATTCTAAAAAGAAGAGCTCAAAAGCAGCCATCTTAGCCACAAAGAACTCGTAACAAGTCTTCCAGGTATTTTTGTTGTAAATACTAAATTTATCTGGGAGTTCCACGGCAATTCTTCGAATTACTTTTCCCGAATCTAGTAAGTAATGTTCTTCAAAAATTAGTTCAGAAATGTAGTCAGAAAGTAGTATTTCTTTTAGAGCGAGCACTTGTTCGTAAAGTAACTGATTAGCAAGATCATCGGAATGCTCAAAATCGAGACAGACCATGGCTGTTTTTCGATCTGCCACAAACTTAAAATGAAGTCCTTTAATTTTGGTATTGTAACGAATCCATTTTCTTGGAAATGACTTTCCAAAACTTGTCCAAAATTCTTTTCTAAGGCTTGCTGCTTCTTCTTTACTAAACATCGCTATGCCAAGTTATTTTATCCGTGAACTTTAGCAGCATGTCCTCTAGTCTTCATCATGTCTGCTTCAAAGGCAAGCAGCTTTCTCCACTTTTCATCTACAATACTACGGTCTTGATACTGTCTTGCAAATCCTAAAAAGACAGTGTAATGATTGGCTTCAGAAATCATAAGATCCTTGTAGAATTTTGCCAATTCTGGATCTTCAATATGTTCAGAAAACACTTTAAAACGTTCACAGCTGCGGGCTTCAATGAGTGCAGCAACTAATAACCGTTGAATAAGGGCATCTGTTCTATCTTTTGTTTTTGGAAAAAAGCCTTGTAGGTTTTTCGCATAATCATTGCGCTGTTCTCTACCCAAAACAAAACCTCTAGCAACCATAAACTCATGTACCATTTTAAAATGCTCCATTTCTTCAATAGCAATATCGCTCATGGCTTTCACAAGTTCGGTTTCTTCGGAATAATTAATGATGATAGATACGGCATTCGATGCTGCTTTTTGCTCTGCAAAAGCATGGTCGGTAAGTATTTGTTCTAAGTTGTCTTTTGCAATCTCTACCCAAGAGGTAGCTGTTTCAAATTGTAATCCTAACATGATATTTTATATTAATGTTTCCAAGCGACTTCAAAACGCTCTCCTTGATGTAATTGCTTGGTAAGTGCAACTAAACCTACTTTAGACATGATATTGGTGACTTTTATAGGCCAAGTTTTTCTAAAATTATACGAGTTGGGTTTTCCACCAATCGCATTGATAAATGCTATTGCAGTTTGCTCTTCTAATAAGATCGATTTTCCATGTAGGGAGACCAAACTATCCATTTGTTTTCTAGCTACTCTATACGCTTTTATCTTACTGTTTCGACCAATAAAAGTGGTTACAAAATCGGTTATATTCTTAAGATGTGCCTTTTTCTTTTCTTTGGGATGATTTTCAAAATATCCTAAATTATATATAGTTCCACGCCAAGGCTTTGGGCGATAGTCTTTCTTATAACTTGTGTCTCGTTGTTTCCAAACTAACTCAGAAGGTGTATATGTTTTAAGAGCCAAAGAATCAAAAATCACCGTATTGGTTTTAAGATGTGTGGGTAAATATAGTTGAGGTAATTGTCGATCTTTTTTATTGATATTTAGACTTAAAATATTCCCTGTGATTTTACCAATATAACCTTCATTCCAACCAGATTCTAGGGCTGCAATGGCTAGCAGTGAAGCTGGAGGAATGTTGTTGTCTAAACAGATTTTTATGGCTTCCTTGGCAATTCCGTTGTAAAATTGTTGTACATGGGCATACTTTCGTAAACTATACCTTTGTTGCGCCTCAGCCTGTCCTTGTGTCAAAAAAAAGACTACAAAAACAGGGAAAAGTATGGATTTCGAAAACATGTACTGTACATTCATTCTGTAAACAAAATTAAGGATAATTTAAACGAAGTATTCCGATGCGTCTATCTTTTTTCATAACTTTAGTTTTTTAAAAATAAAGGATGTTAGAACTTGCTGGAATTATCATTTTAGGAATATTAGCCCAATGGGTTGCTTGGAAATTTAAAATCCCCGCAATTTTACCCTTAATACTTATTGGTTTATTGGTTGGGCCCAGTGCCGCAGAGTTTATTACCGATGATGGTTCAAAATGGATTGAGCCCATTTGGGACGGAACTAAAGGA
>CBFHVY010000099.1:0-343 GCA_965659555.1 Flavobacteriaceae bacterium
GTAATTGGGATTTAAATAACTTACAAATATGAATTTTATAGCTCAAGGATTTAAAGGTCAAAATCACTGGTGGAGATATGGTATCAGCCTATCGATTTTATTATTTCCATTTGTATTAAATATTGCAGTCTATTATTTTATGCCAGAAATATTCGATCAATTGTATGAGGATCTAAAGAATTTCGACGGCGATAAAAATATTTTGCTTATTGAAAATCTACTTCCTTTTGCTTTTCTGTTATTGATATTATTGTTTTTTGTCAAGTATATCCACAACAGACCAATCGCTTCTGTAGTTACAAGTAGACCAAAAATTGATTGGAGTCGATTGTTTTTTTGAGTG
>CBFHVY010000099.1:353-7084 GCA_965659555.1 Flavobacteriaceae bacterium
TGTTTGGGGGATAGTATCCGTTGCATTACTCGTTATAGGCTATCTTCTCCTTCCAAATGCGTTTATATGGAATTTTAAACCAATGCCGTTTCTCTTTTTGGTAGTGGTGTCTTTAGTGTTGATTCCGCTGCAAACGAGTTTTGAAGAGCTTTTTTTTAGAGGCTATCTTATGCAATGTTTGGGTACCTTGTCTAAAAACCGATGGGTGCCTTTAGTAATTACGTCAGTCTTTTTCGGATCTATGCACGCATTTAATCCCGAAGTTGAAAAAATGGGCGCATTTATTTTGGTCTTTTACATTGCAACAGGATTTTTATTTGGAATGGTTACCCTACTTGATGAAGGTTTGGAGATTGCCCTAGGTATGCACGCAATCAATAATATTATTGCAGCAGTTTTTATTACGAGTGATTGGTCTGTTTTTCAAACCGATGCATTATTTGTAGACACTTCAGAACCTACTATAGGATATACCGTTCTCTTACCAGTACTAGTAGTGTATCCTTTGGTGCTAGTTCTTTTGCAAAGGAAATACCAATGGACCAATTGGAAAACACAGTTGACTGGAAAGATTTATAAACCTACTCAAATTGAGCCCTAATACACTTCATTCTTCTTTTACATTACAAGGCAATGCTTTTGAAAATTCAGAAGCGCTAGTAGCTTTTTCAAAAGAATTAGATTCAGAAGTACATGCTTTTCTGTGTGATTGGTTTTCTGAAGTTCCTTATATAACCGTTCGAACTTCTGGTTCTACGGGAACTCCAAAAGAAATTCGTCTGTTGAAAGTACATATGATACATTCAGCAAAAACAACAGGTCTTTTTTTTAACCTCCCAGAGAAAACTTCCGCTTTATTATGTTTGTCTACTACTTATATAGCGGGTAAGATGATGTGGGTTAGAGCCTTAACTTTAGGTTGGGATTTAGAGGTTATACCACCAACAAGTACTCCATTACAAGGGCTTTCAAAAACCTATGATTTTTCTGCGATGGTTCCTCTTCAATTGGAGGCATCTTTAGAAGAACTAAGCGCCATAAAAACACTTATTGTAGGAGGAGGAGCCGTGTCTAATACCACCATCGAACGTTTGAGAGAGGTCTCTACTAAGGTCTATGCTACCTATGGAATGACGGAAACGTGTACGCATATCGCGGTGCAGCAACTTTCTCAACAAGACAATTTTTCATCAAAAGTATATACTACGTTACCTCATGTTTCCATTTCTATTGATCACAGAGATTGTTTGCTCATTGATGCACCATATATCGCCTCAGAAAAAATAATCACCAATGATGTTGTGCGATTAATCTCAAAAAATTCTTTTGAATGGCTGGGAAGAATTGATCATGTAATCAATTCTGGAGGTATTAAAATTCATCCAGAAACCCTAGAGAAAAAACTCGCTCCATATATCAACACACGCTTCTTTTTTATGGGTATAGAAGATGAGGTGTTGGGTCAAAAACTAGTGCTTTTTATAGAGTCAGATACTACTGTAGTTACCAAAGAAAGTCTTGAACAACTTGGTGTTTTAGAACGCTATGAAATTCCAAAAAACATTTTAACGGTTTCTAAATTTATAGAAACACCAACAGGAAAAATTCAGAGAAAACAAACCTACGCTTTTTATAAGCTGAGTAAGTAGGTTCTTAAATCTACCTCCTCGTCTAATTCTAAACTCTTTTTTATTCGATACCTAGCTGTTTGAACAGAACGAGGATCAATAAGTAGAATACGTGCAATTTCTTTGGTTTGTAAATGCATTTTAATAAACATGCAATGACGTAATTCAGTTTCTGTAAGAGAAGGATGTTTCGCTACTAATCTATCATAGAATCCGCTAGAAATTTCATTAAAATGCGTTTTGAGTTGTTCCCACTCTTCGTCTCTGTCGATTACAGAATCTAGAAGATGCATCATGTTTTTTATGGATGATTTATCGTCTGTTTTAATCGATTTAATATCAGCTCTAAGCTCCTTAAAATATTGTTTGTTGTACAATACATTCATAGACAACTGTAGCATTTCTGTATTCTTTTCTTTCAGCTGATCTTTTAAAGTTTGTAATTTTTCTGAGAGTAAGCGAGAGTTTTTTGCATTGTTTTGAATCATAAAGTAGTACCCAATGATAGCAATAAAAAACAGGCAACTCACAAGAAACAACAGCATTTTTAAAGCGTAATTGGTATCGTGAACGGCTTCATTTTGTAATTTTAGTTTTTGAACTTCAAAAAGATCTTGGGAAGATGTTATTTCTTCATTTAGCTGATTGGTTTCTACATTAAATGAGGTGTTGTTAATGATTTTATCTAAGGATTGGCTATCGGTAAAGGCCACTAGAGAAAGGTCAAATATTAAATCACTCGAATTTGGACTAGCTTGAAACACAGCTACAGCAATATCATTAGCTCCTTTTTTAAAGGTGGTTGACTTTAGTACTTTAAAAATATATTGCGTTTCTTCAACTCCTTCAAGCCGTTTTAAAGCTCTAGTGTTTTGAGTAAGTTCTCCCTTGGGAAGGTTGTTTCTTAATACTTCTTTACCGTTAACATACAATACCACGCCATCATCTCTACGAACATAAAGTCCATAAATAACATGATTTTGATCTATTTGAATGGTTTTATGAAAATAGCGGACAAGTTCTTTATTTCTTTCCTCATTTCCATACGATATTTCAGTGTTTAAGGAGTTGTCACCATAGCCTAATGGAGCATTTCCGGTTTTCCAAGGATACGATTGATGTGTTAAATACCATGTTTCTGGTAAATAGCCCTTATCGTAATAGTTCCATGCTTCATTTTTGTGAATGAGGGTTTCTTGTGCTGTTGAGTTTTGTATAACATAAAACAGGCATGCAAGAAGACTCACATACTTTATACTTTTCATAATTTTTTTTATTAAAAGTACTAATAGTATGTCTGATTACCAAATTCATCGATTTGTAGTAGATAAGTTGTAGTTAATTGTACCACAAAAAATCTGCTTTGTCTATACATTTACAATGTGTTATAAAAAGAAAAAGTGTTGATATTATTATAATTGGGGGATTAAATTTTCAACATTCTTTTTAAACGAAAACCGTAAACGCTAGTTTACGGTTTTTTAGTTAAAGGGTATATAATCTCGTTTTATCCTTTACTCATTCATAGAGTGATATACGTTTTGTACATCATCATCTTCTTCTAATTTCTCTAAGAGTTTTTCAACATCTTCTCTTTGTTCTTCGGTAAGATCTAGGGTAGTGGTAGGTATTCTTTCGAAACCAGATGACAAGATTTCTAACTCATTTGTTTCTAGGTAGCTTTGAATAGATCCGAATTGCTCGAAAGGAGCATAAATAAGGATGCCATCTTCATCTTCAAAAACTTCCTCTACATCAAAATCAATAAGCTCTAATTCAAACTCTTCTAAGTCCATGTCAAGTTGTTCTGCATTAACCCTAAAGTTACAGGTGTGGTCAAACATAAAGGCAACAGAGCCAGAAGTACCTAAACTTCCATTGCACTTGTTAAATGCAGCTCTTACATTGGCTACAGTTCTATTGTTGTTGTCAGTTGCAGTTTCAACCAAAACAGCTATTCCATGAGGAGCGTAACCTTCAAATAAGACTTCTTTAAAATCGCCTGTATTTTTATCGGAAGCCTTTTTAATGGCTCTTTCAACATTGTCTTTAGGCATATTTGCAGCCTTAGCATTTTGAATTACCGCTCGTAACCTAGAATTAGTTTCTGGATTTGCTCCACCTTCTTTAACCGCCATTACAATGTCTTTACCTATTCTAGTAAAGGTCTTAGACATGGCAGACCAGCGTTTCATTTTTCTTGCTTTTCTAAATTCAAATGCTCTTCCCATAAAGTGTATGTTGAAATGTTTCTGAGGGCAAATATCTAAAATTTCTAGATTATATTAAATTCAAAAACACAGCTATTTTCAGTAAATTATAATAGTTCGATTGTTTGTAAGTAAGTCTTATACTTGGAGTACGCCTAAATTAAATGGTTTTTCTATGGGGGCATGATTTGCAGCTTCAATACCCATGCTAATCCATGTTCTAGTGTCTAAAGGATCTATAACTCCGTCTGTCCATAATCTAGCGGCTGCATAGTATGGCGAAATTTGAGCATCGTAACGTTTCTTGATGTTCTCAAATAATTCCTTTTCTTTCTCAGGAGTAATGGTTTCTCCTTTTTTCTTTAACGAAGCTGTTTCTATTTGAAGTAATACTTTGGCCGCCGAATTTCCACTCATCACCGCTAAATTAGCACTCGGCCATGCCACGATTAATCTTGGATCATACGCTTTTCCACACATGGCATAGTTTCCGGCACCATAAGAATTTCCAATGACAATAGTAAACTTAGGAACCACGGAATTGCTTACCGCATTTACCATTGTCGCCCCATCTTTAATAATACCTCCGTGCTCAGACTTGCTACCTACCATAAAACCGGTGACATCTTGTAGAAAGACTAAGGGTATTTTTTTCTGATTACAATTGGCAATAAATCGAGTGGCCTTATCGGCAGAGTCAGAATAAATAACACCGCCAAACTGCATCTCACCTTTTTTAGTTTTAACTATTTTACGCTGATTAGCTACAATGCCAACTGCCCAACCCTCAATACGTGCATAGGCGGTAATAATCGATTGCCCATAGCCTGCTTTATATTCATCAAACTCAGAATTATCTACCAAACGTTTAATGATTTCTTTCATATCGTATTGTTCATGACGTTCTTTAGGCAGAATTCCAAAGATTTCATTAGGGTCTTCTTTTGGTGGTTGCGCTTGAGTTTTATTATAGCCTGCCTTGTCAAAATCGCCAATTTTACCTACGATACTTTTTATGGTATCTAAAGCGTCTTTATCGTCTTTAGATTTATAATCTGTAACGCCAGAAATTTCGCAATGGGTAGTAGCTCCCCCTAAAGTTTCATTATCTATAGTTTCACCAATAGCAGCTTTTACAAGATAGCTCCCTGCTAAAAAGATACTCCCCGTTTTGTCAACAATTAAGGCTTCATCACTCATAATCGGTAAATAGGCACCACCGGCTACACAGCTACCCATAACTGCAGAAATTTGAGTGATTCCCATGCTGCTCATTACCGCATTATTTCTAAAAATGCGACCGAAATGCTCTTTATCGGGAAAGATTTCGTCTTGCATAGGTAGGTATACCCCAGCAGAGTCTACCAAATAAATGATAGGAAGTCTATTTTCAATGGCAATTTCTTGAGCCCTTAGATTCTTCTTTCCAGTAATCGGAAACCATGCTCCAGCTTTAACCGTAGCATCATTTGCAACAACAATACATTGCTTACCTTGAACATAACCAATTTTAACTACTACACCTCCAGAAGGACATCCTCCATGTGCTGTATACATGTCTTCTCCAGCAAAAGCTCCAATCTCAATACTTTTTGATTTTGGATCTAGTAAATATTGAATACGTTCACGCGCAGTTAGCTTTCCTTTTGCGTGATGTTTATCAATATTTTTTTGTCCTCCTCCAAGTTTAACCTTGACCCATCTTTTTTTTAATTCAGCGAGTGCTAATTTGTTGAAATCTTCGTTTTTGTTAAAATTGATGTCCATACTTCAAAATTTATTGCGAATTTACAAAAAGATTAGACTGTTTACTATCAAAATACTATACTTTCTCTATAAATATTCTTAGGAAATATATTCCTTGGAAAATAAAATATAAATCCATAACTTTGTGGCTCTTTTAATCTAAATAAATACAAGATGAATATTTTAAGTATAAATTCAAGTAGTAACAAGACAACATCAACTTCAACAGCTTACAGTGAAAAATTGGTAGCACAACTTTTAAAGAATAACCCAGGTGCTACGGTAACTGAAAGACACACCACTTATTCTGATTTACCCTTTATTAATGAAGAGATTTTAGGGGCTTTATTTGTACAAGGTGAACGTACTGCTGAACAAAAGAAAGCCTTAGAACTTTCTGATGCCTTGGTAGCAGAATTAAATGCAGCAGATACCATTGTGATTTCTGCACCTATTTATAACTTCTCTATTCCAGCATCTTTAAAGGCTTATTTTGATTTAGTAGCTAGAGCTGGATTGACTTTTTCGTATACTGAAAATGGTCCTGTAGGCTTGTTACAAAACAAAAAAGCATATATCGTAGTAAGTAGTGGTGGAACAGAAATTGGTGGCGATATGGATTTTGCTGGAACATACATTTCCCACTTCTTAGGTTTCTTAGGAATCTCTGATGTTGAATTTGTAAAGTTAGATCAGCTGATGTTTAAAGCTGAAGAAAAGAAAGCATCAGCAGCTTTACAGTTAGAAGCAATTTCATAACTTACCCATATGAAAAAAGTTTTAGTCTTTGGTGGAAGTACCAGTAGTACTTCCATCAACAAACAACTAGCGGCTTACGCAGCAACTTTATTACAATCTACTCCTTTTGAATTGATTGATTTTAAAGACTTAGAAGCGCCATTGTATAGTGTAGATGCCGAGCAACATGGATTTCCAGAACAGCTTGTTAATTTTTCAAAGCAATTAAAAAGCTACGATGGTTTTATTGTGTCGTTAGCAGAACATAATGGTTCTTATGCAGCTTCTTATAAAAACACCATAGACTGGTTGTCTAGAATAGAACGAAGCGTGTTTAATTCCAAACCTATGTTATTAATGGCAACTTCTCCAGGAGCAAGAGGAGGAGCATCTGTTTTAGCAGCAGCGG
>CBFHVY010000100.1:0-6931 GCA_965659555.1 Flavobacteriaceae bacterium
CCTCGTATTCGTTAGGGATTTCTCCTTCTAAAATGGCTTCTTTAATCGCCTCTTTTATCATCCCAATTTCTCGACACGGACCTAACTGAAATGTTTCCATAATCAGTTCTCCTGAAATGGGCGGTTGAAAGTTTCGAATATGATCTCGTTCTTCTACTTCTTTAATTTTCGAACGAACTCGCTCAAAGTTTTGATGGTATCGCTTAAACTTCTTAGGATTTTTGGTGGTAATATCTGCTTCACACAACGTCATTAAAGCTTCAATATCATCTCCAGCATCAAAGATTAATCTACGTACTGCCGAATCGGTTACCTCATAGGCTAAAACTATAGGTCTAGAGCTTAACAATACCAATTTCTGAACCAGTTTCATCTTATTGTTCAATGGCATTTTCAAACGCTTAAATAGTTTGTACACCATTTTAGAACCTACAAATTCATGTCCATGAAAAGTCCAACCAACTTTATCATCAAATTTTTTGGTAGGTGCTTTTCCAATATCATGAAGTAATGCCGCCCAGCGCAACCAAACATCTTCGGTATGCTGAGCAATATTATCAACCACTTCGAGGGTGTGGTAAAAATTATCTTTATGCTTTTGACCCTCTACCTCTTCTACCCCTTTAAGTGCAATAAGTTCTGGTAATATTAAGGGTAATAGCCCTGTTTGCTCCAAGAGTAAAAACCCTACTGAAGGTATTGGAGCCGCCAATATTTTATGCAATTCATCAACGATTCGCTCTTTTGTAATAATGGCTAAACGATGTGCATTTCTTTGAATGGCTTGTAGCGATTCAGCTTCAATTTCAAACTGTAATTGGGTAGCAAACCGAATGGCTCTCAACATTCTTAAAGGGTCATCTGAATACGTAATATCGGGGTCTAGCGGTGTTTTAATACGTTTTTCTTCCAAATCTAATAAGCCATTAAACGGATCTAAAAGCATTCCATAGTTATCTTGCTGAAGACTTAATGCTAATGCATTGATCGTAAAATCTCTTCGATTCTGATCGTCTTCAAGAGTTCCCACCCCAACTTCTGGATTTCTACTGTTTTTGGTATACGATTCTTTTCTAGCCCCCACAAACTCAATCTCAATATCTTCATAGCGTAACATGGCAGTTCCATAGGTTTTAAACACCTGAACTTTGGGCTGATTTGGGAGAAGTTTAGCCACCGCTTTAGCAAGCTCAATACCGCTACCCACCGTAACAATATCAATATCTTTTGCTGTACCACGATATAATAGCAAATCGCGCACAAAACCACCTATCACATAACTGTTCATCCCTAAAGCTACTGATGCCTGTGAGATCACAGAAAAAATAGGAGAAGAAATGGCGTGTTTAAAATGAGGTTCTTGCATGTCTTGGAGCTAACGAACATACATTCGTTATGTTCAATTTAATTTGTGTTTGAGAATTCTTTATTTCGAAAAACTCGCTGCAAATTTAGTATTAAATCTACGCCATTCAAAACCACTTTGCGTATTTCTGAAAACTAAGTGGGCTATTCTTATACTTTGTCTGTTGCGCTTACCTTTAACGCAGCAATAGCTCTTGGACTCATCCATGTACGATTGGAGATTACATGACTATAATACGTTAATAAACGTATGGCGATATACCATTGTAAACGTGCTTTACGAATAAAGACTAAGGGTAAGGCCAATATAGAAAATAACAGCGATGACACTAAGGTTTGTACAACTAACAAACTCATTAAAAACCCTCTGTGTAGTCCTTGAAAGTGCGTGTATAGGTATTGATACTTAGAAATAAGCACTTCAGCTTTTGTTAAAGACGCCGTGCTAAAATTAATTCGTGAAGCTCCACCATGATGATGTTCTATTTCATAGGAGTTTAACAAAGCTATCTTACCCGCAGATTCTTGAACTCTTTTACACAAATCTACATCTTCAAAATACATCCAATAAGCCTCATTGAATCCCCCTACTTGGACAAATGTTTTCCACGTTAGCATCATTAAGGAACCTGAAACCCAATCGGGATAATACACGTCGTCTTTTAATGTGGAATGGTTTATCCCAGAAAAAATTCTAAAAAACCCAAATAGGGTACTTGCCTTTGGAAAATGACGCTCTATTTTCTCATAACTTCCATTGGTGTTTTTTTGTTTACAAGACACCATTCCCAGGGCTGTATGTTGTTGAAGATGATTCCACAATCCTTCGATAGCTTCTCGGGTAACCACTGTGTCTGGATTTAAAAATAGTAATGTCTCACCAGAAGCATGAGAGGCTCCTAGATTACAAGCGTTTGCAAAGCCGTTATTACCTGTGTTTTCAATAAAATTAACCGATGGAAACTGTTTAGCAAAAGTCGGTAGAACTCCATCATTAGACTGATTATCTACCACAATAATATCGAGAGCTAAGGTGTTTGATGGAAACTGTAAAGACTGTAAACAGGGTGCTAAAACTTTCCAACTTTTATAATTAACGATGATTATGGAAAGAACTTTGTCTTTTTTTGGAAGATCAGCATTAAAATTACGTGTTTTAAGAGTTAAGGTACGCTGCAAAGCATAGTATGCCTTGTATCTATAATACACCCCTTTAGCATGTAAATACGAAATGGTAAATCCCCTTTTTCCGTCTAAAAACCCAAGCTTGATGATAAATTGAATGACTAATCGAATAAAGGGCTTTATATACACGTGATAGGGGGTAACAAAACTCTTTTTCGCTACAAGGTCTTTAGCCTGAAGTTCTGCATACAACTTTAATTTTTCTAAATAACGATGGGTACTCACATAAGAAAAATGCTGAATTTTATGTTGTAGTGTTCCTACAGAGCCTTTTGCCTCAATATTTTCGTGTACCAAGCCTTCATAGGCACAAAAATTTCTATTAAAAAGGCGCAATACTCGATCTCGTTGCCAACCTGCAAAATGAATTGGCGTTTCTTTAAAGTAAAACGTTCTATAAATTAAAAAACCAACATGTGGTGTATGTGCTAAATCGAGTTGATGGATTTCGTGGTGTAAGGCTTCTGGAATAAATTCATCTGCATCTAAAATAAAAATCCAGTCATTAGAAGCCTGAACTATGGCAAAATTCTTTTGGGCAGAAAAGTTATCGAATGTACGTTGAATCAAAATGGCTCTAGATTGTTGCACTAGAGCCACTGTTGCATCTGTACTAAAAGAGTCTATAACAATAATCTCGTCTGCAAAAGCAACAGATTGCAATGCTTTTTCAATACGCCCCTCTTCATTAAGCGTAGGGATTATTGCCGTAATTTTTGTCATCTAATCTAATTAAACCGCTACATCATATTCACGTAATGCATCGTTTAATGATGTTTTTTTATCGGTACTTTCTTTTCGTTTTCCAATAATTAAGGCACAAGGTACATTAAATTCACCAGCGGCAAATGTTTTGGTATAACTTCCTGGAATTACCACAGAACGCGCTGGTACAACACCTTTCATTTCAACGGGTGTATCTCCAGTAACATCTATAATTTTAGTACTCATAGTTAAAACCACATTGGCTCCTAGTACCGCTTCTTTTTCTACTCGAACCCCTTCTACTACAATACATCTCGACCCAATAAAAGCGCCGTCTTCAATAATTACTGGCGAGGCTTGTAAAGGCTCTAAAACCCCTCCAATACCCACTCCTCCAGAAAGGTGAACATTTTTTCCAATTTGAGCACAACTTCCAACCGTAGCCCAAGTATCTACCATAGTTCCCTCATCTACATACGCACCAATATTTACATAAGAAGGCATTAAGATGGTTCCTGCAGAAATGTAGGCTCCATGTCTTGCCACGGCATTCGGCACTACTCGGATTCCTTTCTCTGCATAATTTTTCTTTAGGGGTATTTTATCGTGATATTCGAAAATACCCACTTCTAAAGTTTCCATTTTTTGAATCGGAAAATACAATACAACGGCTTTTTTTACCCATTCATTCACTTGCCATCCTGAAGCATTAGGTTCAGCTACACGAAGTGTTCCTTCATCTAAAAGAGCAACTACTTCTCTAATGGCGTTTTGAGTTTCCGTTTCTTGTAAAAGGGTTCTATTATCCCATGCGTTTTCTATAATCTGTTGTAAAGGTTTCATCTGTACATTAAAGTTTGATTGCAAAGATACATTTCATAATGCAATTTTCTAAGCCACGTGTATTTTTAAACAGATCGTGCTGCCATGTTTAAAATGTTTATTTTTGCAGCAAAGAATATAAATGGGACGCATATTAGCCATTGATTTTGGAGAAAAAAGAACAGGCCTTGCGGTTAGTGATCCTTTACAAATTATTGCCTCAGGATTAACTACCGTTGCAACTCCTCAACTCTTAGCATATATAAAAGACTATGTTTCTAAAGAGTCTGTAGAAGAGTTTGTTGTTGGTGCTCCAAAACAACTTGACAATACGGATAGTGAAAGCGAAGTCCATATTCAACCTTTTTTAAAGAAGTTAGCAGCGCAATTCCCAAAAATTCCTGTCATTCGTATCGATGAACGTTTTACATCAAAAATGGCATTCCAAACGATGATAGACAGCGGATTATCTAAAAAACAACGCAGAAACAAAGCCCTTGTAGATGAGATTAGTGCGACCCTAATTTTACAATCGTATTTATATTACAAATAAGTTTTCTAAAAATAGCATTCTTTGTACTTTTACCGCGTCTAAAAAATAAATGACTTTATGATATTACCAATTGTCGCTTATGGAGATCCTGTCTTGAGAAAAGTAGGGGTAAAAATTGATCAAGATTATCCTAATCTTGCGGAGCTTATTGAGAACATGAAAGAAACCATGTACAATGCGCATGGGGTAGGTTTAGCAGCACCTCAAATTGGTAAAGCCATCAGATTGTTTGTGATTGATGCTTCTCCTTTTGCAGATGATGAAGAACTATCTGAAAAAGATAGAGAAGCTCTTAAAAACTTTAATCACGTGTTTATCAACGCAGAAATTATAGAAGAGGAAGGTGACGAATGGGGATTCAGCGAAGGTTGCTTAAGTATTCCTGATGTTCGAGAAGATGTGTTTAGACAAGAAAAGATTACTGTTCGATATCAAGATGAACAGTTTAAGGAACACACCATCACTTTAGATGGTTTAGCTGCACGGGTATTTCAACACGAATACGATCATATTGAAGGTATATTATTTACAGATAAATTATCGTCGTTAAAGAAACGACTCTTAAAAAAGAAATTAGAAAATATCTCCAAAGGAAAAATAAACGCAGGTTATAGAATGCGTTTTCCTAACTTAAAAAAATAAACACTATGGAATTCAACAAAATTATTGCCATTTCTGGAAAACCAGGTTTATATCAGGTGATTTCTCAAACAAAATCGGGATTAATTATTGAGTCTTTAGCAGACCAAAAAAGATTTCCTGTAAGCTCAACTCAAAACATTAGTTTACTTGAAAACATTGCGATTTTTACCTATGAGGAAGAAGTGCCTTTATTAACGGTTTTTAAAGCGATGTATGAAAAGGCTGAAGGGAAGCAAGCTCCAAGTCACAAAGAAAGCGGAAAGGTTCTAATGAATTATTTCTTAGAGGTTTTACCTACATTTGATGAAGACCGAGTGTATGTATCGAACATCAAAAAAATTGTACAGTGGTACAATATTTTAGTGGCCAACAACTTAGATTTTTCAGCTGTTGAAGTAAGCGAAGAAAACACCGAAGAAGTATAAACACACACTATTGAATTCTAGAAAAGAGCAGTTAGCAGCATTTAATCGATTGTTAGATATCATGGACGATCTAAGAGAAAAATGTCCATGGGATAAAAAACAAACCTTAGAATCGCTAAGACATCTTACTATCGAAGAAACCTATGAGCTTGCTGATGCCATTCTTGATAACGATCTCGAAGAGATAAAAAAAGAACTCGGCGATGTTTTGCTTCATTTGGTATTCTACGCTAAAATAGGAAGTGAACAAAAAGCCTTTGACATTGGTGATGTTGCCAATGCGATTTCCGATAAATTAGTAGATCGTCATCCGCATATTTATGGCGATGTTACTGTTGAAAACGAAAAAGACGTTCAACGAAACTGGGAACAGTTAAAGTTAAAAGAAGGTAAAAAATCGGTGCTCGAAGGTGTTCCGAAAAGTCTTCCCGCAGTAGTAAAAGCAAATAGAATTCAAGACAAAGTTGCGGGAGTTGGTTTCGATTGGGAAGAACCCCATCAAGTATGGGAAAAGGTTCAAGAAGAACTTTCAGAACTCAATACCGAAATTGAAAAAGGCCAACTAGACGCTATTGAAAGCGAGTTTGGTGATGTGCTTTTTTCTATGATAAACTATGCTCGATTTATTGGTGTAAATCCTGAAAATGCACTGGAAAAGACCAATAAAAAGTTTATACAACGCTTTCAATACCTTGAAACTGCGGCAGCAAAAGCCGGAAAAAAACTTACCGATATGTCTTTGGCAGAAATGGATGTGTTTTGGAACGAGTCTAAGCAATACTTCAGCTAATGAATGTATTAGTTGCCATAAGAGGAAATGAACCCTATGTATCGCAGCAAGCCCAAATCATTCTGATGAAAGGCTTACAAGAGCAGGGAGTAAATATTCTTTTGATTGGTGAAATTTCTGACGATGTACTTCAGCATGTCAACCAACTGAACATTCCTTTTATACCTCTATTCCCAAAATCGAGTGTTGACAAAAGCTATATTCAAAAGCTCAAAACCCTAGTTTCCGAGCACCAAATAGACATCATGCATTGTCTTGACGGACGCTCTTGTAGAAATGGATTGCTCGCACTTAAGAAAACCTCAGTAAAAATTATTGCCTATTTTGGATCGATGAGTTTACATTGGTATGATCCAACCTCATACCTCACCTATTTAAACCCTAGAGTAGATCGCTTAATTTGTAATAGTCAGCATGTGTACGATCATGTAACCCAACAGCTTT
>CBFHVY010000101.1:0-6628 GCA_965659555.1 Flavobacteriaceae bacterium
AAAGCTTTCGGGGCTTTCTGCAAATAACGAACGTTGGAAACTACGACATGAAATTTTTAATGAAGCAGGAAAATTATCGGCAACGATCGAGGTCTATGGTGCGTGGATCGACTTAGATAAACGTAAATTGACTGTTCCTTCGGACACCTTTAAACACTTATTTGACTTCTTGGAAAAGACCGAAGATTTTGAAGAAATCGCCCTACGGAAAAAGACAACCTAAAAACTAGTATCCATTCTCTGGCTTAAACCCAATTCCCATAATATATTTACCATCATCCCATTTTTCACTGATTTTATCTTTTGGGAATTTGGAATCTGTAAACCAAGATTGCTGATAAAAGTTTTTCCCTTTAGACATGACTAAGGCCCACATTCCATTACCAAAAGTTAAGGAGGTAACACTATAGCCATCGCTCCAACCCTCTCGAATTTCATCTTCTGGAAAAAACTGGCGAGTTCTCCAACGTTGTCGGGTAATACCCGAACCTTTAGACATTACTTAAGCCCAAGCTCCATTGCCATAACTAAGTGAGGTAATATATTTATTGTCGTCCCAGCCTTTACTAATTTCTTCTTCTGGGAAGTAAGTTCTTGTCCACCAAATTTGCTCATAATATTTAGACCCTTTAGACATAACTAATGCCCAAACACCATTTCCATAAACTAAGGATGTAATTGCCTTTCCGTCATCCCAACCCTCAGAGATTTCATCTTTAGGAAACTTAACTCTAGTTCGCCAACTCTGACTGTAATATCCAGAGTTTTTTGAAACAGAAACCGCCCACAAACTATTTCCGTAGCAAATATCTGTAATGGCTTTATTATCGTCCCAAGCTTTAGAAATGTCATCTTTTGGAAAATCATAGCGTGTAAACCAACTTTGAGTAGAATAGTTCGTTCCCTTAGACATTATCACAGCCCATGTACCATTTTGAGCCATTAGCACCGAACTATAAAACAGAACAATTAGTAAAACTATTTTTTTCATCGTGATATAATATAAATTGAAACGCAAGTTATAAAATACCCCAAGAATATCCTAATACTCTATATTAAGCTCAACACACATCCTTAGAAACATTTATACACCTCCAACCCAAAGATTGAAGGTGTTCATATGTTTAAAAAACTTTTGTATGTGAATTCCAATAGATCAATTGGCACAGCTCTGAGAGCACACCTTAGCACTAACCCAACCTCTTGAAACTTGAACTCTTTGGCAATCTCCATTTCTGTCAATTCTTGATAAAACTGCACTAACTCTGGTCCTTACACAGTCTGCAGAACTACAATTGCCTTCATCTGTCCATCCATCTTGACAGGATCCCATAATGTCTTCAATAGGGTCGCCAACTGATCTTGTATATGGGGTACTTTCCTTTAATTTTTTATGAATAGTACTGATTTTTAATATATTATTTCTTCCATCAACAAATAAGATAAGTTCGAAATACACCGCTTTGTTTTTAACTATTAATTGGTCGATTTCGTCTATCAATTGATTCGAGAATTCATCTACCGACTTTTTTTGTTTCAGATTAATTGGAATCGTAATGTCTTTATTATGGAGTCCAAAGTTCAGTTCAGCAAAGTTTAAATTACTAAGGTCTAAAGAATCTATTGAATCTTGGGTATCACTACAGCCTATTATAACAAATAGTAGTAGTATTGTGACTATTTTTTTCATAGTTTTTTGTTTTATATAAGAGTTGTTTAGGCAACTCTTATCTTTTTAATTATTACCTACTCTTTCGATTTTCGCAACTCGGTTTACTTAGGTTTGATATCGGGTTTAACTTTCACATATCCGATGTTGGAAGGGCAATCCATATCAGCCCATATCTGTTTTAAATCCATTACAAGCTTTGGACCTAAAGTCCACTTGCTATAAAAAGAAAGCGATTTAAAAAAGGCTAATCTGTTGTTTAGTATTATTTTGGGGAAGATTCTATCTCAAAGCTAGGTATAATATATGTCTTTTACCTTCACTAGAACTAGTGAAATTTTTAACTCGCTAGAACTAGTTAATCGAAAAAGGAGTAAAAAGAAAAAGACATAAAAAAACCTTCAACCCAAAGGTTGAAGGTTTATGTTGTACAGGCGGAGAGACTCGAACTCTCACACCTTGCGGCACTAGATCCTAAGTCTAGCGTGTCTACCAATTCCACCACGCCTGCAGTACAGCCTATCTTTTTCAAATAGGTGTGCAAATATAAACAATCCTACTAAATCGCAAAGCACATCCCAAGGAATTTTACTATTTTTGAGATAAAATATACCAATACTATGCAAGACCTTTCATCGTATATAGAAACGCACAAAGAACGTTTTATCCAAGAACTTATCGCACTCCTAAAAATTCCCTCGGTAAGTGCAGACCCAGCTTTTAATCAAGATGTGTTACACACAGCAGAAGCAGTACAAAAAAGCTTAGCAGCAGCAGGCTGCGACCATGTGGAGCTTTGCGAAACTCCTGGATATCCTATTGTATATGGCGAAAAAATAATAGATCCAAACCTACCCACAGTTTTGGTATATGGGCATTACGATGTTCAACCTGCAGACCCCTTGCATCTTTGGGACTCACCTGCCTTTGAGCCCGTAATTAAAACCACAGCGCTCCATCCAGAAGGAGCTATTTTTGCCCGTGGAGCCTGCGACGACAAAGGCCAGATGTACATGCATGTAAAAGCCTTAGAATACATGACCGCGAGTAACACCTTACCTTGTAATGTAAAGTTTATGATAGAAGGCGAAGAAGAAGTGGGCTCCGAAAGTTTAAGTTGGTTTGTAAAACGCAATCAAGAAAAATTAGCCAATGATGTGATTCTAATTTCAGATACTGGAATGATTGCAAACAACATCCCATCCATTACCACAGGCTTACGAGGATTGAGTTATGTTGAAGTAACCGTTACAGGACCTAATAGAGATTTACATTCTGGGCTGTACGGTGGAGCCGTAGCCAATCCGATTAATATATTAACACAAATGATCGCGTCACTTCACGACGAAGATAACCATATTACCATTCCTGGTTTTTATGATGCTGTTGAAGAACTCTCTGCCGAAGAACGTGCAGAAATGGCAAAAGCCCCCTTTTCTTTAGAGGACTATAAAAAAGCTTTAGATATTAAAGATGTGCATGGTGAAAAAGGCTATACAACTAACGAACGAAATTCTATTCGACCTACATTAGATGTCAATGGTATTTGGGGAGGCTATACTGGTGAAGGTGCTAAAACCGTGATTGCCTCACAAGCACATGCTAAAATTTCGATGCGATTAGTTCCTAATCAAGATTGGAAAACCATTACCACGCTGTTTAAAGAACACTTTGAGCGTATTGCTCCACCTTCGGTAACAGTTGAAGTAAGACCACATCATGGAGGACAAGGTTATGTTACTCCAATAGACACGATTGCCTATCAAGCCGCTAGTAAAGCCTACGAAAAAACCTTCGGAAAAACACCTATTCCACAACGTAGTGGCGGAAGCATTCCTATCGTATCGTTATTCGAACAAGAACTCAAAAGTAAAACCATACTTATGGGCTTTGGTCTTGATAGCGATGCCATACATTCACCCAATGAGCATTTTGGTATCTTTAACTACCTCAAAGGAATTGAAACCATACCCTACTTTTATCACTATTTTAGTGCACTAACCTCTGCAGAATAACGCGGTAATTATCAACCATAAACAAACCAACACATGAATTCTAAATTACATCAACTAGTTCTTTTAAGTGTACTCAGCCTACTCTTAAGTTGTACTTCTTCAGCACCCAAACAAGTTTCTGAAGCTGCGTATAAGAACGCAACCAAACACATGGATCGAAGCTGGAACGCTTTGGTATATAACCAAATTACGAGTCAATCGTGGAATGGTGATGAGTTCCTCATCTATGCAAAACGCATCAAAGAGGGCACCAACTATATATTGGTAAATACAACTACAAAAGAAAAGCAAGCGGCCTTTGATCATCAAAAACTAGCAGAAGGACTCAACACTATACTCAACAAAGACTACACAGCAACAACATTGCTGTTACGTAATCTTTCTTTTGAAGAAGAACACACCGAACTGCATTTCACCATTGGCAGCACAAATTATGTATGTAAATTAAAAGATTACAGCGTTACTGAAGCCACAACAACAGCAGTTCGTACCAGCAGAAATGAACACCTATCACCGAATGGAAAATTAGCTGCCTATATCGATAATTACAACTTATGGGTGAGAGACTTGGAGCGCAATACCAAAACACAACTTACTTTTGATGGCCAAAAAGACTACGGTTATGCTACCAATAATGCGGGGTGGATTAAAGCCGATAATGCCGTATTAAAATGGTCACCGAATTCCGATAAAATTGCCACCTTTCAACAAGATGCACGAGGTGTTGGAGAAATGTACTTAACCTCCACCAATGTAGGGCATCCTAAATTAGAAGCTTGGAAACATCCGCTACCAGGCGATAAGGTTATTTTTACCATAGAACGTGTAATCATTCATCTTGGAGCACGCCCAAAAATGGTCCGTTTAAAAATGGATAAAGACTATCAAAGAGGAACTACCACAGACCATATCGCAGGAAGAGGAGGCCTATTATTAGATGCACAATGGAAAGCTGATGGATCTGAATTTGCCTTTGTATCGAGTTCAAGAGATCATAAAGAAGCCCATTTACAAATTGCCAATACCAAAACAGGAGTGGTAAGATCAATTCATAAAGAAGTAGTAGACACCTATTACGAATCTGGTGTAGATGCTGAAAACTGGCGCGTTCTTTTTGATTCTAATGAGTTTATTTGGTTTTCAGAACAAAGCAATTGGGGACATTTGTATTTACACGACCTGAGTACTGGAAAAGTAAAGCATCAAATTACCTCAGGAGATTGGGCGGTACAACAACTACTGCACATCGATGAAGAAAATAGAGCATTGTATTTTACTGTAGGTGGAAAAGACGAAGGAAACCCCTACTACAACTACCTTTATTCTACTGGATTTGATGGTAAAGGATTAAAGAATCTTACTCCCGAAAAAGGGCACCATAACATTAACTTTTCTCCAGATCATCGCTATTTTGTAGATACCTATTCTACCACAAATACCCCCCCTGTGTCGGTTTTACGCAACCAAAATGGTGACTCCTTATTAACTTTAGAAACAGCGAGTATCGACGACTTAAAAGCCGAAGGCTGGAAAGCACCTATTGAATTTAAAGTAAAGGCACGAGATGAGGTTACCGATTTATATGGTCTTATGTTTTTACCAAGCACATATAATGAAAATGAATCCTATCCAGTTTTAAACTACATCTATCCAGGACCACAGTCTGGAAGTGTTGGGTATTATGGATTTAGAACCGTGTGGAGAGATTTTCAAGCGGTAGCAGAATTAGGCTTTGTAGTTGTAGCAGTTGATGCTATGGGCACACCGGGCCGATCAAAATCATTTCACGATTTCTACTACGGAAATATGGGCGATAATGGATTGCCAGATAATATTACTACTATTAAACAATTGGCAAAACAATACAAGGGAATGGACATAGAGCGTGTTGGTATTTGGGGACATTCTGGTGGTGGATTTGCTTCTACGCGCGCTATTTTTGCGTATCCCGATTTTTATGATGTAGCCGTTTCTGGTGCAGGAAACCACGACAACAGAAACTATGAAGCAGATTGGGGTGAAAAATGGCAAGGGCTACTCACCAAAGGAAAACTAGAAGATAAATCGGATGGAACAACCAACTACGACAATCAAGCAAATCAACTCATTGCAGGCAACCTAAAAGGTAAACTACTTATTACACATGGTTCTATGGATAATAATGTACCCCCTTCGAACACCATGCTGGTTGTTGAAGAATTAATTAAAGCTAACAAAGACTTTGATATGATATTGTTTCCTAATAAACGTCATGGTTATGGTAATATGACCAACTATATGACACGAAAGCGTTGGGACTATTTTGTACAACATCTACGCAATGAAATTCCTCCAAAGGAATTTGATTTAGCAAATTTCTAAACCAAAAAAGCCACGCTAAGCGTGGCTTTTTTTTATGGTTAATCCTTTTTGATTTTTTGAAATAGTAATGATAAATAGGGCACAAACAAAAAAAGCTCGAACTCCACTTAAAAATAGAGTTTAAGGTAATGGGGGTATAAAAAACTTAGGGGTGATTTGTCAATTAAAATAAAATGACAATTTTCTTTTCTTTAGAGCTCAAGAGCTTAACTAATTCCAGCAAAATTTCCGCAAATAACATTACTTGTAATTCTATAGATAATTATACAACGTAAAATTAGACATGTATTTAAACTAAAACCATGATAAAAATCATAGGTTAAATTTTATTTTAAAATATATGCCTTTAGGATATAATCCACTTTTGGATAGTTTCTTTTGAGGTAGGCATTCCCCCGAGCATAAATAGAATCTTGCTTAGAAGCAGGATCATTACCATACCCTTTATAAAACTTATGAATGTTATCCATGCCTTGAGTTACTTTAGCAACTACAGGAAAGCCTTTAACACCATTATAATCCGTATCGTCTAATCGATGATTGTCTTTTAAATTGATAAAGATTTGAGTGGTTCTCGAGCGCT
>CBFHVY010000101.1:6638-6878 GCA_965659555.1 Flavobacteriaceae bacterium
GATATTGCCATAGAATCGTTCTTTTGAAGAACGGGCTCATCATCTATCTTGGCGCTTCTCCATTGCCTATTTAGTGTAGAGTCATTGTGAATACCAAACTGAACCACAAAATTAGGCACCACTCTAAACAATGCAATGTCGGTATAAAAGTCGTGCTTTATCAATTGGTACAAACGATCAACCCCTTGTGGAGACCAGGCTCTTTTAGCTACTATATCAAAATTTCCTTGTGTCGTTTCA
>CBFHVY010000102.1:0-6551 GCA_965659555.1 Flavobacteriaceae bacterium
TAAAACGATTAGCGACTGTAAAGTCAGCACGAGATCACGCCAATGTTGCAGCATCTTTAGCTAATTTAACAGCTTGTGCAAAAAACTCCCAAGGAAATTTATTAGCTTTAGCCGTGGAAGCCGCAAGAAACAGAGCAACGCTTGGAGAAATTTCAGACGCCTTAGAAACTGTTTACGGAAGACATAAAGCCATTCATAAAACCATAGCTGGAGTGTATAGTAAAGAAATAAAAGACGATTCCTTATTTAAAAAAGCAACAGCACTTGCCGATGAATTTGCCGCATTAGAAGGAAGACGTCCAAGAATCATGATTGCTAAATTAGGACAAGACGGACATGACCGAGGAGCTAAAGTAGTGGCAACAGGTTATGCAGACCTTGGCTTTGATGTTGATATTGGTCCACTCTTTCAAACCCCAAAAGAGGCCGCTAAACAAGCCATTGAAAACGATGTACATGTTTTAGGTATCTCCTCTTTGGCTGCCGGACACAAAACCTTGGTTCCGCAAGTCATAGAAGAATTAAAGAAATACGATCGCGAAGACATTATGGTTATCGTAGGTGGTGTTATTCCAGCACAAGACTACCAATATTTATTTGATGCAGGAGCAGTTGGTGTTTACGGTCCTGGAACTAAAATTGCACAAGCAGCAATTGATATGATTAGCATATTAATTGATTCTGTAAAAGAATAGTAGTATCTTATCGCTTTAATTTCAACTATTCCTATGATGAAAAATACGCTTCTCGCTGTAGTGATACTACTTGTATCAACTCCATTTTATGCTCAAAAATTATCTAAAAACAAAAAGGCATTACTTGCCTCTGTAGAAAAACACAAAGCAGAACTCATTAAGATAAGTGATGCTATTTGGAGTGCTGCAGAAACAGCTTTTGAAGAAACTCAGTCTGCAAAAATTCTAGCAGATTATGCAGAACAGCAAGGGTTTAAAGTGGAGCGTGGCGTAGCCCAAATGCCTACTGCATTTGTAGCCACTTACGGATCAGGGTCACCCGTTATAAGTGTATTAGGAGAATTTGATGCTTTACCCGGAATCTCTCAAAAAACACAACCTACCAAAGCACCACTTAAAGAAGGTGCTGCCGGACATGGTTGTGGACATAACTTATTTGGCGCTGGGAGTCTAGGAGCGGCAATAGCGATAAAAGAACTCATCCAAGCAGGAAAAATTAAAGGAACCGTAAAGTTTTTTGGCACCCCTTCTGAAGAAAAATTCTTTGGAAAAATATGGATGGTTGAAGCTGGTTTATGGGACGATGTTGATGTCAACATCAGCTGGCACCCCGCTGCAAAAACTGAGTCTGACGTTCAGAGTTCATTGGCTTTAGTAGATTTTAAAGTTGAATTTTTTGGTCAAGCTGCACATGCAGCAGGAGATCCATGGAATGGTAGAAGTGCCTCCGATGCATTAGAACTCTATGCCTCAGGAATTAACTATTACAGAGAACATGTAAAGCCAACGGTAAGAATGCATTACCATATTCAGGATGGTGGACAAGTTGTTAATGTTGTTCCAGACTACTCTAGAATTTGGGTTCGAGTTAGAGATACCAAAAGATCTGGAATGCTCCCTGTTTATGAACGCGTAAAAGAAATGGCTAAAGGCGCAGCAATTCTTGCCGATGTAGATTATAAAATCTCCTTAATTTCAGGAATTTACGAAGTACTTGTTAATCGAGAGGGAGGTAAAGTGATGCAGCAAAATTTAGAGCTTTTAGGACCAATCTCCTACACCCCAGAGGAAATTGCTTTTGGAAAAAAAATACAAGAAGTTACCAAAAAACCTCAAGTAGGTATGGATAGCGACATTAAACCACTTGCAGAAACACTTGAAAATCCAGGAGGAGGATCTACCGATGTAGGTGATGTAAGTTGGAATGTTGCAAACATCAATCTACGCGTTACCACAGCTCCTAAAGATACGCCATGGCATTCCTGGGCCGTAGTCGCTTGCGGAGGAATGAGTATTGGCCATAAAGGAATGATCTATGCTTCTAAAGCCATGTCTATGACGATGCTTGACTTATTTGAAGACCCAGCATTAGTGACCAAAGTAACATCGGAATATAAAACGCGTAAAGGCGAAGAAGTGTATAAAGCTATTATTCCAGAAGGACCGCCACCAATTCCATCAAAGAAGAGCAACTAAACCATGTGGAGATGTTTTGAATTCACAGAGTAAGAATAGGCTTAAAAAAGAAGCTAAAAGTCTAAGTATTTTGCGCTTTAATACTTAAATTTGCACTACTTTTTCTAAAGCCCTTCTTGGATGAAAAAAATCTCTAATATTCTCTATTCAACACGCCTAATGGCGCTACTTTTTGTTGCATTTGCAACAGCCATGGGAATTGCAACTTTTATTGAAAATGATTATGGAACCCAAACTGCAAAAGCACTCGTTTATAGCAGTTGGTGGTTTGAGGCTATCATGGTCTTTTTTGTCATTAACTTTTCTGGAAATATTTTTCGCTATCGATTATATAATAAAGAAAAATGGGCTGTGCTCATGTTTCACCTATCCTTTATTTTTATCATTATAGGTGCCGGAGTAACACGCTATATAGGCTATGAAGGTATCATGTTGATTAATGAAGGAGAAACTACCAATACGTTTTTATCTGAAACTACCTATGTAAATCTTGTTGTAGACAACAACAAAGAACAAAAAGTACGTAACGAACCTATTCAGCTTTCTGCCTGGGGAAGTAATGACTGGTCTTTTACAGATGATTTTAGAGGAGTTGACTACAGTGTAAAACTTAACAAATATATTCCTTGGGCCATAAAAGAATTCACTCTAGATGAAAAAGGTGAAGAGCATTTATTCTTTGTAGAATCGAGTGAAGGAACCCGACATGAACATTATATCAAAAAAGGCACCCTTCAAAACATCCATGGAATATTAGTTGGTTTTGATACCGAAGACAACAATGCATCTGTCAACTTTAAAACAGTAGATGGTGTTTTAAAAATGTCGTCAAAATCAGAGGGAACATGGTTGCGAATGGCAGATCAAAAACAAGGGAACGTTGTTAAAGACTCGTTGCAAAACTTTAACTACCTAAGTTTACACAATGTAGCCGGACTTCAATTTGTGGTACCTAGGCCTGCAGAAAAGGGATTTATGCAAACAATTAGCGGTCCGAAAGATGACAAGAAGTTAGACATCATTAGTTTAGACATTACTGTGGGTAACGAAACGAAACAACTAGAACTCACCGGTGGTAAGTTTAATTCTGATGGATCGAAAGAAATTACCGTTGGCAATTTAAACTTTAGAATGTTATACGGTTCAAAAATATTAGAAACCCCTTTTCGTCTTAAACTAAACGATTTTCAGCTCGAAAAATACCCAGGCTCAGAAAGTGCTGCATCGTATGCTAGTGAAATCACCGTTATTGACCCTGAAGAAACGTTTGACTACCGTATTTATATGAATCATATTTTAGATCATAAAGGGTATAAGTTTTTCCAATCGAGTTATGATCTATCGGGTGAAGTAGAGCAAACTCACCTGTCTGTAAATCATGATTTCTGGGGAACTTTTATCACCTATTTTGGATATTCATTCTTATACATCGGACTCATTTGCTCATTATTTGCAAAGCACACACGATTCGATAGTTTAAAGAACTCCCTTAAAAAAATTAGAAAGAAAAAAGCAACTTTAGTAAGTGTTGCTTTACTAGCTAGCCTTAGTATTTTTGCTCAAGAAGACCATACCAGCCATAACACCAACCTATGGAGTACTTCGCAGATAGACTCTATTTTGGTAGCCAATAAAGTGGACGCTACGCACGCAGAATCATTCAATAAATTAGTCATTCAAGATGGTGGTGGACGCATGAAACCTGCACACACCTTTGCCTCCGAATTGGTGCGTAAAGTAAGTCAGCAAGAAACCTTTAATGGCTTAGAACCGAGTCAAGTATTCTTATCTATTTTAGAAAATCCACGTTTTTGGTTCGATGTTCCATTTATCTATTTAGAAAAAGGAAACACTAGAATTAGAGAAATTTTGGGTGTTGCTGAAGATGCAAAACATGCTAAGCTTTCCGACTTTTTTAGCGGAGAAGGTGCCTATAAAATTAGAGCGCTCGTTGCAGAAGCGCAGAAAGAAAAACAACAAGACAAGTTTGAAAAAGATTTAATTAAAATAGATCGTAGAGTTGGTCTTTTGTACAGTGCTATTGGTGGTAGTATATTTAAAATATACCCTATTCCTGAAGATGAAAACAATACTTGGGTATCGCAACCCGAAGTAAGTTCTTCCAATTTTAAAGGAACCGATTCTGTCTTTGTAAAGCAAGCGTTTCCGGTATACTTACAACTTCTTCAAGTAGCAAAAAAGAGTGGCGATTACTCTGAAGCGAATAAGGTCTTAGACGGGCTAAAGCGTTTTCAGAAGAAGTTTGGAGCGGCAGTGTATCCTTCAGAGCAAAAGATTGACTTAGAGATTACATATAACAAATTAGAAATTTTTAAACGTCTCTCGAAATACTACGGTTTTGTGAGTTTGTTTTTAATTCTGTTTGTCCTCCTGCAAATATTTTACACCAAAAAGTGGATCAACACGATAATCAAAGTTTGTATTGCGAGTGCGTTAGTACTCTTTGTTTTACATACTGCTGGATTAGGAAGCCGCTGGTTTATTAGTGGAAATGCTCCTTGGAGTAATGCCTATGAATCTATTATTTATGTAGCATGGGCAACAATGGGATTTGGTTTCTTTATGGGTCGAAAGTCATCGTTAACTCTAGGTGCTACTACCTTTCTAACTGCAATCATTTTAGCTTTTGCACATCAAAACTGGTTAGATCCAGAAATCGCAAACCTTCAACCTGTATTAAACTCTTGGTGGTTAATGGTACATGTATCTATTATTGTAGCGAGTTACGGACCTTTTTCTCTTGGTATGATATTAGGGATTGTTGCTTTGTTCTTAATGATCTTTACCACGAAAAAGAATAAAGAAAAAATGGCGTTGAATATTAAAGAATTAACCATTATTAATGAAATGGCCTTAACCGTTGGTCTGGTAATGTTAACCATAGGAAACTTTTTAGGAGGGATGTGGGCCAATGAAAGTTGGGGACGTTATTGGGGTTGGGATCCAAAAGAAACTTGGGCGCTCATCTCTATCATGGTGTATGCATTTGTATTACATATGCGTTTAGTACCGGGAATGCGAAGTCGATATACCTTTAACCTTTGGTCTGTTATAGCTTATGCCTCTATTATGATGACATACTTTGGTGTAAACTTCTATTTAAGTGGCTTACATTCATATGCAAGTGGCGATAAAGTGATTACACCAACATCGGTGTATTATGCGATTGGTTTTATACTGATATTAGGAGTCTTTGCCTGGGTAAAACATAAAAGATATTATAAAAATTAATTGAAAACAGTACTTTTGTACTCGATAAAAAAAGAATCATGTTTCACAAGAATATTAAATTAGTTTTAGCAGCAGTAATTACAGCATGGGCTGTATACGAATTTATTCAAGGACATATTATGAATGGGATTTCCATTCTTCTTCTAGCAGGAATTTTTGTTTTATTCTATTTTAAAAACGAATTCATCTTATTAGCCTTTTTACAATTGCGTAAACAAAACTTTGCTGGAGCACAAAAATGGTTGAGTTACATAAAAAACCCATCTACTGCGTTAATTACAAAGCAAGAAGGCTACTACAACTATTTACACGGAATTATGTTGTCTCAAACCAATATTACGCAAGCTGAAAAATATTTACGTAAAGCCGTTCGATTAGGGCTAGCTATGAATCACGATTTAGCGATGGCAAAATTACAATTAGCTGGAATTGCTATGACCAAGAGACGTAAACGAGAAGCTACAAACCTTATGGCTGAAGCCAAGAAACTCGATAAGCACGGAATGCTAAAAGAACAAATGCAAATGATGAAGCAACAGATGAAAAAAATCTAATGCAAGTATCCTATAAAACAAAAAACTCCTGAATATCAGGAGTTTTTTTTTGTGACTTATTGCACTCGTTTTATAGTGAGTTCTGGTGTATACTCGAGCAGAAATATACCCTCATTAACCGAAGGACTGAATAGGTTTTTAGAGTAGGTAAATTTTGTTTCTACTCTAAAAGACGTTCCTTCTTTAAAAGTGTCTTTTAGTTTGTTTCCCGAGGCAAGACGCATTAAAGCATCATAAGTAATATCAAACTGTTGTGTCACCTCAGAAGATGGATCGATATAAACATCCGAAGTGTACATAAAACCAAGCTTGGCTAACTTGTAATTATCAATCTTATCGTAAGTCGTAGATTTATCGAACGCAAAGATCTTTATTTCGGTGTCTTCTGGTAAAATTTGCATTTCAATTTCATCCTTCTTTTTCTCCTTTTTATCCTCCTCTTCTTCTTCCTCCTCTTCCGTTGGAAGGCTAATTAAACTATTCACTACATCGGCAGCGATGACATTATCATCTGTTGCAAAAACAACCCAGTTTCCTACCTCTGCTTTTAGGGCATTGATGATATAGTCTTTTC
>CBFHVY010000103.1:0-6540 GCA_965659555.1 Flavobacteriaceae bacterium
ACATTTAAAAGGTTTTGCTTAATGGTAATATTGTTTTCTAAGGCATGGTCTACACACTCTTTCAGGGTCCATTGTTTTTGAGAATACCCAAGTGAAACTAGGCATAGGAATACTAGTGTGAGCAAATATTTTTTCATGACGGTTGGTAGATTTATCGTTTTAGTGTTTCAAAGCAATCAATAGTTCTACAGTATTGACTTCAGTCATAAGACGATGAAACCACAGTTTTGTTACAGCCTAGTATGGAATAAAATTATGCTTGCTGTCTTTTTTTGTAGCGATAAATAAAGAAGAGTAAGGTTCCAACTAAAATATACGGAAAAACCATAAGGTAGCTAATCCCAGTATTAATGCTTTCAGCCATCGTCTGATCTCCATTTTCAATTACGGCCTTGCACATGGCACATTGTGAAAATGCAGTAGGGACGAATCCAATACTGAATAGGAAACCCACTAAAAGTAGTACTCTTTTATGCATAATAAGGCGCAATCATAAAGTATACAATAACTCCAGTTACGGCAACATATAGCCAAAGGGGAAAGGTAATCTTAGCTATTTTTTTATGTTCTTCAAAGCGAGCTAATTTTGCTTTCATATAGGTAAATAGCACATAAGGAATTACAGCTATTGATAGGATGATGTGTGAAATTAAGATGCCATAATAGACATAGCGAATAGTCCCTACATTTGCTGCTTCCATATCCGACAAAACTCCGTCGGCATTAACATCGCCAAAAAGGGTGGAAGTTGAGGTTAAGTGATAGGCTACATACATGACCAAAAATAATACGGAACATATGATGGCAAGAGTATTAAACCGTTCGTGTGCTTTTCGATTCCCTTTTTTAATAGCAACTACAGCAGCAATAAGCATTACCGCAGTTAGAGCGTTAATTCCTGCGTAAATAGGAGGTAAAAAGGTTAAGGGTGTTGCATTAGGAATTTTAAATCCAAACAATACGGCAACAACTACTGGTATGACAATAGACAAAATAATAATGCCGTTTTTATATCTCTTTTCGTTTAAGGTACTACTCATCTAACAGTAATTTAATGTCTTCTTTTAATTCTTTTATCTGATCTCCAAAACCACTTTCTTCAATGGCTCTATAATACATGATAGGGTTTCCAAATTCATCTTTACGAGAACGGATATACCCTTTTTTATCGATTAAGGCAAAGAGCCCCGAGTGTTCAAAACCGCCGTGCTCTTCCTCTCCCTTTCCTGCATAAAGTTTAAACCCGCTGTTGGCTAAGCCATACACCATCTCTTCGGGTTGACCTGTGAGCAAATTCCAGTTTGGGTGACGTATTTGATTGCGTTCTGCATAGGCTTTAAGCACTTCTGGGGTGTCTATCTCTGGAGTAATACTTATAGATACTATACCAAAATCTTTAGCTTTTGCATAGGTGTTCTGAATGTCTACCATTTTGGTATTCATAATCGGGCAAATGGTTGGGCAACTGGTAAAGAAAAACTCTACAACATACACTTTATTTGCATAGGTTGCATTGGTAATCGTGTCGCCATGTTGATTTATAAATTCAAACGAAGGCACTTGATCGAAGGTGTATAGCCCCGAAGGGGTCTTTTTTTGAGTTGTACTATGCAGACGTTGTTTGCCATTATTGAGTTCGCCAGAACTCATGCGATCTACAATTTTTGGAATGGCATAAATACCAAACAATAACACGATAAATGCAACACCAATATAGGAGAATTTTTTGATCATCGTTTATATTTTTCGTTTGTTTTTATTTCGTTTCAACGCTAATCTGTATTCTGCCAACACCACTTTAATATCGTCTTTCATTTTATTGTTGAGTTCAGCTACAGATTGGGTATTGTAACCATATAGTTTGCCCCCTTCGATATCTTTATCTTCTAACCGCCCTCTAAGATTAAGCTCTTTATCTACTATAAATACACGTTGGCTAAACCAATGTTCATCTAATTCGTAGGGCGTTTGAAAGCTGTTAAATAAGGTCTCAATCTCTTGGGTGGCTAGTGGAACAAACGTCCATTTCTGAACATCTGTAAATGCCTCGATTTCGTTTTTAAACTTTAACACTTCTTTTTCTGCTCCTTCTGGGTATACAGCAATCATTTGAAAATCTGTAAAACCGTAAAATGGTTTGTAGATTTTTTGGTTGAGGTTAAAGAAGCCTCCTTTTACGTTATTTACGGCATCTCCGAAGAAACAAACTACAGATATTTTTCCTTTAAATAAGGTTGTTGAACTGCTGTCTTTTGCAATACTATTCGTAATGTTATTGGTGAGTACAGGTAGTTTTTTAAAATTGTTGATACCTGTAGAAAGTATCAAGAAAAACACCAATGGTAGAATAAACAGTGCAAATAAAACCGCTCTTTTTTTAGTTATTTTTTTCATTTTTCAGCAAAAAAAAGGTGGATAAACCACCTTTGTTAATCTTACCATCTTGTTAATGGTGATAGTGTGTCGTATAAATAGTTTCCTTCAATGAGTAACAAGGTAACTAAATAGGTAATTAGAAATACTCCTGTCCATACGATAGCTCTTCTAAACCAAGTTTTCTCACCTTCTAAGTGCATGAATGCCCAAGCAATTCCATAGGCTTTCATTAATGTTAAAATGATGAAAATCCAGTTTAATAGATTCATATGAAGGAAATCGGTGAAGAATAAGATTTCAGGCTTTATAATTCCTAAAAATACTTCTACGATAGTGATGACAGATAATATTCCAAAAACTACCCAGATTCTTTTGGTATTTGATTCGTGTGCGTGTGCCATTTCTTTGTGCTATTAAAACGTTATACTAAGTAGAAGAAGGTAAATACAAATACCCAAACTAAATCTACAAAGTGCCAATACAATCCAACTTTTTCAACCATTTCATAATGCCCTCTTCGCTCGTAAGTTCCAATGATAACATTAAAGAATATGATGATATTAATTACGATTCCAGAGAATACGTGGAATCCGTGAAAACCTGTAATAAAGAAGAAGAAATCTGCAAAAATGGTGTTTCCATACTCATTCACTTTTAAGTTAGCTCCTTCTACCACCATCTTAGTCTTAGCAAGCTCTACAGCTCCCTTTTCTCTAGATAGTATGGTTTTCTTTTTATTTTCGTCTATTAACTCTGTTCGTATCTGTACTGATGGGTCTGCATTGTAAGCTGCTACAATTTGATCGATAGAGTAGGTTGCTATAGTTGCTTCTTTTTCAAACCACAATCCGTTTTTACGGGTATGTTGTACTCTGTGGTCTTGACGCTCACCGTGAACAAAGTCTGCCAAGGCTATCTGATGACCATCTTTAACGAACTGTAAGATTTTTCCGTCGGTTGTTTTTACAGCACCATAGGAACCTTTAATAAAGGTATTCCATTCCCATGCTTGAGACCCTACGAATATTAAACCACCAATAATGGTAGCAAGCATATACCACGTTACTTTCTTTTTGTTCATTTGATGTCCTGCATCTACAGCCAATACCATTGTTACAGAAGAAAAAATCAGCACAAAAGTCATAAAGGCCACATAATACATTGGAAATTCACCATGTATAAAAGGAATGTGGGTAAATACTTCATCGGCAATAGGCCAAGAGTCTATAAATTTAAAACGGGTTAATCCGTAAGCTGCTAAAAATCCGGAAAAGGTTAATGCATCAGAAAGGATGAAAAACCACATCATCATTTTACCATAACTGGCTCCAAAGGGTCTTACACCACCACCGTTCCAGGTTTGTTTTTTATCAGAGGTAACAGCAACGTTTGCTTCCATAGAATTGTTCGTTAAATATTTTTTAATAGTTTGCCAAAATTAATCAATTTTAATCATCTAATAAAATAGAAAAAGAAAAATAGATAAATCCACAATAGATCTACGAAATGCCAGAAAATAGCACCGAGTTCAAACCCTAGTAAATCTGTTGGAGTATACTTGTATTTAAAATGATTATAAATTACAACAAATAGCACGATAACCCCCGCCAATACGTGGATAACATGCATAAATGTGATCCCAATAATAAAGGATGTAGAGACAGTACTATTGGGTCCTGTAAAAAATAAACCAATACTACGCAGCTCTTGAAAACCAACATATTGTTGCCATACAAACCCTAAACCTAAGGCTAGTGTAAGCACTAAAAGACCTAGTGAGGCACTTCGCTGTCCTTTTTTTAAGAGTTTTTGCGACAGAAATAGGCTAATACTGCTCGCAATAATTAAAAACGTACTCACATAAAACGCTTGAGGCAAATCAAAAGTCACCCAATCGTCGCGTTCCATACTTATCACATAGGCACTGGTAAGTCCTGCAAAAAACATGACCATACTAATCATGCTCACCCAAAGCATGGGTTTTGCCGATTTTTTTCTTCCAATTTTTAATTCTTCATCTACCGTATTCATCTGTATTATGCTATTGAATTAATGTAAAAATTTATCTACTACATATATAATTTGTACTAAGGTAATATACAATACGCTTGAAAGCATTAGTTTACGAGCAGCCGTATTGGTTTTGGTTTTGAGTAATTGAAAACCGTACACCAGCATTACTCCTCCAGCAAGTGCTACTACTAGTGCTGTAAGTGGAAGAATATAAAATGCTCCTGTTACTTTTAAGACTGGGGCTATTGAGACGATAATCATTACCACAGTGTAAAATATAATTTGCTTTATAGCTCCTGCATCTTTTTTATTCATAGGAAGCATATAATAGCCTGCTTTTTTATATTCTTCGAATTGTAACCAACCAATGGCCCAAAAGTGTGGGAACTGCCAAAAAAACTGAATCATAAATAAAAATCCAGCTTCAATACCAAACTGATTGGTTGCTGCTACCCAGCCCAACATAAATGGAATAGCTCCTGGAAAGGCACCTACAAATACAGCTAAGGGAGTTACTCCTTTTAAAGGGGTGTACGCACAGGTATATAAAAAGATGGAAATAGCACCAAACAAGGCACTTTTTGGATTGATATAATATAAAATACTCAAGCCTAGTATGGTAAATACAATGGCTAGAATTAAAGCAAAAGTAACGCTCATTCTTCCTGTTGGAAGTGGACGATTCATCGTGCGCTTCATTAAGGCATCGGTGTCTTTTTCAATAATCTGATTCAAAGCATTAGATGCGGCCACCATTAAAAATCCACCAACAGCTAGGAGCGATACTATGGTATAGTCGATGTATTCTACAGCCAAAAGATACCCTGCTATAGATGAAAAAACCACACTCATAGACAGTCCTACTTTAGTAAGTTGTTTAAGGTCTGAGAGCAAGCTATTGCTGCTTTTCTTTTCTGCTATGATGCTTGAAGAATCCATGGCTGTTTTTCCGAAGGCAAAGATATTTCATAATAATGTAATTACCATAGGTTTTAATCGATATCTCACCTCGAGAAACGAGAATTAAATATTTCTCAAAAAACCTTTGTAGTTTACATTTTTGTATTAAATTTGCATCCGCATTAGCGATAATGTGACGTTCATAACTATACGACTACGCGAAAGTAGCTCAGGGGTAGAGCATCACCTTGCCAAGGTGAGGGTCGCGGGTTCAAATCCCGTCTTTCGCTCTATTCAAACATACCAATGCTGAAGTGGTGGAATTGGTAGACACGCTGGACTTAAAATCCAGTGGGCAGTAATGCCCGTGCGGGTTCAAGTCCCGCCTTCAGTACAAATAAAAATCTCAACCTATTTATAATCAAATAGTTGAGGTTTTTTGTTTTTATTACTTGTACGGTTATTGTACGGTAAATTAATCTAAACTTAGAAAAAACGCCAAAAAATCCCAACCATCATTTTCAAATCAATAACCCCCATATCGATTTAAAAGTCGTTTTCTTTTTTGAGGATTAGCTGTGAAATGTGTATGTAACCCGACTACTGTGTATATCTAATAGTTATTTTAGGGAAGACTATTTAAAAACCAACTTTTTATATATCTCTTCTGGTTTCTTTCTTTTGGTTAATCTATTAAACTCTTTAACTTTTTGTTGCTTTAATCCTGAAACTAAAACCTTATCTTCAATTTGGTCTAAGGCACTTATTTCAACTTCTAAGCTTATAATTTTAAGTACATACAGAAACTGTTCCTTATTAAGTTTAGGTACATTAAACACATTAATTCTGTTTGTGAAATATTCTTTGTGTGTCATTAGTAAATATAATAAGAAAAAAGAGTTAAGATAAAAGATTCTGAATTAACTAATCAATCAATTTAAATTATTTATTAAATTTGGAGTGATGAAAAATAAAATATTTGGAACAAAAAGTACTTCTTCAGAAATAGAAGATTTAATAAAGTATAACCTTTCTATTGGTTTAAAATTCGATATAAAATCACCTCTTTGCATTTGGGGAACCCATGGAATTGGAAAAACAGAAATAGTAAAAGGTTTTGCTAAAAGAAATAACATGAAATTCGAGTATATAGCACCAGCTCAATTTGAAGAGATGGGTGATCTTCATGGCATCCCAGAAGTAATAGAAACGAATGGTGTTAAATCAACAAAATTCATAAGTCCAAATTGG
>CBFHVY010000104.1:0-280 GCA_965659555.1 Flavobacteriaceae bacterium
TCAGCTTTAGAAACCACAAATTGAAGCGAGTCTAAATCAACAGGGGTGTGCCAATAGTTGAGTGAATCGGTTTTAATGTCAAACTTAGAAATACTTTTAAAATTCTCTTTAACCTTTGTGAGTAACTGTACCTTTAAATCCTTCGGATTGCCCTCAAAACCAAAGACAAGTTTACCCTTACTCACTTCATTAGCTCGTTTAAATGCAAACGGGCGCTCTTCTTTAAAAAAAGCTAATGGCGTATTAATTACGCTATCTTTAGGTAATCGAAGGGTGTCTG
>CBFHVY010000104.1:290-6482 GCA_965659555.1 Flavobacteriaceae bacterium
TTATCACGAACAGGATCAAACAAATAATCATTTCCATTGTCTTTTAATCCAATAAGGATATAATTACCCTCTTTTAAATTGGTGAATTGATAATTAACACTGTCTATGGTACTAGTTACATATTTTGGTTTTTTCTTGTAGATAATGGAATCGGTATAAGTGCTGTCTAGAGGATATAGTAATAATTTAAGTCCTTCATCGGGTTCACGTTCAAAAGCATCAACTACTTTTCCTCGAGTACTTAACGAATCTATATAGGTACCTGTAGAAAATATGTATTTAAATCGTTCGAGTATGTTGCGTTCATTATTGTCTTGAACACTATTTCCAAAATCAAAGGTATATGTTGTATTGGTAAACAACGTGTCTAATAATTCAATCACAATCGTTTCACTTGCAGTTCCTTGTGGAGAGATTAACGGAGGGTATTTTAAAGGGGGTGAAACGACTAATTGTTTGTTTATATCTTGAAGCTTAATGTATTCATTAAACGAGAGCTTAATCTTTTTAGCCTTAAAATTAATGCTTTCATAAGGAGGGTTTGCAGTTACAAATAAAGGAGCTTCTTCATCTTTTGGTCCGCCAGAAGGCCTACCTCTTTTAGCACATTGGTATAGGGTACTTATAAAAAGTAGGGTAAGACTAATTCTTAAGGCTCTTTTAATGCTGATCATAAGTGCTGCAAATTAACGATATATTTTGATTAAAAACCATGGCTTTGCCTACTAATTTTATTCTGTAAACGCTAGTGAAGCGATACTTATTTTACAGTCTTTTACCTCTTCGAATGCAGCACAGCACGAGAGGAGTGTTGCTCCTGTAGTAATCACATCATCGATTAATAACAAATGCTGTCCTTCAAACCATGAGTGCGTATTTAGCCTAAATTTTGAATTGTTGTTTTCAAAGCGTTCCCATTTGTTTTTGTGAGTTTGCGTCTCTGTTTGTGAAGTTCGTATTAAGCTATTTTCAATATAGGGTTTGTGTAATTTTTCACTCAATATTTTTCCAAACGCACTCACTTGATTATATCCTCTTTTCCGTTCTTTTTTTGGGTGAAGGGGAACAGGAACTATAGCATCGATATCTTTTAAAAATTCCTGTTGAATGATATAATCGGCAAACCAACTCCCTAACCACGATCCAATAGCCTCCTTACCTTTGTATTTTAAATGATGAATAAGTTGTTGGGTTTTGCCCCCATGTTCATAAGCCAAAAAAGCTAAGGCGTCAACAATGATAAACTTACCCTCAAAAGAGCACTGATCTTATTTTTCTTGGTATTCGTAATGCAGAGTAAGGGTAAATCGTGCAGGCAAGTGGTACAAACAAGTTCTTCAGATGCCACTAGTTGTTCAGCGCAACAATGACAAATTTTAGGATAAAATAAATGGTATATATCTTTTAAAAAGTGCATCTTTACAAAGCTTTTTTTAGAAAAGTACTAAAAAATAATCATACCAAAATTGTCTAAACGCCTCAAATTCTTTAAAGTAGCTCTTAAGAATTACAAAACTTCTGGAACTTTAACCCCCAGTTCTCGATTCCTCGCTAAAAGAATGTTGTCTTATGTAGATTTTAACAAAGCCAACGTTTTGGTAGAATTAGGTCCGGGTAATGGTGCAATTACGAGGAAGATATTAAACAATTTGCATCCAGAGGCCCATTTAATTTGTTTTGAAATCAACACTCATTTTTACAAACAGTTACAAGAATTTAATCACCCACAATTAACGGTATTAAACGTTTCTGCAGAGCATATAGTAGATGAAATTAATAAACTAGGACACCAAAAAACGTGTCATATCATCTCCAGTTTACCCTTAAGTATTCTTCCAGAAGAAGTGTCTGCCAATATTCTTCACGATTCTTATGAAGCCCTAGATCCTAAGGGATCATTTATTCAATATCAATACAGTTTAACGTATTACAAAAAATTAAAACGAGTTTTTAAGGATGCAATTCGTTTAGATTTTGAGCTTCTTAATTTTCCTCCAGCCTTTGTCTATTGTTGTAAAAAAGCGATTTAATTTTTTATGTTAGCTTTTTTGAATAATGTATATTTGCCCTCATTATGGTAAATCAAGAAGATCAATTTAAAAAGGTAATATCGCACGCTAAAGAATACGGATATATTTTTCCTTCTAGTGAAATATATGACGGATTAAGTGCAGTGTACGACTACGCTCAGAATGGAGTGGAGCTCAAGAAAAATATTCGCGAGTATTGGTGGAAAGCAATGGTGCAAATGCACGATAATATTGTTGGAATCGATGCAGCAATTTTAATGCACCCTACAACGTGGAAAGCTTCTGGACATGTCGATGCTTTTAATGACCCATTAATCGACAATAAAGATTCAAAAAAACGCTATAGAGCCGATGTTTTAGTAGAAGACTATTGTGCTAAAATTGAAGCTAAAATTGATAAAGAAGTAGCAAAAGCAGCCAAGCGATTTGGAGATGCTTTTAATAAAGAAGAGTTTATTTCTACAAATGGACGTGTTTTAGGCTATCAAGAAAAAATCAACACCATTTTAAGTAGACTCGCAAAATCTTTAGAAAAGGAAGATTTAGCCGATGTAAAAGCACTTATAGAAGAGTTAGGAATTGCTGACCCTTTAACAGGTTCTAAAAACTGGACAGATGTTAAGCAGTTTAACCTTATGTTTGGCACCAAACTAGGAGCCTCTGCAGAATCTGCAATGGATTTATATTTACGTCCAGAAACAGCTCAAGGTATTTTTGTAAACTTCTTAAATGTTCAAAAAACCGGTCGTATGAAGATTCCATTTGGAATTGCACAAACCGGAAAAGCCTTTAGAAATGAAATCGTAGCACGTCAGTTTATTTTTAGAATGCGTGAGTTTGAGCAAATGGAAATGCAATTTTTTGTAAAACCAGGAACTCAAAAAGAATGGTATACTACCTGGAAAGAAAACCGTCTTAAATGGCATCTTTCCCTAGGAATGGGAGCCGATAATTATCGTTTTCACGATCACGAGAAATTAGCACATTACGCAGATGCTGCGGCAGATATTGAGTTTAAATTTCCTTTTGGATTTAAAGAGTTAGAAGGAATTCATTCACGAACTGACTTCGACCTTAAGGCACACGAAGAGTTTTCGGGAAAGAAATTACAATACTTTGACCACGAAGAAAACAAAAACTATGTACCCTATGTGGTAGAAACTTCTATTGGTTTAGACCGTATGTTTTTAGCTGTTTTTTCTAATAGCCTTCAAGAGGAAAAATTAGAGAACGGTACCACGCGAACGGTATTAAAACTTCCTGCTGTTTTAGCGCCAATTAAAGCTGCAATTTTACCCTTAGTTAAAAAGGATGGGTTACCAGAAATCGCGCAACAGATTGTGGAAGATCTCAAATGGGATTTCAATGTTGCTTACGATGAAAAAGATGCTGTTGGAAGACGTTATAGAAGACAAGATGCCAACGGAACTCCTTTTTGTATTACTGTAGACCATGATACTTTAGAAGACCAATCAGTAACAGTTAGATATCGAGACACAATGGAACAAAAGCGCGTCCCTATAACTGCACTTAGTGCACTTATTAAAGAAGAGGTTGCTGTTCGTTATTGGTTAATGAAAATATAGTGCGATAAGATGGTCCATAAAAAAACCTCAGTTTTGCTGAGGTTTTTTTATGTTTTAAAATCGATATCCAATTCCTACACCCACTCTAGGTACTATGAGTGGAGATTCTGAACCAAAGAGGTTTCTTCCAAGACCTCCATGAATATCTATTACTAAACCGCCTTCAGAAACGTATTTGCTCCCTATAGCTACTCCCAAGGCACCATCGGTATAGTTCTCATAACGTAAGTTTCCATTAGGGTCTACTTCATATTCTCCAAAATTTATGCCCATCCATACTTCACCGAAAAAATTCCACATAGCTTCGCTCGTAAAATAATGTCTAAAGAAGGGAGTAATCATTTGGTTTTCGTTGTATCTAAAATCAGATCCTCTACCCTCAAAGTTAAATAAGGCCGAAACCCCAATTGATGATACCTCCGACAAGTATTTTTCATACGATACTTCTAAAGTTTTTAAAACGAGTGCATCGCCTAAATCTACTTTTACTTCTTGTTGTGCCTGAACACAAAAGCTAGTTAAGAATACAATACTGAATAGGAATTTTTTCATTAGGTTTTAATTTTTGTTAAAGATACATGTTTTATAAAAAGAACAAAATCATTTAGAAGATTGCCCGTAACTGAATAGTGCCCGTATGAATGGTAGAGGAACGTTCACTTTTTCTACCAAAGTAGTTAAAATTTAGATTAAAAATTGTGCTGAGTTTTTTGCTGAATAACGCCGACCAGGTATAGTTTTTACCTTCTTGTAGTCCTTCTAGCATTTGATACCCTACAGGGGAATTAGCGTTTCCATTAAAATCGTTAAAAAAAGCGGTAAGGTTAAGACTCAACTGATTTGATTTTTTACTAACCTTTAGATATTCAACTCCCAATTTATGTTGGTCTAGCGACTCTAAAGCAGATGCTATATTTTCTTTATTCTTATAAGTGTAAAAGGCACTAAAGCGATTTGAATTGCTAACCAAATAACTAATTTTAGGAGCGAATTCTACACTTTCAATATTGTAATTTCTACTCGCAAAATTTTCAGTAGCTAAAGTGTTTTCTGAAACCTTAGTTAGTACATCTACTAACCAGTACTTCTTAAACTTATGTTGAAACGCAAGCTCATGAGTTTTGGAGGTATTGTCTTGAATTCCTATAAAAAATTGCTGCTTGGTATTGGTGTTTCCAAAGGTATAGGTAACACTATGACGTTGAAGATTTCGGTTGATGTATAGGCTATTTCTAAACGAGTAATTAAGCCTAATCTGGTTATCGTTTCCGGTGTTAAAAGGGTTTAGGTTAAACTGATTCTGTTGTCGTTCTTGCTCATTGTCTATCGCTAAAAAGGTTTGGTTTTGAACATGAGCTAGTACTTTTTTAAACCCTTTTTTAGTTTTCCATGTCGAGAAATTTAAACCTAAAGATTGGTTCCATTGTGCGCGTTGTGTGGCTATATATCTCAAGTTAGGAAGGGGTACACGAAGAAAATTTGCTTGGTCTTGGAATTCGGCAATTTCAAATTCATCGAAGTCTTGAATGCCATTGTTGTTGTAATCTATCCAGGTGTAGAATCCTTGCCCTGGTTCTGTGGCGATGTATACAAAATCTTGACGTGCTACGTTTCCAGAAGCAGTTTCATAAACGGTACCTAACGTAACCATATTATTGAAAAGTCGTTGGTTAAACACAATTTTTGAATTCAAGGTTTTTTCATCATCAGCAAAACTGTTTTCAGTTTGTCTATAATTAGCATAGACACCTAAATTGGTGTTTTTCTTTTGAATGAGTTTACTGTTTATATAGAACGTTTTTCGTTCATTAATTTGGGTAAATTGATATCCTCTAATACTGTCATTTGTACGAAGGTTAACCCCTAGTTTTGCAAATACTCGCGTACTGTCTCCAATACCGATATACCCTTCGTATTCGTTAAACTGGTGACTCGTATTAAAAAAAGTATTGGTATCTGTACGTTTACGCTTATTGCTTTCTAAAGCAGCAAAACCCCCAATCCATAGAGAATTTAAATCTTGTTCAATTCCAGCTTTTGCACGAATAAAACTGTTGTCTTCTAATGTAGAAGTGTTGTTGAGTACACGTGCCCATGAATAAAAACTAGTCTGATTGATACTATTTGTGCTGCTAAATTCATGCATGTTTCCTTTAAAGTTTTCAGAAAACGACAAATGGGTAAACGCATACTTTATTTTTTGTTGAGGGCCTTTATTGAGATCTAAAGTAGTGGTAATTTGTTGTTGGTGACCTTGAGCATTAAAGAGATTCCAATCACGATTAAATTCTACAGCTTGAAATCGTTGCACTGTAGCAAAGTTTTTGTGTATAAATTGATACTCTACGGCACTCATTAGATTCCAATTCCCTTCTAATAAACGTTGTTTCCAAGCTACTTTTGTGGCTATTCCATTATTCTGATCATTATCAATACTCGAAAACAAATTCTGGTCATTAGCACTCAACGCTACCTCAGTAGTAATATGCGTTTTATCGGAAGGGGTATACATCGATTGTAGCGCTGCAACTTGAAGTTTTGTAGGAGCAAACAAACGGATAATGGGCTGGTAGCTT
>CBFHVY010000105.1:0-6407 GCA_965659555.1 Flavobacteriaceae bacterium
TAGCAGAAGCATCTGGAGTAACACTCCTAATATTATAGCCCTTAGGTTGTCCTTGAAAGGTGAGCATAAGATCAAATTCTACATTCTTAGGAAACGCTTTAGTACGATCTAAGTTGACCGCACTTCTCGATAGATCTAATCTATAATTCCCTTGATTACTTCTAGCAAGGGTTCTAGCCACTCCATGAGCATCTCTCATCAAAAAAGAAGTAGCATCAACTAAATAGGTGTTTTGCTGTGTTTCTTTGATCACAAAACCATGTAATACTGATTTTGCAAACGCCTCTTTTACCGACTGTTTTTCCTCTTTATTATTCGAGTTAGCACGATACATTTGATTGGGCTGAATGAGTAACAGTTTATTTCCACGTTTAATAAATTTAACCACAACACCATCGCCTAACTGCCCACGATCAATACCAATATCATTAGAGCCAATACCTTCAGAAAGCGCATTAACATATAAAAATTCTGTATCTAACTGACTAACTTCTAAGAAAATTTTATCGGTAGTTTCTTGATAATGAAATGTAAAGTATCCTTTAAATGCAGTGGTATTTTCTAGTGTTGTAAACTCTTGAGAGAATCCATATACACTGCTTACTAAACATAAAATAAGAATTAAACGTGCCTTCATAATTTTTAAAATTTGCATAAAACTATAAAATAACTAGGACTAATAAGAGGCCAAAATCATAAATTTTAATATATTTTTGCTCTAGTTTATGATTACACAAGACCAACTTAAAGATATAGTAACCCGAGTCGAGAAACTTCACGATTACCTTTCTATCGAACAGAAAAGAATTGAAATTTCTAATGAGGAGGAAAAAACAGCTGACCCCAATTTTTGGAATGATCCAAAAAAAGCAGAAAGCCTCATGAAAACCCTTCGCTTTAAAAAGAAATGGGTAGAAGATTATGAAAAAACAAAAGCCTTATTGGAGGATTTAATTGTTTTGATTGATTTTTATAAAGAAGAGGAAATAAGTGCCGAAGAAGTAGCTCTTCACCATGAAAAAACACTCAGCTTTTTAGAAGATTTAGAATTTAAGAATATGCTTTCTAATGAGGGCGATGACTTAAGTGCCGTAATTCAAATTACTGCTGGTGCTGGAGGAACAGAGAGCTGTGATTGGGCAGAAATGCTAACTCGTATGTATACGATGTGGGCAGAAAAGCAAGGATTTAAAGTTAAAACACTCAACTATCAGGCAGGGGATGTTGCTGGGATAAAAACAGTAACCTTAGAGTTTGAGGGTGATTATGCTTTTGGTTGGCTAAAAGGAGAAAATGGAGTGCATCGTTTAGTGCGTATCTCTCCGTTTGATAGCAATGCCAAGCGTCATACCTCATTTGCTTCAGTGTATGTGTATCCTGTTGCAGATGACTCCATTGAAATTGACATCAACCCCGCAGATATAGAAATTACAACCGCTAGATCTAGTGGCGCTGGAGGACAAAACGTAAATAAAGTAGAAACTAAAGTTCAGCTTACTCACAAACCTACAGGAATACAAATTTCTTGTTCTAACTCAAGATCGCAACACGATAATAGAGCAACTGCACTTCAGATGCTAAAATCTCAGCTCTACGAAATTGAACTTCAAAAGCAATTAGAGGCTAGAGAAGATATCGAAGCTAATAAATTAAAAAATGAATGGGGAAGTCAAATTCGAAACTATGTATTACACCCCTATAAATTGATTAAAGATGTTAGAACTGCTCACGAAACCGGGAATGTAGAAGCGGTTTTAGACGGAAACATAGGAGCTTTTTTAAAGGCTTTCTTAATGTTGAATGGACAGAAAAATTAAAGATTATGATTATATATGGCACAGGTACTAAAGAATTAGGTACCAAAAAACTACCAGGAGCAAAATGCTCAAATTGCGAATCGAATGACCTACATCTTCATGTTGGTGCACGCTACTTTAGTGTGTTTTGGATTCCTGTTTTCCCATTTTCAAAAAAGATGAGTGTCTTTTGCGACCACTGTCAGAAAGTTTACCAAAAAAAAGAGCTTGATCCTCAACTAAAAGAAAAGCTGAAATTTGAAAAGAAAAACTTTAAAACCCCTGTGACTCTTTTTGCAGGTGTTATTATTATTGCTGCTCTAGTGTTGTATTTTATGTACGATGCTGCGCAATCTAAAGTTGAGTTAACAAACAATATCAAAGCTCTAGAAAAAGAAGATGTTATTGTTTTTGATGAAAAATCGAAGACTTATTCTTTTGCCAAGGTAACCGAAGTAAGCTCTGATACAATTTATGTAAAATTTAGCAATTATGTCTACGAAGGTGGGGTTCCATCACAATCAACTTACAAAAAGGAAAAGAGCGGTGTTAATGATTTTTATAGATCTGAAGTGAGGTATTACCTTCAATCGGACATAGACTCGTTGTTTAACAATGGAACTGTTCAAAACGTTTTTAAATCTACCTTAAAATGATTCACATCTATCATAACCCTAGATGTAGAAAATCTAGAGAGGGCCTAGCCATCCTTGAAGCCTCGGGAAAACCCTTCAAAGTTGTAGACTACCTTAAACAACCTTTAAATGTCCAAGAACTTACCACATTGATTCAAGTTCTCGATATAGCTCCTATGGACTTAGTTCGAAAAAATGAGAGCATTTGGAAAGAACAATTCAAAGGAAAAAATTTAAGTAATCAAGAAATTATTGCTACCATGGTAGCAAATCCAAAACTTATCGAGCGACCTATTGTGGTTAATAATGCTAGAGCTGTTATTGGAAGACCTCCTGAAAACATTCACGCAATACTTTGATTTTGTTTTGTTTAACGTTGTTTGATTTTTGTTTAACAAATAATTAACAAGAGGTGGTTAAACTTAATATGACCTTTGCAGTCTTAAAAGACGAACCAACCATCAACATAATGAAGCACTATTTTATCTTAGCATTTGCACTATTTAGTGTGCATATTCTCTTTGCACAAAGTCCCACTTTAGCTCAAGCAACCCTTACGGGAACTGTTGTAGAATCTAAGACAAATAATCCACTAGAATACGCTACCATTGTATTAAGAAACACTAAAACCAATAAGGTAGATGGTGGTATAACAGATGCTAAAGGGAAGTTTAGTATTCAAGTACCTAAAGGTGAATACATTGTAAGCTTTGAGTTTATTTCGTTTAAAACGATTACTCTTCCTAAACAAAACATTACCTCAGATAAAGATTTTGGAACCATTAAACTCGTAGAAGATTCTTTTACCTTAAATGAAATCAGCATTGTAGCTGAAAAATCTACGGTAGAAATTAGGTTAGACAAACGGATTTATAACGTGGGTAAAGATATGACTGTAAAAGGAGGTACTGCTTCAGACGTTTTAGATAATGTTCCTTCTGTAGATGTTGATGTGGAAGGAAATGTTAGTTTAAGAGGGAATGAAAATGTACGTATTTTGATTGATGGAAAGCCTTCTGCGCTAGTCGGTCTAAACGGTGTTGACGCCTTAAGACAGTTACCTGCCGATGCTATTGAGCGTGTTGAAGTAATCACATCACCCTCTGCAAGATACGATGCCGAAGGTACTGCTGGGATTCTTAACATCATTCTAAGAAAAGGAAAAGCTGTAGGTTTTAATGGGGCATTAAACGTGAGTGTTGGTGATCCAAAATCTACACAACTCTCTACCAACTTAAACCTAAGAACAAAAAAATACAACCTATTCTCTAATATTGGTTACAATGATCGAGGTGGACCAGGAAACTCAAATACGTTTCTTACCTATTTAACCAATGGTGTTATTGATAGTACTAGAAACGAAGACCGACGTTGGACTCGTTTACGAAGTGGTTATAACGCAAACATTGGTTTGGAAGTGTTTTTAAACAAAAAAAGTTCTATTACTGGTTCGATATTTTTTAGAGACTCCGATGGTGCAAATCCGTCAATAAACACAATCAATTCATTTGACATCACTGGTGATGTGCTTCGTAATTCTGTTCGAATACAAGACGAAACAGAAATTGACAGGTCTACTCAATACTCTTTAAATTACACAAACAACTTTAATGACAAAGGTCATAAGCTTACCTTAGACTTTCAATATAGTGAGAGTGAAGAAAATCAAAATACATTAATTCGTGAGCAATCGAATACAGAAAACAACACCACAGATGAAGAATCTAAGAACACCTTAATTCAAGCTGATTATGTATTGCCTATTGGCGAAAACCAACAGTTTGAAGCAGGATATCGCGGTAATTTTGAAGACTTAAACTCTAATTATTTGGTTGATGCCCCAAATTTAGACCCTCAATTCAACCCTTCAAACAATTTAGAATTTAAACAAGATGTGCACGCTTTCTATACGCAGTATGGAAGTAAAATAGACAAATTATCATTCTTATTAGGGTTACGAAGTGAAACAACAATTGCTCGTATCCGATTATTAAATACTAATGACAACTATGACAAAAAGTTTACAGAATTATTCCCTACCGTAAACTTAGGATATGAATTATCCGATGCACAAAGTTTTACTTTAGGATATAGTAGACGTTTAAGAAGACCTAGATCTTGGTTCTTAAATCCTTTTGAATCAAGAAACAGTGAAACCTTCATCTCTAAGGGGAACCCTGATTTATTACCCACGTTTACCAATTCATTTGATTTGGGGTACTTAAATCGATTTAACAAAGTAATCTTAAATTCATCCATTTACTATCAACGTTCAACCAACAATATTGAACGAGTAAATCGTCAGGAAACAAGAACTATAAACGGCATACCAACAAATGTCATTATTAGAGAACCGATTAACCTCTCTGCAGAAGACCGCTATGGATTTGAACTTACGGCTAATTATAGTGCATCGAGAAAGGTTAAACTATCCTCTACATTTAATTACTTTAGATTTAAAACCTCTGGAGAATATACCTATACCGCAAATGGTGAAAGTGTAACCCAGTTTTTTGACAACGAAAATAGCAGTTGGTTTACACGTTTTAATGCGAGAATTACGTTGCCTGCTAATATCGAATGGCAAACAAGACTTTTTTATAGAGGTCCAAGAAATACAGCGCAAAGCTTTAATAAAGGCATCTTTTCTGCAAACCTAGCCTTTAGTAAAGATCTCTTTAAAGAAAAGGGATCATTGGTATTAAATATAAGTGATCTATTTAATTCAAGAAAAAGTAATTCCACTACCTATTCTCCTAGTGTAGAGAATCCAACCAACATCTCTCAGGGAACTTTTCAATGGAGACAACGTCAGATTTCATTAAACTTTACTTACAGGTTCAATCAAAAGAAAAAGATGGATAGAGGAGGAAGACCAAACCAAGATTATGATGGTGGTGGAGAAGAATTTGGTGTATAAGCAAATGTCTACATCAAAAAAAAGGCTCGCAAATTGCGAGCCTTTTTTTATTTATAATAGTAGTCTTATTTGCCTTCGGCAGCTTTTTTAGCTTCTCTTTTTAATTTGAAATTTTCCCAGATTGTTCCTCCAATCCAATACGGAACAACAAATGTTAACAAGAAAATCAACAACCAGAAACCGGCTGTAAAAATAAACATAAATAAAACGAATCCTGAAAACTGAGAAAAATCTAACATGGTTTGTGTTTTTTAATACCCTACAAAAATAAAACATATTTTAGAATACTACCACAATATTGAAAAAAAAATCAATGTAGAATTCTAGTCTCGTGTTGACAAGTATACTGTTAGTTTTTTGTAAATTTGTAGTCGTTTAAAAAGCCAGTAATTATGACGAAGTACAGAATTGAAAAAGACACTATGGGGCCTGTAGAAGTTCCAGCCGACAAGTATTGGGGAGCACAAACAGAACGCTCAAGAAACAATTTTAAAATTGGAGCGCCAGGGTCTATGCCTTTAGAAATTATTTATGGATTTGCATATCTTAAAAAAGCAGCAGCCTATACCAATACTGTTTTAGGTGTACTTTCTGAAGAAAAACGCGATTTGATTGCACAGGTGTGCGAAGAGATTTTAGCCGGTAAATTAGACGATCAATTTCCCTTAGTTATTTGGCAAACGGGTTCGGGTACACAAAGCAATATGAACGTTAATGAAGTGATTGCAAATAGAGCTCATGAACTTGCTGGAAAGACCATTGGTGAAGGAGAAAAAACCATTCAACCAAACGATGATGTTAATAAATCGCAATCTTCTAACGATACATTTCCAACAGGAATGCACATCGCTATTTATCATAAGGTTGTGCATACTACCTTACCGGGATTAAAACAATTAAGAGATACCCTAGCTCAAAAAGCTGAAGCCTTTAAAGATGTGGTAAAAATTGGAAGAACGCATCTTATGGATGCCACTCCCCTAACCCTTGGACAAGAGTTTTCGGGCTATGTAGCGCAATTAAACTTTGGGATTAAGGCATTAGAAAACACCCTTC
>CBFHVY010000106.1:0-3656 GCA_965659555.1 Flavobacteriaceae bacterium
AAAGCAAGAAGGAAAGGGAAGTTTTGACATCCATCTTCAAGTGGGCATTAAACCAGAAGGTGGCGAAGAAACAGTGGTTGCCAATTCTAATTTTAAATATATGTATTGGACTATGGCGCAGCAACTAGCCCACCATACCGTAAACGGATGCCCTATAAACGCTGGTGATATGATGGGAAGTGGAACTATTTCTGGGCCTACAAAAGACAGTTATGGTTCTATGTTAGAATTGACCTGGAGAGGGCAAAATCCGGTTCAATTAAAAGACGGTTCAGAGCGTAAATTCATTAACGATAACGATACGGTCATTATGAGAGCGTATTGTAAGAATGAAAATGTACGAATAGGATTTGGCGAGTGTGATGGTACCATTTTACCCGCCACTCCATTTTAATCTTATGAGATGATATAAAAAAGGGCTTCTTTTCAGAAGCCCTTTTTTATAGATATTGGGCTAATGTAATAGTGGTAATATCGTAATGCGAATCGTGGGCAACCACAGTGTTGTTTTTTATAATCAATACTTGAGGAGATTGATGAACTATGGCATAGCGCTCAGCAATAGCATTTGAAATTTCACGATAATTCAACAAGTCTAGATAGTAAAATTGAATTCCAAAAACGTCCTCAGTTATCATTTTTTCAAACTGTCTTAAAACACTTCTACTAATTCCACATCGTGTAGAGTGCTTAAAGATGAGAACGGTTTGTTGGGTAGAAAGTGTTTCAATTTCTTTTAATTGTGTTAACGAAGTTAAGGTAATCCAAGGAGAAGAATTGTCATTCGATTTATCTTCTGTTTGTTCAAATAGTTTGGTAAAAATACCCATAGTACAGCTCTAATTAAAACGTCAAAAAGTCAGTAAAAATAAGGTTTTACAGACAATATGACTTATTTGTTACGCAAAGATACAATGGTATTGCTTTTGATTTGTGTTAAGTGGAAAAATAAAATTGAAAAACTATGAATTTTAACAACTTTACAATAAAATCACAAGAAGCCATACAAGAAGCGCAGCTCCTTGCTCAGGAGTATCAACATGCTCAAATAGAAAATGAGCATATTATTAAAGCGCTTTTGGATGTAGATGAAAATGTACTTCCATTTATTCTTAAAAAACTAGACGTTAATATCGTGTTAATGAGTCAGGTCTTGGCAAAGCATTTAGAGAGTTTGGCTAAGGTATCTGGTTCAGAGATTATGCTGTCTAGAACAGCGGCCTCTACACTTAATGAAGCTAGTATCATCGCTAAAAAGATGAACGATGAATATGTGTCATTAGAGCATATCATTTTAGCAATTTTCAAATCTAAAAGTACTGTAGCCCAAACCTTAAAAGATCAAGGAGTTACAGAAAAAGGATTACAGGAAGCCATAACACATCTTAGAAAAGGAACTAAAGTAACTTCTCAAAGTGCTGAAGAAAACTATAATGCACTTAATAAATACGCTAAAAACCTAAATAAATTAGCTCAAGATGGAAAACTAGACCCTGTGATAGGAAGAGATGAAGAAATAAGACGATTACTTCAAATTTTATCTAGACGAACGAAAAACAATCCAATTTTAGTAGGAGAACCAGGTACAGGTAAGACGGCCATTGCAGAAGGTTTAGCCCATAGAATTGTGAGAGGAGACGTACCAGAGAACCTTAAAGACAAGCAGCTCTTCTCTTTAGACATGGGGGCTTTAATCGCAGGAGCTAAATTCAAAGGAGAATTTGAAGAACGATTAAAAGCCGTTATTAAAGAGGTGACCGATGCCGAAGGTGATATTGTGCTTTTTATTGATGAGATTCACACACTTGTTGGTGCTGGGGGTGGACAGGGAGCTATGGATGCCGCTAACATCTTAAAACCTGCACTCGCACGAGGTGAATTAAGAGCCATTGGTGCCACTACGCTAGATGAATTTCAAAAATATTTTGAGCAAGACAAAGCTCTAGAGCGTCGTTTTCAAAAGGTTACCGTGGATGAACCCGATACAGAAAGTGCAATTTCTATTTTAAGAGGAATCAAAGAAAAATATGAAACACACCATAAAGTGCGAATCAAAGATGAAGCTATTATTGGTGCAGTAGAGTTATCGCAACGCTATATTACCAATCGATTTTTACCCGATAAAGCGATTGATTTAATGGATGAAGCCGCCTCTAAACTTCGAATGGAAATCAATTCTAAACCCGAAGAACTTGATGTTTTGGATAGAAAGATTATGCAGTTAGAAATTGAAATTGAAGCGATAAAACGCGAAAAAGACGAAGCAAAACTCAAAGCACTACATGCTGAATTAGCCAATCTAAAAGAAGATCGCAATACCATTCAAGCCAAATGGGAATCAGAGAAAACCGTGGTAGATGAGATTCAGTCTTTAAAAACTGCCATTGAAGCATTTAAAATTGAGGCCGATAAAGCTGAACGAAATGGTGATTACGGAAAAGTTGCTGAGTTACGTTACGGTAAAATTAAAGAAGCTCATGAACAGTTAGAAAAACTTCAAACTACCCTAGCCTCTCAAGATGGAACCAGTTTGATTAAAGAAGAAGTTACCTTTGAAGATATTGCAGAGGTAGTTGCTAAATGGACTGGTATCCCTGTTACAAAAATGATTCAATCTGAACGTGAAAAACTACTTGTATTAGAAGACCGATTACACAAAAGAGTGGTTGGTCAAGAAGAAGCGATTGTAGCAGTTTCCGATGCTGTAAGAAGATCTAGAGCTGGACTACAGAATCCTAACAGACCCATTGGATCGTTCTTGTTTTTAGGAACTACTGGTGTGGGTAAAACAGAATTGGCTAAAACCCTTGCCGAATATTTATTCGATGATGAAAATGCCCTAACGAGGATAGACATGAGTGAATACCAAGAACGTCATGCTGTAAGTCGATTAATTGGTGCACCTCCAGGCTATGTAGGTTATGACGAAGGTGGACAACTCACCGAAGCAGTTCGAAGACGTCCCTATTCGGTTGTCTTGCTAGATGAAATTGAAAAGGCACACCCAGATACCTTAAACATCCTACTTCAGGTATTGGATGAAGGTAGGTTAACCGACAATAAAGGTAGGGTAGCCGATTTTAAAAACACGATTATTATCATGACCTCAAACCTAGGAAGTCATATCATACAAGAATCCTTTAGTACCCCTGATGTAGATATTGCATCTGCTACAGAAATGGCTAAAATTGAGGTATTGGGTCTGTTGAAAAAAAGTATCCGACCTGAGTTTCTCAACCGAATCGATGATGTCGTGATGTTTACACCATTGGCTAAAAAAGATATTGATGCCATTGTTAGACTGCAGTTAGACAAGGTGAAAAAAACCCTAAACAGACAAGACATTACGTTAGATGCTACAGATGAAGCCATTGCATACTTAGCTGAAAAAGGGTATCAACCAGAATTTGGAGCTCGACCGGTTAAAAGAGTTATTCAGAAAGAAGTACTCAATGCCTTATCAAAAGAAATATTAGCAGGTAAGGTAACCGCAGATAGTATTATTTTATTGGATGCCTTCGACGATACTTTAGTATTTAGAAACAATAGCAATCCAATAACTGTATAAGGTAATTTTTATATTTTGTTAAAAACGATGTATCTTGATGCATCGTTTTTAATTTTATGTATTTTTGATCAAAACCAAGATTTCAATG
>CBFHVY010000106.1:3666-6347 GCA_965659555.1 Flavobacteriaceae bacterium
TTGTTTTAATTACCCTAGTTAGTGTAGCTCAAGCACAAGAAGTAACTACCTATTATTTTATTCGACACGCAGAAAAGGTTAGAACTGATGCTACGAACAAGAATCCCGATTTAAATACACAGGGCTTAAAAAGAGCCAAGCTTTGGGCTAAAGTATTTAGCAACGTAAAGTTTGATGCTGTATACAGCACGGACTATAACAGAACAAAACAAACTGCAAAACCTACTGCAGATCAGAATAATTTACCGGTACTTTTGTACAATCCTTCAAAACTATATGATGCTGCTTTTCAATACAATACAAAGGGCAAGCATGTGTTGGTGGTTGGGCACAGCAATACAACACCAGCTTTTGTGAATACTGTTTTAGGTTCAAAAAAATATCCTCAAATAGACGATTCTAACAATTCGAATCTCTATATCGTTACAGTAAATGGAGATCAAGTGACCGATGTATTACTCAAAGTAGATCAATAAGCAACGGTAAGGGCTATATCCTCTAGGTTAATTTCAGAAACTTTTTTTAAGCTTCCATCAACAAAAGCAGTTCCAATAGTGTAGATGGTAGTTGTAGAATCTGTGTGTGCATAATTATTGTAATTGTTAAAGCGCACCCCTTGTACTGTTGCAGTTGTTGTAGCCTCTCTAAAGCGAATACCACCACCGTTTACATGAAACTTATAGGCTAAATACGCTACTTTAAAGTTGTCTTTAGAAATCCAATACATAAACACATCTTCAAAGTCTACCCCTCCACCCTCTTGCTTAAACGTCACTTGAATAGTGTAGTACTGTTTTGCATTAAACGTTGTCTCTGGTAGTTTTTTCTTTAGCACTGCAGGGTCATTTAAACCAAACGGTAGAACTGAAAAATAATGTACCGAATTTACAGACTCTGCATATTTAAACGCCATACTATCGGCAAGCTGCACTATGTTATCCTCAACTTTTCTGGTAAAACCATCATTGGTTAAAATATCTTCAATTAATACCGAATCCTTTTGAATACGGTGTAAAGAAAACAGTCCTGAAACTCTAGTCGCAGTATACTTAAAATCTCTAAACTTAAAACTTAAGGTACTATTTTGCAGTACATTACTTCCATGATATGCAATTGACTTATCGATAATTTCTTGGGCAGTAAGCTCGTCTTGCTGTGTTTTACAACTTGAAAGTACTAGCACACTAATAAAAAGGTAAAGTATATTTTTAAGCATGGCATAAATTTAGATATTCTATTACAAAAATAGGGGAAATTAAAGCCTCTAAAAATGTATCTTTGCAAATATTATCACAAATGCTGTATGCAGAAAACCATTAACATACAAAACAAAAAGGCCCGTTTTGAATTCGAAATTCTCGATACCTATACCGCTGGAATTCAGCTTACTGGTACCGAAATTAAATCGATACGACAAAGCAAGGCTAGAATTACAGAAAGTTTTTGTGAGTTTAATGATCGTGGAGAGTTATTTGTTGTTAACATGTATATTGAAGAATATGCTTTTGGTCATCATTACAATCATGCTCCTAAAAGTGAACGAAGACTTTTACTTCAAAAGCGTGAGTTGAAAAAACTTAAAAAAGATGTTGAAGCCAAAGGGAACACCATAGTTCCTTTAAAGCTTTTTTTAACCGATAAAGGTTGGGCTAAACTACAAATAGCTTTAGCTAAAGGAAAGAAAACCTACGACAAAAGAGAAACTTTAAAAGCTAGAGATACCAATAGAGATCTAGACAGAATAAAGAAAAAGTACAATACTTAATGGCCATAGTAAAAATCATAAGATGGCAAAACCTCTTAATGGTTTTACTCACTTTACTGCTTACCAAATATTGTATGGTAGATCTACTTGTAGATCAAAGTGTACTCACCACTCCGTTATTTATACTACTAGCAATTGCCATCGTATGCATTACCGCTGGTGGCTATATTGCAAATGATATTATTGATGTTGACACAGATCTGATTAACAAACCCTCCAAAGTAGTCATAGGTCATACTATTAGTGTATCTAAAGCTTGGAAATTGTATACACTATTAACCCTAACCGGGGTTACACTTGGGGTATATCTCTCCTTTAGTATTCAAGAGCCTATCTTTTCCTTATTTTTTATAGGCCCAGCAACAATGTTGCTTTTGTATTCCTTTTTGTTGAAACGCATACTACTTGTTGGTAATATCACTATAGGAGTGCTTGTTGCTCTTGTCCCTGTACTGGTATTTGTATTTGGGCAAGAATCTTTAGAGATTATTGATGAAACTAAAAAAACATTAAACCAACTTTTCAATCAGATAGCATTAATGACCATGATTTCTGTCTATGCTTTCTTTTCATTTCTAATTACAGTGCTGAGAGAGCTTGTTAAAGATATTGAAGACATCGATGGGGATTATAATCAACAAATGAAAACATTACCTATTGTGATAGGTAGAAATAGGACTAAGATATTTGTTTTTATCCTTGCTCTCGTTATGTTCACCTTTATTATTATGGTCATTAAAACATATCTATTACAAAATCTATATGTTACATTGTACACCATATGTGGCATACTCTTACCATTGGTTTATTTTATAATTCAACTCAAGGGCGCATCATCAAAAGAAGATTTTAGTCATTTAAGCAACCTTTTAAAATTGATTATGTTAACTGGTATTTGCTCTATGTTCTTTTTAAA
>CBFHVY010000107.1:0-6315 GCA_965659555.1 Flavobacteriaceae bacterium
AAAAACGAGACGAGTACTGAACTCGGTACTGCTATCCTTTTAGGACTTCGCTTTGATGTAAAGTTGGCGATACTAGTCTGTTTTCCTCTAGCACTTTTGGTGTTAATTGCCCATCATAACTTCTTTATAAAAAAAACCTACAGGTATATCGCCAATACCTATTGGATATTCATTTACCTTGCATTAACCCTGTTTTATCTTACCGATTTTGGCTACTATAGTTACTTAGATACTCGCCTAGACGCTGTATCGTTGCGCTTCCTTACTAATCTAAAGATTTCATCGCAGGTCTTAGTAGAAAGCTACCCTGTATATAGCGGTAGTTTTGGCTTACTTGTCTTTGCTGTCATCATTGGTTATGCCAGTAATGCCCTATATCGAGTTCACGGAAAAAGCACATTGGTTGTTCAATCTAAAAAGAGAAAAGCGGTGTATTTTGTAGCAACTTTTCTACTGATGTCTTTTGGAATTTATGGAAGTATTACCCACTATCCATTACGTTGGAGTGAAGCGTTCTTTTCTAAGAATAATAAAATCAATCAATTTACCTTAAACCCAGTACTGTATTTCTTCGATAGCTTTGCCTTTCGAAATGATGGTGTTGATCTCGAAAAAACGAAGGCCTACTACCCTATTATGGCAAGGTATTTAGACCTTCCAAAAGACACCCTCCAATTTGAAAGAACCGTTCGTTTTGAAGACGGTTATAAAGACCAACCGAATGTTGTTATCGTTATGTTAGAGTCTTTGGGAGTGGTACCCATGAGCTATTATGGAAACCCTATACAAACTACACCATATCTCGACAGTTTGATGTCTGAAAGTGTGCGTTTTAACAACTTTTATGTACATAAACCTGGTACTGCAGGAAGTGTATTTGCAAGTATCACTGGATTGGCAGATATTGATGATGTTAAAACGGCTTCTAGAAACCCGAGAGTTATAGATCAACGTATTATATTTGATCAATTTAAAGGCTACGAAAAAGTATACTTTCTTGGAGGAAGTGCCAATTGGGCGAATATTAGAGGAGTATTTCAATCGAATATTACCGGTTTAAAAATCTATGAGGAAGGAAGTTATGAGGTAGAAGACAGAGCCGATGTTTGGGGAATAGATGATTATGATTTGTTTAAAGAATCCGATAAAATTCTAGCGAAGCTTCACAATACCAAACAACCCTTTGCAGCCTATATTCAAACTGCAACCAACCATATGCCGTTTACCGTTCCCGATCAAAGAGACACTTATACACCTTTATCAGAAGATGCCATTTCTGAAGACCTGCTAAGTCGATCTGGTTTTAAATCGGTTGCGCAACTAAATGCCCTTCGATATCTCGATTTTAATGTAAAAACCTTTATGGAAAGAGCCAAAAAATCAGGGTATTACGACGAGACTATTTTTGTATTTTTTGGAGATCATAATACCTCCATGAATCCTACTTCAAACTACCAAAAAGAATTCGATTTAGCCATTCAAGTACATCATGTCCCGTTCTTTATTCATGCTCCCAAGTACCTAAAACCACGCGAAATCACAAGAACTGCTAAATTGGTAGACCTCATGCCAACTACAGCTGCAGTAGCCAAAATAGACCATACAAATTACACCTTAGGCGCTAATGCTTTAGATAGCTTGCAAACCACAAACTTCGGATTTGTCCATCTAAAAATTAAAGGAGAACCTGCGGTAGGTCTTGTTCAAAACGGATATTATTACGCGAAAACAAAAAGCGGGAAACACACCGGATTGTATGACTTATCTGCCAAAGAAACCATAGATATTCAACAAGAACATAAGGCGATAGCACAACAAATGGATAGCCTACTTACTGCCTACTATCACAGTACAAAATACTTGTATTACAACAATAAAAAGCTACCTAAATAACCTAGCTTGTAGTTTGCTAATTAAGGCATAGTATCCAAATGCTAATGCTACTCCAGTACCATATCCACAAAGAATATCTAAAGGAAAGTGAACCCCTAAATAAATGCGGCTGTATCCAAATACTAACGGAAAGAGCACTAATAAATAGATGTATTTGTAAGCGTCTCTAAACAAGAGCATAGTAAACACCGCAAAGAAGGTCGATGTAGTTGCATGTCCAGAAATAAAACTAAAGCTTTGAGGTCTAATCAACGTTCTGAGAGATGCATTAATTCGTGGATCGTTATTCGGACGTAAACGAGCGAAATGGTCTTTAATGAGGTTGGTAAATTGATCGGAAAATGCCACTAATACGGCAAAGGCTAAGATGAGAAATCCTCCTTGTTTCCAACCAAATGTTTTAATCGTGTGGTAAAAAACAAAAAGGAACAATGGGGTCCAACTAAATTGGTTTGTAATGAGTAACCAAAAAGAATCCCATTGTTCACTTCCTAAATTATTGAGAAATACTAAGAGTTCTCTATCTTTTGCTAAAAGCGTTTCAAACATTATTTACTAACGTTTACTACTTCAATATCAAAAATCACATCTGCTTTAGGAGGAAATGGTCCACCACCTTTTTCGCCATATGCTAAATAGTAAGGAATAAACAAACGCGCTTTTGTTCCTTTTTTCATGGTCAATACCCCTTCTTTAAATCCAGGAATCATTGGACGCTGTGGGTCATTTAACTTAAACTTTAAAGGAGAACTTCCCTCATTACTTTGTACTAATTTACCCGTAGCAAGGTGAAGGGTATAGAAAACTTCTACTTCGTCTGATTCTTTAATAAGCGCACCTTTTCCTTTTTTCAATTCTAAGATCTTTAAACCAGAAGACGTTGCAGTAGCTTTAGCCACTTCCATTTTTTCCATAAATGCTTTTTGAGCATCAGCCTGCTTTAATAAACGATCTTGTTCTGCTTTTTCGAAATTAGCAATTTGTTGTGTAAATACAGCTGGAGCATCAAACGCTTCCGCTAAATCTCCTTTTCTAACAATAGTTACCGACTTTAAAACGTCTTTTTGAGCAATACTGTCAACTACGTCTAAACCTTCTACAACCTTACCAAAAACACTATGAACACCATCTAACCAAGGCGTCGCTTTATGGGTAATAAAAAACTGACTTCCATTCGTAGAAACTCCAGAGTTTGCCATAGACAATACCCCTTTGCTATCGTGCTTATAAATTAAGTTTCCAGTAGAATCTTTAGGAAATTCATCTTGAAAACGATATCCTGGATTACCTGCACCTGTTCCTAATGGATCTCCTCCTTGAATCATAAAGTCTTTGATAACTCTATGAAAATTTAATCCATCGTAATATCTTTTCCCTTTAAGAGAATCTGTTACTTTTGGGTTAGTTCCTTCAGCTAAAGTGATAAAGTTTGCCACTGCTAGCGGCACTTCTACTTGGTGAAGCTTAATAATAATATTTCCTTTATCAGTTGCTAAGTCTGCATAAATTCCATCTTCAAGTGCATCGTATTCTGAAGTACAGGCCGCAAAAAAGACGGTACTTAAAAGTAGTATTTTAAAAAATTTAGTTTTCATGTAATTCGATTTTTATGATTTTTTTTAGGGTTACTTTACAAATTATTGATTGATTAATGCCAATCTTATCTCCATCGCCACTGAGCCCAAAAGCTTGATAAGATGGAATGGCAAATATAAGAGTTTCTCCGACGTGCATTAATTTAATTCCACTTTGTAATGCCGAAATGAGGTCTTGTTTATCTACAACATACGATTGTTCTCCTAATGTTGCGGCACTATAGATTTCATTTCCAAAAAGATCTGCGATGCTGTACTCAAAAATAACACGATCTCCAACTTGTGGTTTCGGTTGATCTTCAGCAACTTTAGTTTCATAAGCATACCAATACCCTTCTTGAGAATTGATATAGGTATAAAGGCTGTCATTTTCAATATAAGCCTTTATTTTGGTGTCTTCTGTAGTATTGAGTTTTTTTAAACTTTCAGTGGTGGTTGCTAGTGTGGTATAAGATTTTTGAGTAACGGGTCTCCTTGGTTCAGGCGAAGTACATGAACCCAATAGAAAAACAAATACACAAAAAATAACACTATGCTTCATAAGACGTTTCTAATGCTGATGAATATGTTGGGAGTAAACCAACAAAGGTCCGTACTGTTTCTTCTAACGATTGATGAGACTTTCCCCCAGCTGCATTATCATGACCACCGCCTTCAAAATGAAGTCGAGAAAATTGATTTACAGAAAAACTTCCTTTAGAGCGGAAGGATATCTTCACAATACCTTGCTCAGCGTCTTCTATAAATATTGCTGCAAAAACAATGTCTTTTACTGAAAGTGCATAGTTAACCACTCCTTCAGTATCTCCTTTTTGATAGTTAAAAGCCTTTTTTTCAGCTTCACTTAGGGTGATATACGCTGTATTGTATTCTGGTAAAACGGTTAAATTCTGAAGAGCTTTCCCCAATAATTGTAGGCGTCCTTCAGAGTTAGAATCATATACCTGCCCGTGGATTTTGTCGTTTTCTGCCCCCTTTTCTATTAAGTGAGCCACTACCCTGTGAGTCGTACTTGTAGTAGATCTAAATCGAAAAGAACCCGTGTCAGTCATAATTCCTGTATACAAACAGGTAGCGATATCGGCATTCAAAAGATCGAGATCCCCCATCATTTCCATAAAATGATAAATCATCTGACAGGTAGAACAGATACTTGTATCAGAATACAAATATGTAGCTACAGGATCGGGTTGCTGATGGTGGTCGATCATCACAAAATCATTCGGATAGGCCTCTAAAGTATTTTGCATATCAGACCCCACTCTATGAAGCGCATTAAAATCTAACAAAAAGATCAGTTCAGATTGTTTGATTGCACGTTGCGCTTGAGTGTTTTGCCAGTCAAAGCGATAAGTCGTTTCAGAACCTGGTAACCAATGTAAAAACTGAGGGTATTCATTAGGCACCACAACTGTAGGTGAATGTCCTTTAAGTGTAAGGTAATGATAAAGTGCTAAAGTAGATCCAACCGCATCTCCATCGGGATTATAATGACCAACAATAACGAGCTTTCTAGGGGTTGCTAAAAATGCCTTTAGGGCGTCTAATTGATTTTGTACCATAGGTTGCGAATATACAATTTAATACCAATTTTTCTAGCGTATTTTATGTTACATTTGTCATAAATCCCTAGAGAAATCATGAACTATTTTACTCGATATCTATTGTTTTTAGTGCTACTAAGTATCGCTGCGTGCAGCCCTTTTAGTTCTAAAAAAAACACAGCAGATGTTGTTATTGCATTTGGCTCTTGTAACAAACAATATGTTAAAAACGAGCTTTGGGAACCCATACTTCAAAACAAACCCAATCTTTGGATTTGGGGTGGCGACAATATTTATGCAGACACCAATGATCCAGCAGTAATGAAGGCTCAATATGAAGTTCAGCTTCAACAACAAGCCTATCAAGAGTTTAAAAAAACGGTTCCTATGATGGCCACTTGGGATGATCACGATTATGGCCTCAATGATGGAGGAGCAGATTTTGAAATGAAAGACACCTTTCAACAACTGTTCTTCGACTTTTTAGAGCTCCCCAAAAACGATCCAAGAAGAGCTAGACCCGGAGTGTATGACGCACAATTGTATACTACTCCAAAAGGGAGTATTCATGTTATTGTACTAGATACTCGGTATTTTAGAACTTCGTTGACTAGGGCAACAGAGGGCAACAAAAGATATCAACCCAACACCTACGGAACGGGAACTATTTTAGGAGAAGCCCAATGGAATTGGTTAGAAGAACAATTAAAAACCCCTGCAGATTTCACCGTTATAGTCAGTAGTATTCAGTTTTTATCACAAGAACACGGCTTTGAAACCTGGGGGAATTTTCCACACGAAGTAGATAAACTCATTACATTACTAGCAAAAACCAAGGTTAAAAACACACTACTCCTTTCTGGTGATCGACATATTTCTGAATTTTCGCGACTAAACACTCCTAAGCTAAACTATCCGTTAATCGACTTTACCTCAAGTGGCTTAACACACACCTATACCGGTGTAAATACAGAACAAAATAGATATCGTATTCAAAACTTAGTGAATGAGAAAAGTTTTGGACTATTACACTTCTCTTTTGAAGAAGCTAAAATTACACTTCAAATGAGAGGACTCAACAACAAGCTTATACAAGAACATATTCAAGTGTATCCTTAACTTGTTTTTAACATTAAAAGCTGTACTTTTGCACAAAATTTAAAAAAGCTTATGGCAACAAATAGAACTTTTACCATGATTAAACCAGATGCTGTTGAGAACGGACATACTGGAGCAATCTTAGAAAAAATTAATGCAGCTGGATTTAGAATTGTAGCGCTTAA
>CBFHVY010000108.1:0-6103 GCA_965659555.1 Flavobacteriaceae bacterium
TAGCCATCTTATACCAATAAATCTTTAATATTAAATCGATGCCAATCTAATATGCCATGAGGTATTAATCTTCATTTCTAAAGGCTATCCCTCAGTATAAGGTAGGTTCTATACGCGTTACGCACCCGTGCGCCGGTCGTCAGCGGAAGCAAGCTTCCCTGTTACCCCTCGACTTGCATGTGTTAAGCCTGCCGCTAGCGTTCATCCTGAGCCAGGATCAAACTCTTCATCGTATGTTTTAAATAACTTAGAAGATGTCTCAAAAAAAGTATGACAAAGTCATATCGTTTTTACTCTTTGTTTACGCTGTCAATTTCAATATTTTCAATGAACTTTAGTAATCGTAGTAATCAATCTCTTCAACCAATACCTTAACTACTCTTTGTAGAAACGTTAGACTCGAACTAACTACCCAAACTATCTATTCGTATATCTCAACGCTGTGGGTATTCCAAAATCTCCTGAACTTTGTCGCTTATCTCTCAAAGCGGGTGCAAATGTAAAAACAATTTTTATTCCCACAAAAACTTATTTGTGTTTTTTTTAAATCTTTTTTACTCCTGCATTCCAATGATCGTTCCCTCAAAAACGGGACGCAAAAATACAAACATTTTAACCAACTAAACAAATACTTTTTAAGTATTTTTTTTACCTTAATACTAATACTCTAATCACAAATTAGTTAGCTGTTAATTTTTTTTCCTATTCGCCCTTTTTCGAGCCTTTGCAAACATCTCTTTGTAGACTTCTACATTGATCTCTCCCTTTCTTTGGGCAGCTATTTTAGGAAAATCAAAATCTAATCTTGAAGTTTTTTCTTTGAGCACATCGTTTGCAAATGCACGTTGTAATACATCTTCTATTAGGTAGTCTTCATTCTCTACATTAGGATTGTATTCGTCTTTTAGGGATAGCTTAAATAAATTGGCTGTTGTATTGTACCAAAATGCTTTCCAACCACTTCTAAATTCTTTGATGTTTTCAAAGGCGGTTTGACCTGTTTGACGGTGTATTAGTTTAATTAATATTCTCCCTTCTGTACGGGTCATTTTTTTTAACTGGTCTGTAAACTCCCCTTCTAAATAGTTTTGAGCTATTCTGGTGTATTTTCTCCGTTTGCTTTTTGAGGATATGCGTTGCAGTCGAGCGTTTAAAGAATCTAATCGATCTGAAGCTAATACTGCATACGGATAGGCTTTAAATACTTTGCTTTTAAACCAGTAGTAATAGCGGGCATCTGTGGCCGATGCAAACTTATGCTTTGGTAAAATAGCAAAACCCTCTAATGCTATGGTAAGGGTGTCCCCTTTTTTTAGCAGGATATAATCTTCTAATGGTAAGGGTAAACTGTCTTTCTTTTGAGCGGAAATGCTCAAAGTACAGAGGAATACTAGAATAGGTAAGTGACTTTTCAAAGCTCAGTTTATTTAAGAGGGATGTAAAGATACTAGATTTTTAGTTCCTTTTAATAGCGGTTGTCGTTAATAATAACAGCCTTATGAAAACATAAGGCTGTTGTGTTTTATTGTTTTAGTTTCCTCCTATTATCATTAGACTGCGTATCGATGAGTTTATTAAAAGGATCTATTCCTACTTCTTTGGGTTGCTCATGAACAATAAGGGTGAGTGTATTGTTAATCTGCGTAAACTTGTGTTTTTGATAGTAGAGTATTTTCTCTTTTACTTTTCCATCGACTTCCTCTTCCCCAAAAATAGCTACATCTATATAGTCTTGTAAAGGTGAAGACAAGAGGGGTTTAGACATCTTATCGTTTTTATACCTAATGGAATCTCCAACAGTTGTTCCATAATACTTTTTCCCCTTTTCGTCGTTCTTGTATTTACCTACATTAAACTCCATACGTACCTCATAGGTTCCATTGTCGAGTGCTTTATAACTTGCATCTACCATTGCATTTTCATAAAGGGTAACCTCTTCAAACATATCTTTTATGAGGTATTTCAAAGAGTCTGGCGTAGCAGCTCTAATATAATTAACCATATCTATGGACGTTGTATATGGTGGCTCTTGAAATTTAACCTTGGCTACATAAGCACTCAATGCTTTATTGAGGTTTTCCTCGCCTATATAGTCGCTCATCGCATAAAACACTAACGATCCTTTTTGGTAACGAATAAATCCTTGACCGTCGTTGTACATGAGTGCGTTTTCTCTTTTGCGTTCTCCTGTTCTCTGGGTTAAATATCCATCTAATGATTTTTTTAAGAAAATGCGCATTTTCTCTTTTCCGTATTGTTCTTCTAAAATTTTAAGCGACGCGTATTCAGATAAACTTTCTGATAACATGGTTGCTCCTAACACATCTGCTCCAATTACTTGGTGTGCCCACCATTGGTGTGCTACCTCATGTGCTGTGATTGAAAACGGATAGTCGACACCGCCCTCTTCACTATCGTCAACATCTGCAATAAACCCTATTGCTTCTGAGAACGGAATGGTGTTTGGAAACGACTGTGCGAAGGTTCCTAACGATTTAGGAAACTCTATAATTCTCGCTTGCCTATGTTGATACGGACTAAAATTAGTTGCATTATAAGAAAGCGATTTCTTTAAGCCTTTCATCATTCGATCAAGGTTAAATTCATGTCCTTTATGGTAATAGATTTCTAAGGAGATTCCATTCCATTCTTCTTTTTTTACCTCGTATCTCGCTGAATTAAATGCATAAAAATGTAGCATCTTACTATCCATTTTATAATGGAAGTATCTTCGATCGCCTTCTACCCATTCTTTTTGAAGGTATCCAGGTGCTATTGCGATTTGATCTTTTGAGGTACTTACGGTAGCTTCAAAATCAATCCAATCTGAGTCTCTTGATATATAGGTATTGCCCAAAGCTGTACTATCACTTGGGTGTGGTCTTAAATCATTTTTTGGAAGTCCATACTTTCTCCGTGTTTGGTTGTCTCGTAACTCTCCTCCTGGTGAATATCCAAATGTTGGAAATAAGTTGAAGTTGTTGATAAAGGTACCATTACTTAACACTGCAGAGTTATTTCTGAGAAAGGTATTGGGTTTGTTTTCTACCTTCGACACTAACTGAAGGCTATCGCCTGGTAGCAATGGTGAAGTTAACTGATAGATATCGAAATTATGAACAGTGTCTTTTAACACTAACGCAACTTCTTTGTTAAAGGTAAATTCACTCGGTAAATTATTGTGATTTAAAAACAAACTATCAATACTATCGTCTGTTTTATTGACCATATAGTAGGTAGCTTTTGCTTTAAAATCTCTCGACTCTGGATAAATATTCATGTGGGTTTGTACTGAAACCACTCTAGGCTGAGGCGCATTTTCGTACTTCTTGTATTTTTTTTCCCAGTCTACTTGAAGTTCTTCTCGTTGTTTAGATGACAAGCGTGTATTGTTTACATTGTTTTCATAATATATTCGCATTCCTACAGCAAGAAATCCGAACAAAAAGAGTAAGAATGCTATGCGAGTTCCTCCTCTAAAACGCTGATTTGCTAACTTAAAACGATCTTTAAAAGCTGTTGGTACTCCTCTTACCCAAAATAAAGCACTTGTGATTAGTAAGACCATTCCTGCTAAAAGCCAATAGAATTTATAGACCAAATACATGGTTATACTGGTTCCATACCCATTCATATCTGAATAGTTTAGTCCACTATCTTGGTTGTATTTAAAAATATTCTGCTCTATTCCTGCTAAACTTAACAAGGGTAATCCAATAGAAATTACGAGCAAGACGAATAAGCCTAAATACGGATTTCTAAACAAGACTTGTATACACAAGGATAATAATGCCCAAATGATGTAATTGATCAATCGTAAACCGAACAATTCTTGAATATATAAACCTAATTCAAACTGATAGTAGCCTTTATATATCTGAAAAATTAGTCCAGAAAGCATAATAATACTGAGTAAAACCAGTTGCATTTTTATTAATGCTAATAGCTTTGACCCCAATAAAGTCCAATTGGGAACTGGGGTAACATCGATCAAATGATCTGCTCGAGCCATATTTCCTCTATGCACTAACATCCCCGCATATAAAAATGTACAGATATTTATAGACAAGGTAAACACTGCACCTCCAGACAGCATTCGCCATGTTAAGGGAAGTCTTGCAGTTCCAAACAAATCGCCTATTTCACTTAAGCCAATTAGAATAAAGATCAATCCTACGATGACAATACTGATAAAAGGCCAACTTTTAACGATGTATTTAAAATCGATAACCGATAGTTTCCAAAGGGTTTGTAGGTGTGTTTTAAAAGTATGAGAATACGTGACTTTGGGTAAATTTACATTAACAATACCTCCGAAATTTCTTTTGGTACTACGCTCTCCTTTATTCTTATTAAAGTTTAAGGTAAACGCATTTTGTGTAAATGAAAAGTATCTAAACACCAATACAAATAACCCCGATGCAATTCCTAACCAAAGTAACCTATTGTACAAAATGACTTCTTTTAACGGGATCATTAGTTCATTTTGTTCAGATAGGGTCCAATATCGAGTATAATAGCGAACTGCTTGATCTCCATACGGATCTAATAACGCGGCTAAAAATCGGGTTTCTTCTTCAGACACTAAACCCGAAGTAAGGGTTCTTAAAAAGATGAGTAGAATAATGGTTATAAATCCGGCTGCGATATTTCTTGTAAACGTTACCACCCCAAACACAATAATTCCAAAGAGCAAAATGTTGGGCAACATAAATATGGCATAGGAAAATAGATATGCTTGGAGGTTAAAATCTCCAACAATATCTTGATTTGTTCCAGGTAATCGAAATCCTATATAGAATGAAACTCCAACTACAAGAACAATTAGGGTTACGATGATAATACCACTAAAAAACTTGGCAAAGAGATAGTTAGATTTTGTAAACGGATAGGAGTACAAAATGGTGTGCATTTCACTTTTAAAGTCCCGGTATATAGACACCCCAATGATAGAAGGAAATAAGAAAAAGATAAATTCCATCATTCCTACAAATAAGGTGTTTAGAGAAATGGGGGAGTTAACTATTGCTGATGAGCCTGTAGTTACGGTTAAGAAATCGAAAATCCCTGCAGACGCTGCAGAGAGAAATGTAGCCAATAAAAAGAAAATGACCAGATAAATATAAAAAGCTGGTCTTTTAAACCAATAGCTTAATTCTTGAGTTAATATCGTTGAAAACATACGTAGATTTTTAGATTGAAGAAATAGAATACACTATACAAGTTGGGGTTCATCTTGTTGTAATGCAGCAAAATATACATCATCTAATTGCGGGTGTGCTTTCTCGAAACCATCGGCTAATGCTTCTTCACTATAAGCTCTAACGTTTAGGGTATTATCTGGGTTGTAGCTTGTAGACAATACATTATATTGTTGTTGAATGGCTTCTAATTCATCGCGTTGAATTACTTTTTTCCACACAAAGCCTTCAATTTCTTTGGTAGCGTCTTGAGGTGTGGTGTGCTTTAAAATTCGACCTCCATTAAGTATGGCCATTTCATTACATAGCTCTTTTACATCTTCTACAATATGGGTCGAAAAAATGACGGTACAGTTTGTTCCTACCTCTCGCAATACGTTTAAAAATCGGTTACGCTCGGCGGGATCTAATCCTGCGGTAGGTTCATCTACTATTATAAGTTTTGGATTATTTAATAAGAGTTGAGCAATTCCGAAACGTTGTTTCATCCCTCCAGAATACCCTGCTACATATTTTCTACGTACTTCGTATAAATTGGTAATCTCCAGCACTTCTTTAACTAATTTTTTACGATCTGCTTTCGAATGTACTCCTTTAAGCGTTGCAAAATAGTCTAGTAATTCTTCAGCAGACATTTTAGGATATACTCCAAAGGACTGTGGCAGATAGCCTAACACTTTTCTCAACTCCATTTTATCTTGTAATACATTGAGGTCTCCAAAAGAAATGGATCCTGAGTCTGGTGCTTGTAAAGTAGCAATTGTTCGCATTAACGAAGATTTTCCTGCTCCGTTTGGACCTAATAAGCCAAACATTCCAGTACCTATTTCAATCGATAAGTTATCGATAGCTTTTACTCCATTTGCATAAGTCTTGGTTAAATTTTCAATACGTAATTTCAT
>CBFHVY010000109.1:0-3941 GCA_965659555.1 Flavobacteriaceae bacterium
ATATTAGTCTTTTAAAGCCTCTTTAATTACTTTGCCCACTGTTCCATTAGGATATTCTATATCTAGCATATAGGCTAATGTTGGTGCAATATCAACCACATGATATGGAGTGCTCGAACTGCCATGAGTAAACCCTGGTCCGTAAAAAAGTAGAGGTACATGCGTATCATAACTATAACCAGAACCATGAGTGGTTCCTGTTTTGCCTCTCGAAATAGTAGCAGGATTTGGTACAATAATGAGATCGCCAGACCACTTTTGATTGTAACCGTTTTGTGTTTTTTCTAAAATGCCTTCGGTGAATTTTGTTTGTTGAAATGTGTCAGCACTTATAGTTTTATGTATCCCTTTAAAATGTAGCGCTTCTTGAGCTAGCACTTTAGCAACGTCAGCTGCTGTTAGTTGTAGTCGCTTTAATTCTGTTTTATTAAAGAAGAGTTGATAGTTAGAAAAATGTGCAATCAATTGCGTGGACTTAAAATGTTCTTTTGTCTTTTGATTGATAAAGTTTTTAAACTCTTCGTAATCAAAATATCCAGCGGGTATTTTTTGATCTTTTAAATACTGGGGAACATCAACAGCAGCATGATCGGCAGTTAAAAATAAGCTATAATTTCCTTCTCCTACTTCGGTATCTAAAAAGCTGAGTAACGATGCTATGTCTCTGTCGAGCCTAATATAAGTATCTTCTGTTTCTATCGCTTTAGTTCCAAATGTATGACCAACATAGTCGGTACTTGAAAAACTGATGCTCAACAAGTCGGTATGTTCGCTTTTACCCAATTGTTCTCCTATAATAGCAGCTTTTGCAAAATCTAGGGTGAGTGAGTTTCCAAAAGGAGTTTCACTAATAAGGCTATAATTATTTGATGCTTTAAACAATTCGGGAAGCTTATGAGGAAAAACTGGAGCTGATTCGCCCATTAATACTCCTTCATAAGGATTAGCATCGGCGAGACTTTGGGTATAACTCGAAATAGGATAAAAGGTTTCCCAATCTTTAGAAAGATATTCTTTGGCTTTATTGAGTGCATTAAAATCACTGACCCATTTTGGAAGCTTGTTGGTATAAAAACTACTCGTAATCCATTTGTTTTCTTTGCCACCAGCATACCAATAGGCTCCATTTGCAGTATGTCCGGCAGGGAAAATAGCAGAGCGATCTTTAATCGCTATACCAATAGTTTTTCCGTTCATGTTTTGAGCCAAATGTAGCTGATCGCCAATCGTTGTGTTTAGCATTCTAGCCGGAGATTTTTTCCCTCTTGCTGAGGGCACTCCTACAGAATTATACCGGTTGTCGTCGGCACAGTAAATGTATTTTTGAGCGTACTTGTCGTAGAAGTTATTGCCAATAATGCCATGACTCGACGGATAAGCGCCCGTAAAAATTGAAGTATGCCCAACAGCAGTATAGGTAGGCACATAATTATAATGGGTATTTTTTGCGTTGAAACCTTTAGCTATAATTCTATTAAATCCCCCTTCACCAAAGCGATTTTGAAAACGAGTTAGATAATCATATCGCATTTGATCTACAACAATACCTACTACGAGCTTAGGTTTTTTAGGGGTTGTTTTAGTTTGTTGAGTGGTACAACTACATAAAATAAAGACCGAAAATAAAGAGAGAGATTTTCTTAGCATTTACTTAAAATTTTGGAGCTTAAAGGTACTTATTTTTCGTTAGTTTTTTGATTACATTAAGCTTGGTTCACTATAATTTAATATTTTAGCCTAAACAAAAATTTCTAATGAATTACCTCAGCCATGTAGGAAAGTACTTTTTGATGCTTGCTCAAGTTTTCAAGAGACCACAAAGAGGAAGAGTATTTAGAGAGGCTTTGATTAAAGAAATAGATGAATTAGGACTTAAATCATTGGGTATTATCATGTTTATATCCTTCTTTATTGGGGGGGTTATTGCTCTTCAAACCGCTCTAAATATCGAAAGCCCTTTTATTCCCAGATACCTTATTGGTTTCGCGACTAAGCGTTCAATCATCCTAGAATTTGCACCTACCTTTTGTTCTATTATTTTAGCAGGTAAAGTAGGGTCGTATATTACCTCTAGTATTGGTACCATGCGAGTAACTGAACAAATCGATGCACTGGAGGTTATGGGTATTAATTCGTTAAATTACTTAGTGCTTCCCAAAGTTCTAGCAACCGTATTTTTTTATCCGTTTTTAATTGTCTTATCAATGTTTTTAGGGATCCTCGGAGGATGGGCAGCTGGTGTAACCTCAGGAATTTTTTCCTATATCGATTTTATCAGAGGAGTACAATTAGATTTTGATCCCTTTTTAGTCTTTTATGCAATTATTAAAACCCTAGTTTTTGCATTTATTATTGCCACGGTACCTTCTTATCATGGCTATTATGTTAAAGGAGGTTCAATAGCCGTAGGAAAAGCAAGTACCCAATCTGTGGTTTGGACCATTATTATGATCGTAATCACAAACTATCTACTCACTCAAATGCTACTAACCTAATGATAGAAGTAAATGATATACATAAAGGTTTTGGAGCGGTAAAAGTCCTTAAAGGAATTACAACCACTTTTGAACCAGGTAAAACAAGTTTGATTATTGGTCAGAGTGGATCGGGTAAAACAGTATTTTTAAAATCGCTTATCGGATTACATACACCAGAGCAGGGAACCATTTCTTTTGATGGAAGAATAAATACCGAGTTTTCAATGGACGAAAAACGGCAATGGCGACAAGAAATTGGTATGGTATTTCAAGGTAGTGCCTTATTCGACTCCCAAACCGTTGAAGATAATGTAAAGTTTCCGCTTAAAATGTTTACCAAAAAGCCAGAAGACGAAATGCTCGATAGGGTGAATGCTGTTTTAAAAAGAGTAAATCTAGAAAATTCAAATAAAAAATTACCTGCAGAGCTTTCTGGAGGAATGCAAAAAAGGGTGGCCATTGCAAGAGCCATTGTAATGAATCCAAAATACTTGTTTTGTGATGAACCCAACTCAGGATTAGACCCAAATACCGCCATAGTAATCGATAACCTTGTCCAAGAAATTACTCATGAGTACAATATTACAACCGTAATAAACACCCATGATATGAACTCTGTTATGGAGATTGGAGAAAAAATAGTCTTTTTAAAAGATGGAGTAAAAGCCTGGGAAGGGAATAAAAATGAAATCTTTAGAACTGACAATGAGTCGGTTGTACAATTCGTCTATAGTAGTGAGTTATACAAAAAAGTTCGTGCCGCATATTTAAACGAAAGTAAATAATAAAATCGCTTGGTTTTTATAAAATAGCTCTCTATATTTGCACCCGCTAAGAAAAGGATGACCTGGTAGCTCAGTTGGTAGAGCATCTCCCTTTTAAGGAGAGGGTCCTGGGTTCGAGCCCCAGCCCGGTCACTAAGCAACGTGGTTGCAAATGCGTACATGGCGGAATTGGTAGACGCGCAAGCTTGAGGGGCTTGTGTCCATAAGGATGTGCAGGTTCGAGTCCTGTTGTACGCACAATATTACACAGAGATTTCACACAAAATTAACCCTTGACTTTTATTTAATTAGTAAATTTGTGTGATGAAAAAATTACTATCCCTTTTTATTCTAATCTCTTCGATTAGTGCATATTCTCAGACTGATTCTCTATTAACTGTATCTCTTAAAGGACAGGTAATTGATTTTGCAAGTAAAAAATCGTTAAGTGCTGCACACGTACTAAATCTTAATGCTGTAGTGGGTACCATTACAAATGATAGTGGTTTTTTTGAAATCCCTGCCAAGGCAAATGATACTATTATGGTATCGTATTTAGGGTTTTCATCTATAAAAATTAAAGTCACCAACGATTTACTAAAAGGAAATGAATTACTTATTGCCTTGTATGAAAAGGCTGAGGAAGTTAGAGAAATCATTATTAAATCTACTAAGCTCATTGGTGTTTTAGAAATCGACG
>CBFHVY010000109.1:3951-6084 GCA_965659555.1 Flavobacteriaceae bacterium
CAAAAGATAAGTTTACTAGAATTAAGATCAACGGACTACCTCAAACCTACGAAGTTGGTAAGCCTGGAACAAAAGACTTTAGCTCCCCTATTGCGGCTTTATTTCAGCCCATAGACTTTTTATACAATCATTTTGGTAGAAAGCCCAAACAGCTCAAGAAACTTCAAAAGATTAAAAAAGAAGATGAGTTACGTAAGATTATGGCAAGTAAGTTTGATAGAGAAGTGATGATGGAGTATTTAGAAATGGACCGTCAGGAGCTCATGGAACTTATCTCTGATTGTAACTACTCTGAATACTTTACTAAAAAAGCGAGTGATTTGCAGATGATTGAAGCTGTTTTAGATTGTTACGAAAACTACAAAGCCCTTAAGAAAGGGAAAATCGAACGTAACAGACTTCCTGCTAAAAAGAAGCAATAAAAAAAGGTCCTCTCTCGAAAACCTTTCCTAAAAACTAAAAAACTAATTACTAACTAAAGTACTGTGTATTAAATTTGTAATTGTAATTTCTTCTTTCGTTCCAAACTAATCGTTTAGATTGAATTCCTTCGCTTGATAACTTTTTTGTGGTGTTATTAAAATTTCTCATGGTATGATTGTTTTATGATTGTTATTACTTACACTTATATGACGAGGTGTAGATAGCTACGTTACAATATACCCTGCTGTTTAACAGATATTTAGCAAAAAAGTAAACCCAACGACTATTCGTTGGGTTTATATTAACACAGTATTTTGTTTTAATTAAGAAATCCCTATTGGTTTCCTAAGATTATAGGCATTCCATCTTTACCTGATCCAATAACTATGACTTTACTATTGGTTGAATTCGATAATTTAATGGTCGCTTCAATTCCTTTATCTTGTAGAATCTTATCGGTTAATGACGCACTTAAAATTCTATTTGCATCAGCTTTACCTTGTGCTTCAATAATTTGACGTTCTGCTTCCTTTTGAGCTGTAACAAGCCTAAACTCATACTCTAAAGATTCTTGTTCTTGTTTTAGTTTACGCTCAATAGCATCTTTAATGGTGGGTGGTAAGGTTACATCTCTTACCAACACATCATTTAATTGAATGTATTGATCTTGTACGATCTTTTTAGTTTCCTCAAATATCTCTTGTTGAATTGCATCTCGTTTACTTGAATACAACTGTTCTGGAGTATATCTCCCTACCACACTTCTTGCTGCAGAACGAATTGCTGGTAGCAATATACGTTGCTTATACTTTTCACTCTTTTCTTGATGCAGTTTACCTAGTTCATTTATAGAAGGTTGAAACCAAATCGAAGCATCTAGCTTAATATCTAATCCATTAGAAGATAACACATTCATTTTTTCGAAAAGTTCTTGTTGTCTTACTTCATAAACATGAACTGTATTCCAAGGAGCTACAATATGAAACCCTTCACCTAAAGGCGGTTCATCGGTAACAACCCCTCCTCCAAAGGTTTTATACAATACCCCAGCCTCTCCAGATCCGATGGTTACTGCAGATTTTGAAATAAATATAATACCAACTATAATTAAGACAATCGTGATTAATCCTGTCTTCGGAAATTTTAAATCTACTTGATTATTTGCCATTTTCTTTTTGTTTTAATATGCGTATCAAATTTACATATTTTAAGATTGTTATAAGCATGTTCTCTATTGAACCTACCTAAATAATCGAAATAGTACTAAACTCACAGTGATATGTATCGTGCAAATGTTGAAATATTTCGGTTCTAATTGTAGAAGAATCCGCTTCTGCAGAAATGGAAAGCTCTACCGTGCAGACGTTCTCATGACCATCTAGAGACCATAAGTGTACTTTATGAATCGTTGAAACACCTTTGATCGCTAAAAGGTCCTTTTTTAACTGTGCAATAGAACAGTTTTTAGGGGAGGTTTGTAAGAGGATATACATGCTTTCTCTTGCATTTTTGAGGGCATTAAATTATACGTACAAAGCAATGGCTAAAGACAAGATGGGATCTAAAACAGGAACATCCCAGAACTGCATTACTACACTTGCAATTAGTACGGCAATCCAACCCAAGACATCTTCAAATAAATGTAAAGACACTACACGCTCGTTCAGACTTTTCCCTTTCTTTAATTTAAACACCGCTGCTCCGTTGACA
>CBFHVY010000110.1:0-6048 GCA_965659555.1 Flavobacteriaceae bacterium
CTTGTAGCTATATTTTTCATCTTCTAAGCCTTTACATTAGGTATAACAATTAACTAAGCAATTATCGCGGTTTGCGTTACAATTATCAGTAGCAGCAACCTGTAATACAAGTACTGCAGCATGACAAAGAAGTCCGGGTATAATAGCAATATCTAGACTAGCACAGGCTATATGGCCAATTACAGCCGCTGCACCCGTTTCAATAATACAATTTCTTGCAATTCTAAAACAATTACAACCTATATTTTTGTCGGTTGGTAAAGTCAATTTTGGATACTCAGCCTCTTGAGCAATACTAATAAATGTAGAACGATCTATGTGATCTAAATGATACCTAGCATTCAGATTTTGTGCCAGTTTACGATATTTTTTTTGAGCTAAAGTATGTTCATCAACATTACGATACCCCATTGCAACTATTAAAGCTGTGGTCTCTTGTGGGCTTAGTGAGGTCTTTTGACTCATTTCTTTTAACGTTTCAAAATCTACTATTTGATCTACCTGATCTATGGTTTGCTCCATAAGCTCAATTAGTATAGGGTCTTTTTTTAGTTCCGAAAGATTATTCTGAATAGCTTCTAACGAAGGGTCTTGTGTACAAGAACTCACTAATAAAAGTAGGAGTACGGTTAGTATACAAGGCATTTTAACATTTTTCATAAGTTTCATAGCGTTTTAGAAAGAGGTTTGGTTATCCTCTTTAATTTATTTTAAATAAGCTACTCTTTCGATTTTCGCAACTCGGTTTACTTAGGTTTGATATCGGGTTCAACTTTCACATATCCGATGTTGGAGCGTTAGTCCTTATAAAACGCAGGGAATTGTTTTAGGGATGTATATATGATAGTAAATATATTTTTATTTACAATATAAAACAAAATATATTTACATTTATTTATGTTTTTATACTTTTATTAAACTAAAAGCTATAAAATAACGTGTTTTAGAAAAAACAACAGAAATGTATTTGCAAAGTAAGGTTGATGCTATCGCTTTTGAGGTAGAAAACAAAAAAAATCCCTACTAAAACTAGTAAGGATTTTGTGACCTCGGCAGGATTGCTATGCGTCCTATAAATTCCGTAGTCTAAATGAAAAGTCACAAATAAAAGATTTGCTCTTTTTTATTTCCATTTCGATGCTTGAGCAAGCTCAAATCGATGCAAAAAAAAAGTCTGCAATATTGCAGACTTTTTATTCTTAAGTGACCTCGGCAGGATTCAAACCTGCAACCTCTTGAGCCGTAATCAAGTGCACTATTCAGTTATGCTACGAGGCCTTTTTGCGGGTGCAAATATAACAGCTATTTTTGAAATAAGAAACCTTATTAATGCTTTTTATGCATTGATTTCTGCTTCAAAGCTTTCAATAATTGCTTTTGCTTTATCGATATCGCTGTTTAAGATGAATAAACTCACGGCATTCATAGGGGCTCCAAAGCCCGCTAAGCGACCAGATTCTGTTTCATCTTTGATAACGGCTCCTATGCCTTCTGCTTCTAATAAACCGTATAAGCGATTCACTAAAATACTTGTTCCTGTAAATACATGAATGTGTTCTGTCATAGTTGTTTTTTTTTAGTCTAATGCATTAAGAGTTACAAAGGCTCTCCAGCCAATGATTGCCAATTGAAACTTTGAGGCTTTGCTAATATCCAACTCTTTTTTAGTAAAAGAGGGTAGTACAGCCTTATTGAGCTTGGCTAAGAGTTTAAAAAATGATTTTTTCATATTGATGCATTTCAATCAAAGATAAAAAAAATGTCCTGTTTATGTACAGTTCTGTCTTGCTATCTTTTCTAAACGATTCCGAAATGGGTATCTTCGCAACAAATTAATCTACACAATGAATATTGTACTTATTGGTCTTGGTTTGGCCTTGCTTATTTTAGGAGGAAATTGGTTGTTAAAGTCCGCCGTAGCACTATCCCTTAAACTGCATGTTCCAAAAATTGTCATTGGTATGACCGTAGTTTCTTTTGCTACTTCGGCACCTGAGCTCATTGTAAGTATTAAGGCTGCCTTAGACGGTTTTCCAGACCTTTCTGTTGGTAATGTACTAGGGTCGAATATTGCTAACTTAGGCTTGGTTTTAGGAATTACCCTACTCATTGCTAAGATAGATGTACAAAAGAGCTTTTATACTACAGATTGGCCTATTATGATGGTAGCTTCCATCCTCTTTTATTTTTTCATTTATAACGATCAAACGATAGGAACCCATGAAGGGTTTATTTTAGTAGGGATGCTCTTAGTGTTTTTAATCTATCTTTTAAAGTTTCAAAAACAAGCAATTGTTGACGAACTTCCTGAAGACGATACCCCACTAGTCAATTATCAAATAGCACTCTATCTGAGTATTGGTGCTGCTGGTTTGTGGGCAGGTTCTGAATTGCTCATTAAAGGTGCAACTCAACTTGCATTAAACTTTGGTGTTAGTGAACGTCTAATTGCGGTAACTGTAATTTCTGTTGGAACCAGTATACCCGAATTGGCAGCTTCAATTATAGCAGTACTTAAAAAAGAAAAGGCAATTTCTATTGGAAACCTTTTAGGATCTAATATGTTTAATATTTTGGCGGTACTCGGTATTACGGCCATCATTCAACCTATTAAAATAAAAGACACCACCTTATTGACCAATGATATTTATTGGATGTTAGGTATCGCATTTTTAATTTTACCACTGGTGTTTTTTCCCAAGAAGAGACGCTTAAATTGGATAGACGGACTTATTTTACTAGCCTGTTATGGAGGGTTTATCTACTATACAATACGATAAAAAAAAAGCAGCCATTAGGCTGCTTTTTTTTTATAAAGTTTAATCTGAAGATATTACGAAATATTCGCAGATTTTACTGTTTTAACAATACGTCCAGCAATCTTATAAGGATCACCATTTGAAGCAGGTCTACGGTCTTCTAACCAACCTTTCCATCCTTTTTCTACAGTAATGATAGGAATACGAATAGATGCCCCTCTATCGGAAACTCCGTAGCTAAAGTCGTTAATAGAAGCAGTTTCGTGTAACCCAGTTAAACGCTCATCATTAAACTCACCGTAAACAGCGATATGCTCTTTAACCACTGGTCTAAATGCCTCACATATTTTCATGTAGGTCTCTTTATCTCCACAAGTTCTTAATACTGTATTAGAGAAGTTAGCGTGCATACCAGAACCATTCCAATCTCCTTTTACAGGTTTAGGGTGGTACTCAATATAGTAACCGTATTTTTCAGTTAAACGATCTAATAAGTAGCGCGCTACCCAAATCTCGTCTCCTGCTTTTTTAGCTCCTTTTGCAAATAATTGAAACTCCCATTGTCCACTAGCAACCTCTTGGTTAATCCCTTCGAAGTTTAATCCAGCTGCAATACATAAATCTGCATGCTCTTCAACAAAATCTCTTCCGTGTGTATTTCTACCACCTACAGAACAATAGTACATTCCTTGAGGTCCAGGATATCCACCAATAGGGAAACCTAAAGGTAATTGAGTGTGCTTATCCATAATGAAATACTCCTGCTCGAATCCAAACCAGAAGTCATTATCGTCATCGTCAATAGTTGCACGACCATTGGAAGGGTGTGGGGTACCATCGGCATTTAAAACCTCTGTCATTACTAAATATCCATTCTCTCTTGCAGGGTCTGGATAGATCGCAACAGGTTTTAATAAACAGTCTGATGAACCTCCTTCTGCTTGACGGGTAGAACTACCATCAAAAGACCATATCGGACAGTCTTCTAATTTTCCACTAAAATTATCTTCAACTTTAGTTTTGCTTCTCATGTTTTGAGTTGGATGGTAACCATCTAACCAAATGTACTCTAATTTAGATTTGCTCATTGTGTTGTTTAATTTGTGTTGAATTCAACGCAAATATAAAATGATTTCAGATTTATAGCAGCATTATAACCGATTAATAATCAACTTTTATCAACTAATTATTCACAAGTTTAAATTTTGTGAATTCGTTAATTTTTACATCAAAACACTATAAACTTTACAAAGCAGTATAGTGCTTTCGTATAGAAAATATGAAGTTGCTATTGTTATAGAAAACCAAAACCAACAAACCCCGTGACATCTCAAAAACAATCCTTACTTTTGTAGCAAATCTTACCAAAAATCATGAGTCAAGAAGTATCTAAACGATATGCACAACGAGGGGTTTCTGCCGCTAAAGAAGATGTGCATAATGCCATTAAGAATATTGATAAAGGAGTATTTCCAAAAGCCTTTTGTAAGATTGTTCCCGACTATTTAACCGGAGATGAAGCCTACTGTTTAGTTATGCATGCCGATGGTGCAGGTACCAAATCGTCTTTGGCATATATGTACTGGAAAGAAACTGGAGATCTCTCGGTATGGAAAGGGATTGCTCAAGATGCACTCATTATGAATATCGATGATTTATTGTGTGTTGGAGCTACAGATAATATCATGTTATCTTCTACTATTGGTAGAAATAAAAACCGTATTCCAGGTGAGGTAATTTCAGCAATCATTAATGGTTCTGAAGAGCTTATCGAAGAGCTAAAGTCCTTTGGCGTAACTATTCACTCTACCGGAGGTGAGACTGCCGATGTTGGAGATTTAGTACGCACGATTATTGTAGACTCTACCGTCACTGCTCGAATGAAAAGAACCGATGTTATTGATAATGCCAATATCAAACCAGGAGATGTTATTGTAGGTTTAGCCTCATTCGGACAAGCGAGTTATGAAACAGAATACAATGGTGGAATGGGGAGTAATGGACTCACTTCGGCGCGACATGATGTGTTTGCAAAATACCTAGCTAAAAAATATCCAGAAAGCTTCGATGCTTCTGTACCCGAAGACCTTGTATATTCCGGAGGTAAAAAGTTAACCGATGCCGTTGCAAATGCACCGCTAGATGCAGGTAAATTGGTGTTGTCTCCTACCAGAACTTATGCACCTATTATAAAGGCAATACTATCTAAATATACTGCTGAAAGTATCCATGGAATGGTACACTGTTCAGGGGGCGCGCAAACAAAAATATTACACTTTGTAGACCAGCTCCACATTATTAAAGATCAACTTTTTCCTGTACCCCCTTTATTTCAATTGATTCAAGAGCAATCTAAAACCGATTGGAAAGAAATGTATCAGGTATTTAACTGTGGACATCGGATGGAATTGTATGTAGCTCCAGAAATTGCTGAAGACCTCATCGCCATTTCAAAATCGTTCCAAGTAGATGCTCAAATTGTGGGTAGGGTAGAAGCCGCTGATGTTAAGAAATTAACCATCAAAAGCGAATACGGAACCTTCGAATACTAAAAAATGCCCTGGTAATACCAACGCATTTTTTTACATATAGCTTTCTAAATTAATCGTGTAAGTAGGTTTTAAAAAACGCAAGAGTCCGTTCCCAAGATAGATCTGCTGCTGCTTTATCAAATCTGGGTGTAGTGTTGTTGTGAAAACCATGATTTACATCTGGATAAAAATGCGCTTGATGTGCAATGTTGTTTTCTTTTAATACCTTTTCAAAAGCAGGCCAACCTTCGTTTACTCGTTTATCTAAACCTGCATATTGCAATAAAAGCGGACTTTGTATGTTTGCAGCATCTTCATCAGATGGTTGTCTACCGTAATACGGAACAGCTGCGGCTAAATCTTTAACCTGAACAGCCATCATATTCGATATCCATCCGCCAAAGCAAAAACCAACCACGCCTACTTTTCCGGTACAGTCTTTATGAGAACTAAGGTATTCAAAAGCAGCAATAAAGTCTTCTAGCATTTCGTTGCGATCTCTTTTACGCTGCATAGCTCTTCCCTCATCATCGTTTCCTGGATATCCTCCAAGTGGCGATAATGCGTCTGGTGCTAAGGTAATATATCCCTCTAAAGCCGCTCTTCGACCAACATCTTTAATATATGGATTTAGGCCTCTGTTTTCATGAACTACAATAATACCAGGTAACTTTCCTTTAGCGTCTTTTGGAGATGAAAGAAGTCCGTTAATCGTTCCTCCTCCTTTTGGGGAGTTGTACTCAATATAGGTGCTATCT
>CBFHVY010000111.1:0-5948 GCA_965659555.1 Flavobacteriaceae bacterium
TGGAATATCTATAAAGAACTTATAGATACTGGGGTAAAAGGAGTTTGGGGCGATTTAGGAGAACCAGAGGTACACCCTTCAAAACTACTACATACCACAGGAACTGCAGATGAGGTACACAATACTTACGGACATGATTGGGCTCGATTGATTTATGAAGGGTATCAAAAAGACTATCCATTGGTCCGTCCTTTTATATTAATGCGCGCGGGGTATTCTGGATCTCAACGTTTTGGGTTAATTCCTTGGTCTGGAGATGTCAATCGAACTTGGGGCGGTTTACAAAGTCAACCCAAGATTTCATTACAAATGGGAATGCAAGGCCTAGGGTATATGCACTCAGATTTAGGCGGGTTTGCTGGAGCCAATCTAGATGATGAACTTTATGTACGTTGGCTACAATATGGAGTATTTCAGCCTATTTTTAGGCCTCATGCTCAAGAAGATGTACCAAGTGAACCGGTTTTTAGATCAGATAAAGCCAAGTATTTAGCTAAAAAAGCCATTGCTTTACGATATCAATTTCTGCCCTATAATTATCAAACTGCATTTGAAAACAGTCAGAAAGGGACCCCTTTAATGCGACCTTTGTTTTTTGAAGAACCCAACAATACTTCGTTAGACACCTTATCGAGTACCTACCTTTGGGGTAAAGACGTATTAGTTACTCCCATATTAAAGGCAGATCAAGCAGAAGTAGCGGTGTATTTTCCAAAAGACCATGCCTGGTTCGATTTCTATTCTGATGAACGTGTTGAAGGTGGACAAACGGCTACTGTATTTACTAATGCTCAAAGTATTCCAACCTATGTTCGAGCAGGAGCATTTTTGTTAATGGCTCCCCCCATGCAAACTACGCAGTTGTATACAGGTAATGATTTGGTCGTACATTATTATCACGATGCTTCCATTGTAGAAAGTGAGCGAAGTTTTTACAATGATGATGGAAAACTGGCCAATGCTTTTAAAAAAGGAGCGTATGAAATCATGGAATTTGAAGCCGAGGTAGACAAGAAATGGTTAGCAATTGAATTTGAAGCCGAGCAAGGAAACACCTTTGTTTCGAATCCTAAAAACATCACTTTAATAGTGCATAATATAACTTGGGACCCAAAGAAAATTAAGGTTAATGGAAAACGAGTTTCCGCAGAAAAGAAAGAAAATACCATACGCATTCCAATACCATGGAATCCTAAGAAAGAAGTACATATTAACATCTCATTAAACTAACGACAGATGAAAACAAAACATATTATATATACCATTCTTTTTGGGGTATTGTTAGGCTGTCAAACCAAAAATAAACCTTCAATAAACATGAATGACCACCAGAAAAAGAAAGTAGTATATCAAGTATTTACACGATTATTTGGAAATACTAATACCACGAATACACCTTGGGGAACTATAGAAGAAAATGGAGTAGGAAAATTCAACGACTTTACAGACAAAGCTCTTGCTGAGATCAAGGATCTAGGGGTAACTCATATTTGGTACACAGGGGTTCCTCATCACGATGTTATTCGCGATTATACAGCTTATGGAATTTCTCAAGATGACCCCGATGTGGTTAAAGGAAGAGCAGGTTCGCCATATGCGGTGAAAGATTATTACAATGTAAATCCGGATTTAGCTGAAGATCCAACACATCGTTTGGCTGAATTTGAAGCGTTAATTGAACGAAGTCATAAGGCAGGGTTACAAGTATTGATTGACATTGTACCGAATCATGTAGCGCGTAATTACAAAGGGTTAACCAACCCAGAAGGCGTCAGAGATTTTGGTGCCGATGATGATACCACACTGACGTATCATGTAGATAATAATTTTTATTACAATCCTGGAGAAGCTTTTGAAGTTCCCGATCCTTTAGACGGATATCGTCCGTTAGGAGGGGAGGCGCACCCTTTATCTGATGGAAAATTTATAGAAATGCCTGCTAAATGGACTGGAAATGGTTCTAGAGCTTCAAAGCCTCATTTTTATGATTGGTATGAAACCGTTAAAGTTAACTACGGTATTAGTCCCGATGGACGTAAAGACTTTGATGAACTTCCTGAGGGGTTTGAACATGAAGATTATACCAAACACGCTGCGTTTTGGAAAGATAAAAAAGTACCTAGTTCTTGGGTAAAATTTAAAGATATAGCTCTGTATTGGCTAGACAAAGGTGTGGATGGATTTCGATATGATATGGCCGAAATGGTTCCAGTTGAATTTTGGAGTTTTATGAATTCAACCATTAAAATGAAAAATCCAAAGGCTTTTTTACTTGCTGAAGTCTACAATCCATCATTGTACAGAGCCTATATTCAAAAGGGAAAAATGGATTACCTCTATGATAAAGTTGAATTGTACGACACCTTAAAGCACGTGATGCAAGGTCATGGATGGACCGATCATATTCCTCCGATTCAAGAGGGGCTCAAAGATATTGAGCACCATATGATTCACTTTTTAGAAAATCATGACGAACAACGTATCGCGAGTCCCGAGTTTGCCGGTAACGCTTTAAAAGGCATGCCAGCAATGGTGGTTTCTGCCACCATAAGCACCTCGCCAACACTGGTGTATTTTGGTCAAGAATTTGGAGAGCCAGGAGCAGAAGATGCTGGATTTGGAAAACCTAGTAGAACGTCTATTTTTGATTATGTTGGCGTGCCTAGCCTACAACGGTGGGTAAATAACAAACAGTTTGATGGGGGGCAATCTACAGTTGAAGAAAAAGATATGCGAGATTTTTATAAGCGCTTACTAAACTTTACCATTCAAAGTGATGCGCTTACCGGAACCTACCAAGATCTTCACACCTATAACCGTCAGCAAACACAAGGGTATACTCATAAAGTACTTTCTTTTGCGCGTTGGAGTACTAATGAGCAACTGGTCGTTGTTTCAAACTTTGATGCCGATCAAGACTACAGTTTTACATTACAACTCCCCGAAGAGCTTATCAAAGCATGGGGGATAACGGATGGGTTTTACGACCTTAATGACCAATTATTTGAATACTATTCTACGCCTTTAGAGGTACGTCAAGGGAAAGGATATATCAACATTACGATAGATCCTTTACACTCGTATATATTATCATTAAACAAATAGAAATGAAGAACATACTCATTACATTAAGTGTTTTATTAGCTGCAGCATCTTGCTCTCAATCTACTCAACAACACAAGGCTGAAGTACCATTTGTTTGGGAAAACGCCAATATATATTTCTTATTAACCGATCGTTTTAACAATGGTGATCCTTCGAATGATGTTAACTTTGAGAGAACGCTAACCACCGGAAAACTTAGAGGCTTTGAAGGAGGAGATCTTAAAGGGATTACTCAAAAAATAAACGAAGGTTATTTTTCAGACCTAGGAATTACGGCCATTTGGATGACACCTATCGTAGAACAAATTCATGGGGGTACCGATGAAGGAACGGGGTTAAGTTATGGCTATCACGGCTATTGGGCAAGTGATTGGACGGCTATAGATCCTAATTTTGGTACCAAAGAAGACCTTAAAGCTTTAGTAGACGCAGCACATCAAAAAGGGATTCGAATCCTATTAGATGCTGTTATAAATCATACTGGGCCAGTAACTGCAAAAGACCCTGTATGGCCAGAAGATTGGGTAAGAACAGCTCCACAATGTAGTTATGATACGTATCTTAATACCGTAACGTGTACTTTGGTGAAAAATCTTCCAGACATTAGAACAGATCGTAATGATGCTGTAGCATTACCACCACAATTGGTTGCAAAATGGAAAACAGAAGGGCGTTATGAGCAAGAAGTAAAAGAGCTCGATGCTTTTTTTGAACGCACCGGTTATCCAAGAGCACCGAGGTTTTATATTATGAAATGGCTTACCGATTATATTACAGAATTCGGTATTGATGGCTATCGGGTAGATACCGCAAAACACACAGAAGCCTATGTTTGGCAGGAGTTTAAAAAAGAATGTGATTATGCTTTTGAAATGTATAAAAAAGAACATCCTGACACTATTTTAGATGAGCTTCCTTTTTACCTTGTAGGAGAAGTATACCATTACGGAATCTCAACTGGTCAGCAATTCAATTTTAGTGATCGAAGCGTTAATTATTATGAAAATGCTTTTAAAAGCCTGATCAATTTTGAATTTAAATGGAACATCAAACAACAGCCTCGAGAAACTGTTTTTTATACCTATGACTCTATCTTTCATACTTCTTTAAAAGGGTATAGTCTGTTAAACTATATAGCCTCTCACGACGATGGCGCTCCTTTTGATCCAACCAGAGTACAATCGTTTGAAGCAGCGAATATGTTGCTTATGAGTCCTGGAGCAGCCCAAGTTTACTATGGTGATGAAACTGCAAGACCACTTCAAGTACAAGATGCTGTTGGAGATGCAAATTTACGTTCAAACATGAATTGGGACGTGATACAGAACGACCCAAATACTCAAGACATTTTACAACACTGGCAAAAATTAGGACGCTTTAGAGCACACCATCCAGCTATTGGCGCAGGAAAACATCAAATGATTTCAGAGAAACCCTATCTATTCTCCAGAAAGTATGCCAAAGGTACGTATAAAGATGAGGTAGTTGTTGGTTTTGATTTACCTGTAGGAAAAAAAGAGATGGTACTAGGTACTAGCTTTGAAGAAGGGACTGTTCTTTTAGATGCATATTCACAAGTATCTGGGAAAGTTACAAATGGTAAAGTCACTATTGAAAGTCCTTACACCACGGTATTATTATCCAAAAAATAAAGCATGAAAAAACTTGTTTTAGTATGTATCGCCCTAAGTTTGACATCTTGCTTTACAGCACCTGAAAAAACAGTAAGCTCACCAGACGGATTAATTTCAGTATCTGTAGCTGTTACAGCACTCGGAAAGCCCTATTATTATGTGAGCTATAAGAATACCACAGTAATAGATACTTCTTTTGTTGGGTTTTCGTTAGTAGATGCTCCTGATCTAGTCACTGACTTTAAGATTGCTGCGATTACAAAAAAAACAGAAAAATCAAGTTGGAAGATGCCTTGGGGAGAACAAGAAACAGTTCTCAATCATTTTCATCAAATGACGGTTTATTTAGAGGAAACTTCAGCATTAAAACGAAGAGTTGACCTAAGCTTTAAAGTGTATAATGATGGTATTGGTTTTCGCTATGAGTTTCCTAAACAGCAAAACTTAAGCACCGTATTTATTGCAGAAGAACACACAGAATTTAACCTCACTGAAGATTATACAACGTTCTGGACACCGGGTGATTGGGATATCTATGAACATTTATACAGTACCACAAAGCTGTCTGAGATCGATGCTAAATCATACATCCCCAAAACCAATTTAGCACAAACCTATATTCCAAAAAATGCCGTAAATACTCCGGTAACCTTGGTAGGAAAAGAAGGGGTTCATCTTAGTTTTCACGAGGCGGCTTTGGTAGATTATGCAGGTATGACCTTGGGTGTAGACACCACGTCATTAGCCTTTAAAAGTATCTTGGTGGGTTCAAGAAATCACCAGTACAAAGTAACACGAACCACTCCATTTTATACCCCATGGCGTACAGTTCAAATTTCAGATAATGCTCCCGATTTAATCAACTCAAAACTCATTGTAAATTTGAATGAACCTAATGTTTTAGAAGATGTATCATGGATTACTCCCATGAAATATACAGGCGTATGGTGGGAAATGCATTTGGGGAAATCATCTTGGGACTATGGGATGACGTTGGATCAAAATAACCAATGGGTAGATACAGGAAAAGCACATGGTAAACATGGAGCAACCACAGCAAACGTAAAGCGATTTATCGATTTTTCAGCCAAAAATAATATCAAAGGTGTATTAGTAGAAGGTTGGAATACGGGTTGGGAACGTTGGATAGGTTTCGAAGACCGAGAAGGGGTATTCGATTTTGTTACTACTTATCCAGATTACGATCTT
>CBFHVY010000112.1:0-5618 GCA_965659555.1 Flavobacteriaceae bacterium
AACTCCTACGATAGTTTCTTCTGCGGTTGCAGCGATTTTTTCCTTTCCATCTTTTGAAATTGGGTTAGTTTCACTTGCAATAACGGGGGTAGCTAATGCGAAGCTCATTACTAATGCGGTAATCAAATTTTTAAAATTCATCATATCTTATTTTAAGTTCGATTCAAAGATAGAAAGGATAAAATCTAAATTGTTTAATTATTTGTTAAAAACATTAAACAAAACTATTAAAATTTTCTTAAATAGAAAAAATTAAATTCCATAAAATTCTATATCCTACAAAAGCTACGAGTACTGCAGTGGCTTTTCTTAATATGATTGGTGAAAATAGACGATGACTAAAACGGGCTCCTACTTGTCCACCTAGACCAACTGAAACGAGTAAAAAAAGTGTGAGTTTCCATTCTATGGCAAATGTTGGATTAATTGCCTGACCTATAAGTCCAGCGATAGAGTTTACCAAAATAAAGAAGCTTGCGGTAGCGGCAATTTTTTTGGGTGTGTCCCATTGTGTGAGGTGTAATAAGGGTGCAAGAAAGATTCCACCACCAATGCCAACCATGCCAGAGATAAAGCCTATAAATCCACCGTAGGTTGCATTTTTACGCAACGATAGGTTTTTGGAACTTGAGGGTGTTTGTATACGATTTGATAACCACATACTCCCTGCAGCCCCAACTAAAGTGAGTCCGAGTATTACAAAAAAGAAAACCTCACTTATACGAAGGTATCCACCCATAAAAGCTAGAGGTATACTAAAAAGAACAAGCGGTAATACCTTTTTCCAAACATAGAGATCTTTACGATAATATAGATATACGTTTCCACTCACTACAATAATATTACACAACAGTGCAGTAGCTCTAATCTGACTAAAGGCGATACCAAAAAGTGTGAGGACCGCTAAATAACTCGATCCACCCCCAAAACCAACTGAGGCATACAATGCTGCAATTCCAAAGAACAAGAGAATTAAAGGCCAGTGTGTTGCAAAAGTATCAAGAAGCATGGAATAGTTTAAAATAGGTAGTGCTAACAGAAGCACTAATTTAGGATATTTTATTACTTTTAAAGACAACAAACAAAAGAACTTTATGAGTAATTACCACATTAAAAATTTAGAAGAGTATTTTCAAGTATATCGAAAATCGGTTCGAAATCCTGAACAATTTTGGGCTGAGATTGCTGAGGAACATTTTATGTGGAGAAAGAAATGGTCTCAAGTACTTGAGTGGGATTTTTCAATTCCAGCCGTTACTTGGTATAAAGACGCCAAATTAAATATTACAGAAAATTGTATTGATCGTCATTTACTCACAAGAGGTGATAAAACGGCTATACTATTCGAGCCTAACGCACCCGATGAAGCACCTCAAGAAATAAGTTATACAGAGCTTCACACTAGGGTATGTGCGATGGCAAATGTGTTAAAAAATCAAGGAATAAAAAAAGGAGATCGTGTCTGTATATATTTACCTATGATTCCTGAATTGGCTATTGCAACTTTGGCTTGTGCTCGGATCGGGGCCATTCACTCCGTAGTTTTTGCAGGGTTTTCCTCGCAAGCACTGGCTACCCGAATTAAGGATTGTGATTGTTCGATGGTCATTACTTCCGACGGATCGTATCGAGGGGCTAAAACACTAGATTTAAAGGGGATTGTTGATGTAGCCCTAGACGATTGCCCCGGAGTACAATCTGTGTTAGTGGTAAAAAGGATTGCTTCTGACATCTACATGAAAGAGGGTAGAGATTTTTGGCTAGCTCCTTTAATAGCAAAAGCCGATATTTTTTGTGAGCCAGAAATTATGGATGCAGAAGACCCTTTATTTATTCTGTACACCTCAGGTTCTACAGGGAAGCCCAAAGGAATGGTACATACCACTGCAGGGTATATGGTGTATAGTGCTTATACATTTAAGAATGTATTTCAATATACCGAAAATGATATTTACTGGTGTACTGCAGATATCGGTTGGATTACCGGACATAGTTATATTGTTTATGGCCCATTATTAAATGGAGCGACCACAGTACTGTTTGAGGGAGTACCCAGCTATCCAGATTATGGTCGATTTTGGGATATTGTAGACAAACATCAAATTACACAGTTTTATACTGCACCTACAGCCATTAGAGCCTTGGCAAAAGAAGGATTATCGCATGTGGTTGAGCATGATCTGTCGAGTTTAAAAGTACTAGGAACCGTAGGAGAACCCATTAATGAAGAAGCTTGGCATTGGTATGACGATAATATTGGCAAGAAGAAATCACCCATAGTAGACACCTGGTGGCAAACAGAAACTGGTGGAATTATGATTAGTCCTATTCCGTTTTCAACTCCAACAAAACCCACTTATGCTACCTTGCCCTTACCGGGGATTCAACCCGCATTAATGGATGCTGAAGGCCATGAAATTGCTGGGAATCAGGCAGAAGGAAGTTTGTGTGTTACTTTTCCATGGCCCTCTATGGCAAGAACAATTTGGGGAAATCATCAGCGCTATAAAGACACCTATTTTTCAAGTTTTAAAAACGCGTATTTTACTGGTGATGGTGCGCTGAGAGATGAGGTTGGATACTACAGAATAACTGGTAGAGTAGATGATGTTATTATTGTTTCTGGACATAATTTAGGTACTGCACCGATAGAAGATGCTATTAATGAGCACCCCTCTATAGCAGAATCTGCAATCGTAGGATATCCACATGATATTAAAGGAAATGCCTTGTATGGTTTTGTGATACTTAAAGATACCGGAGAGTCAAGAAATCAAGATAATTTGCGGAAAGAGATCAACCAAATTATTACCGAACAAATCGGACCGATTGCTAAGCTTGATAAAATTCAATTTACAACGGGCTTACCTAAAACACGATCGGGGAAAATTATGCGAAGAATCCTTCGAAAAATTGCTACAAATGAGATGGATAATTTAGGAGATATTAGCACCCTATTAAATCCAGAGGTAGTGTCTAGTATTATCGAACACAAACTGTAAGCCTTTTAACGAAGCTTTACAACCTTAAGAAAGAAGGTCTTTTATTTCTAGGGGTTTCTTTTTCTGAAGTCTACTCAAGGTTTTTAAAAACACCATCGCAGTAATTAAGGCATCACCACTAGCGGTATGTCTATCGCTTTTAGGTATCTGTAACTCGTCACTCAGTTCATCTAAAGTATAGGGTTGTACGGTCTGTACATAAATTTCATGTTTTGTTTTTTGATAGAGAATAGCTGTATCGATAAGCTTATTCTTTAATTTGGGGAGCTGATGCCTTTCGAGAATTTGATTGATCATTGCAACATCAAAACCAACATGATGTCCAACTAAAATAGCGTTTTTAATATACCCAAGAAATGCACTCACAGCTTCTTCTTCTGTTACTTTTTCTAGAGCACTATTTTGTAAAATACCATGAATTTTTACAGTATCCGGATTAAAAATATCCTGTTTTACATAGACTTCAAAACTGTCTTGTACTTCAATTTGATTGTTCAAAACACGAACGGCACCAATCGAAAGTATTCGATCTTTCTTAATAGCTAAGCCTGTTGTTTCTGTATCAAAAACCACAAAGCTAGTTTCAGCTAGGGGTAGTTTAGTTAATTTCTGAAAATGATATGTATAGTCGAGCCAAAACTGAGGGAGCTGTCGTTTAGTGTTGCTATGAAACCATGGAATTTTCATATTATATAATATTACTCAAGTTAAAACGAATAATCAATAGTTCTTGAATTTCTCGAATGGGTTTAAAGCATCGTTTTAACTTTAGCTTTTCTTCTTTTGTGAGTGATTCTAATTCTATAAACTGACCAGAATCATTGTGTAATAACCCTTGTTTGGTTTTAAACTTCGACAAGGCCTTAAAGGCATAAGCACAAGAATGGAACAACTCTTTAGTATTTGGTTCTAACTCTGCTAATTTTTCAAAACGGCTTGCTGTATTGTTAATCTCAAGTACATTGTGTTGCAATATCAAAAGTCGTGCAGCATCAATTAAAGGCATAAGCGCTCTGCTTTTAATATTAAAAAAGTCTTTATGCTCGCCATTGTTTTCTACTAAAAACTGTTTAAAGAAACCTAATGGCGACGGACTTTTAACAGCTTCTTTACCAAGAGTAAAGAAGAATAGCGTTCGTTTATTAGCAGTTTCATAAAGACTATTCGATAACTCTTTTACCAGGTGAGACGCTCCATAGACATAATTAAAATCAAAAAAGATGGAGGATAATAGAATCGCCTTTTCATCGGTGTTAACAATCCAATCATTAAACTGCGCTTTCCATTCATTAAGAGATAAACACCAACTCGGATTTTTTGCCATCATGTCTGCCGGACAATATTCATAACCTATCTTATATAAAGTAGTATTAACCAATTGAGCTAAACTTAAAAAGTAGGCTTTGGTAGCCTCATAGTTTTTTTTCGGAACATCTTCAAAAAGCAAGGCATTATCTTGGTCGGTATACAATAGTTGCTCTCTTCTTCCTTGACTTCCAAGCGCCATCCAAGCAAATTTTACGGGAGGTGGAGTATCCATTTTTTGAATGGCCAAATCAATAGCTCTAATGGTTACCGCATCATTAATTTCAGAGATGATCGTAGCAATGTGCGTAAATGGAATATTTTGCTCTAAGTACGATTGTAATACCTGATTTGCTTTGTTTCTAGCACTGCGAAGCTCACTTGTTTTTTTAGCTTTTTTAATTTCTTTCAACAGTACAGAAGGGTTGCTTCCTAGAGATACTAAAACATCGTGATGTGTTAGAATACCCACTAATTTGGAGTTGCTCGTACCATCTTTGGTAATACACAAATGTCCTACATTATGTTTTACCATTTGAAGTTGTGCCTCTAATACCGTAATATTTTTGTTTTGTGTTATCACAGGAGACGACATGATTTTCTCTACACAGACATCAATAGGAAACAACCCTGTAGCAATCTTATTTTTAATATCGCTGTTGGTAATAATACCCACCGGGAAGCTTTGATCGTTGACCACTACAATACATCCAATTTTATGTTGACTCATTTCTATAGCGGCATCTTTTAAAGGCGACGCTACATGACAGGTTAATGGATTTTTTGTGTAGTTTGCCGTTTGAAGATGATTGAGGTCTATCGTGTTTAGATTAACATAGTCTGTAAAAACACTACTACTTTCTTCCATGGTATACGGGTCGAAAGATTTTGAGGCAAAAGAGGTAATTAAGTACTTGTTGATTTTTGTGCTTTTTTCAGACAAACGCTTAAATGTAGCAATGGGAATTCCATACACTATCGATTCTTCATTAGCCAATGAACGCAGTAAATAGCTTTCTTTACTAATTAACGGGCGCAAGCCAAAAATGTCACCACTGTCGCAAATATCTATTAATGTCTGCTGATTTTCTTCTCGCTTATATAACCCAATGGCACCATCTCTAACAATATAAAAGTCGTCGTGTAAAACATCATTTTTATCAAAAACCTGTTTTCCTTTTTCTAGATAAATAATTTTCACCTCGGTAGCAATCTCCATCAATTTTTGTTCTTGGAGAAGGTTAAAAGGAGGGAAGTCTTTTAAAAAGTCATACACACGTTCTGCAATGGTGTTTTTCATATCGTATCCAA
>CBFHVY010000113.1:0-5610 GCA_965659555.1 Flavobacteriaceae bacterium
AAAAACGTTTCCAGATCAACCGTTAACCTTTAAAACGGAAGGAGATCACGTTATTGAAATTAGCTCTGATCAAGGAAAATATGATATGGCTTATTTTGGTGGAGATGAATTTCCTAAAGCAGTAAGTCTTCCTTCTCCTAGCAGTACTGAAGTGCCTTCTGAAGTATTGGCCACTGCTATTTCTAAAACCATTTTTGCTGCTGGTAACGACGATTTAAGACCGGTTATGAGCGGGGTGTTTTTTCAGTTCAGTACCGAAGGACTTACCTTTGTAGCTACCGATGCTCATAAACTTGTAAAATATACACGTACCGATGTTAAAGCCAATGAAACGGCAGAGTTTATCATGCCTAAAAAACCTTTAAACCTTTTAAAGGGAATTGTTGGTAATGCAGACACGGTAACCATTTCATACAACGATTCCAATGCTAAATTTAGCTTTGACAACTTTGTGTTGGTTTGTCGATTAATCGATGGAAAATATCCAAACTACGAAGCTGTAATTCCAAAAGAGAATCCGAATAAGTTAACTGTAGACAGAGCTTCATTCTTAAACTCTGTGCGTCGTGTTTCTATATTTTCAAGTAAAACCACTCATCAGATTCGCTTAAAAATGGCAGGAACAGAATTGAATATATCTGCTGAAGATGTAGATTTTTCTAACAAAGCTGATGAGCGCTTAAGCTGTGATTACCAAGGTGATGACATGCAAATTGGATTCAACTCTCGTTTTTTAAGCGAAATGTTAAGCAACCTCAATTCCAACGAAGTGTTAATTGAAATGTCTCTTCCAAACAGAGCAGGAATCTTGACTCCTATTGACGGTACAGAGGAGGGTGAAAAAATTACGATGTTAGTGATGCCTGTGATGCTAAACAGTTAATTAAAACAACCTATAAAAAAAAGCCACAACGATAAGTTGTGGCTTTTTTTATTACTTCCTAGTCGTTTGAATAATAACAGACTTGGTGTATATCTCCCCATCCATAATTACCTTCACTAGGTACATCCCTTGCTTAAGGTTTGTTGGTTAAAAAATCGCCCTACAAACTTTCCAGAGCTATCTGCACTACTTGTCCCGGGCATTACATTCGTACATTCGGTATCTTCAAAAGGACTATTCCCAAAAGCCAAAATAAGACCTCCTCCATTAAATACAAATCTCGAAGATACCGTAAAACTCAACTCATAATCACCCTCAATGGTGTTTCCCCTTGGGTTAAGGGGTACCTCAAATTTGTCGACAATTTTAACCCATTGCTCAGCTACTGTTCCCCCATTGGTGGTTGCTCTAGCAATGTAAATATCTCGTTGAATTGGAACATCGTTTAGTTGCGTAAGATCAAAACGAATACGATCACCAGGCTGTAAGGTAAAAGCTTCAATATCTTTATAAACAAATCCCATGTATGGAGTCCAATAACTAGCGGCTCCAAAAGGATAACAGTTTTGTTCTGTAGTGGGTGATTCAGGGATCACATTAATCGCCCGCTGTCCGTAAACAGCACATACAGCAAAACATAATAGTACGAATACTAGTCGTTGTTTTTTCATCGTTAGGGGGTTAGAAAAAAACTACTTAGTTGCTCGCTAAAATAAAAAAGGACCTATACGAAAGTCGATCGTGGGGCCTTAAAAATAAGGCTACGAAAGCAGACAGGTGAAAAGATAATGGGATAATTAAATGGTGTGTGAGCTTCCAATAGATACTATTGAAAAAATGCGCTACATATGGTAATGAATTAGGGGGATTCATAACGTTGTGATTTTAAAATTGTTTTTTAAATGTACTACTTTTTATGAGAAATCAAAATTGAGAAACCATGAATCTTTCACAACAAAAGCATCTTGTTAACAATAGTAATTAGCTATCTAATTGTTTATCAATAAATTAATGATTTTTCACTTCAAATAAATTGTTGATTAAATAATATGTTTTAAATTCGGAATTCGATTTAAACACAGCGTTTTTTTGAATTTTTTAGCACACCTCTATCTCTCTGGAAACAATTCTGAATTAATGATTGGTAATTTTATTGCTGATAGTATTATCGGTAATAAATTTGAACACTATGCTCCTGAAATTCAAAAGGGAATTATCCTACATAGACATATCGATACGTTTACCGATACACATCCTATCGTACGCAAAAGTAAACGACGATTGCACAAGCGCTATGGCCTGTACGCAGGTATTATTATAGACATCTTCTACGATCATTATTTGGCTAAGCATTGGCATCAATATTCGGCGATTCCTCTAGACCTCTATGTAACAGCTGTATATAAACTATTAAGCACTCAAAAAGAACACTTGCCTCCCAAAACGCAACACCTTTTGCCATATATGATTGATCAAAATTGGCTGTATAATTATCAGTTTAACGAAGGTATTCAAAAAGTATTAAACGGTATGAATCGTAGAACCCAACTCAAATCTCAAATGCATTTAGCTATTGAAGATTTGATTTTAAAAGAAGCTCTATTTTATACCGATTTTAGCCAATTTTTTAAAGACCTCATCTCATTTTCACAAGATAAAATTAAGGAACTCAACACCCTGAAGTCATGAACAAACTCCTCTTACTTAGTATTGGTATCCTTTGTATACTCAGCTGTACAAAACCAAAAACAACTGGTGTTATAAGCTCAAAAGCCATGGTGGTATCTGCCCGTGCTGAAGCATCGTCTATCGGATTGCAAATCCTCCAACAAGGCGGAAATGCATTTGATGCGATGATTGCTACTGAATTGGCCTTAGCTGTTTCGCATCCTACAGCTGGAAATATCTCGGGTGGAGGTTTTATGGTGTTTAGAAAAGCGAATGGAGACATTGGAAGTTTAGATTACAGAGAAAAAGCCCCTTTAGCCGCTCATAAAAATATGTACTTAGATAGTTTAGGAAACGTTATTCCCGATAAAAGTACCTTAGGGGCATTAGCCGTTGGCGTCCCAGGAACTATAGCAGGAATTTTTGAAGTCCATCAAAAGTTTGGAAGTTTACCCTTTAAACAACTCATTGCCCCTGCCATTGCATTGGCAAAAAAGGGTGTGGTAGTAACTGAAAAACAAGCAGCGCGTCTAAACGACTATCAAGAGGTTTTTTCTACGGTAAACAAAGAAGCTGTCTTATTTACAAACACATGGAATGCAGGAGATACGATAAAGTACACGGCCTTGGCAAAAACGCTTCAACGTATTTCCGATGTGGGTAGAGACGAGTTTTATCAAGGAAAAACAGCTCAAGAAATGGTCAACTTCCTTCAAGCCAATGGAGGAATTTTAAGTCTTGAAGATTTAAAAAACTATGAAGCCGTTTGGAGAGCTCCTATGGTCTTTAGCTATAAAGATTTAGAATTGATTTCTATGGGACCTCCATCTAGTGGAGGCACTTGTTTAGCGCAAATATTAAATAGTTTAGAAAACTATCCTCTTGCACGTTACGGACATCATTCTGTGGAAGCCATACAACTCATTACTGAAGCAGAACGCAGATCGTACGCCGATAGAAATCACTTTTTAGGAGATCCCGATTTTGTAAAAATTCCTTTAGATACTTTAACCTCAAAAACCTATGCTGTACGTCGTATGCAGGATGTTAGTTTAGACAAAGCAACTCCTTCTTCTGAAGTTGCCCATGGTCAAATTATCGTTAACGAAAGCGAAGAAACCACCCACTACTCTATTGTAGACGCCTTTGGCAATGCCGTTTCAGTTACCACTACTTTAAATGGTGGCTATGGTTCAAAATTGTTTTCTAATACCTTAGGCTTCTTCTTTAATAATCAAATGGACGACTTTAGCAGCAAACCCGGCACTCCAAATTTATACGGATTAATAGGCGCAGAAGCTAATGCTATTGCACCCGGAAAACGAATGTTAAGCTCTATGACGCCAACCATAGTAGTACAAGATGGCCAATTAAAAATGGTGGTGGGCACCCCTGGCGGCTCTTCAATTATTACCTCTGTAACACAAACTTTAGTGAATGTTTTTGAATTTAATATGGGAATGCAAGAGGCTGTTAATGCTCCTAGATTTCACCATCAATGGTTGCCAGACAACATACAACTAGAACCCGGAGCGTTTACAGAAGCAACCAAAAAAGAGCTCGAAGAAAAGGGCTACCAACTTTATCAACGTACCAGTACACGAGGTGCTGTAGATGGCATCTTAGTGCTCCCTAACGGACAACTAGAAGGTGGAGCAGACCGACGAGGAGACGATACCGCAATGGGATTTTAAGTATTTTTACCCTATTCATCAATATAAAACAATACATATGAACCTACAACCTTTCCATTTAGCCATACCCGTTGCAGATCTTGAAACGTGCAGAACATTTTACAGAGATGTCTTAAACTGTACCGAGGGACGCAGTGATACCAAATGGGTAGATTTTGATTTCTACGGTCATCAATTGGTAATTCATCAAAAAGAGGGTATGGTCATCGAGGAAAAAGCCAGTAATCCTGTAGATGGTCACGATGTTCCTATTCCTCATTTTGGTGTGGTCTTAACTTGGGACGATTGGGAGGAACTTGCCGATCGATTAAAGAAAAGAAACACCTCTTTTATTATAGCCCCTACCATTCGATTTAAAGGTAAAGTAGGTGAACAAGCGACGATGTTTTTTAACGATCCAGAAAACAACGCATTAGAATTTAAGGCTTTTAAAGACATGAGTCAGTTATTCGCAAAATAAAAACCCATGGCAAAACCTTTTGATGTCGTTGTTTTAACCGACCATCGTTATCTAGAAGATTCGGAAACAGATACCTATAAACACAATGTGTTTTTAGAAGATGCATTGTTAAAAGAAGCTTTAGATGCACTGGGCTTGCATACCAAACGCCTAGCATGGGATGACCCCACATTTGATTGGAGCACCACCAAAGCCATTGTATTTAGAACCACCTGGGATTATTTCGATCGTTTTGAAGAGTTTTCAAAATGGCTGAAGCATGTGCGTTCGGTCACCACATTAATCAACTCCGCAAAAACCATCTATTGGAATATCGACAAACATTACCTCTTTGATATGCAAGCTAATGGTGTCTCCATTTGTGAAACCTATGCTATTGAAAAAGGCAGTTCACAATCGCTCTCAGAACTCATGAATATGTATCGGCTTAAAGAAGCCGTCTTAAAGCCCTGTATCTCAGGAGCCGCAAGACATACCTATAAAATCAATGCTGAAAACATAGCACGAAACGAACCTATTTTTAAGGACTTAATTGCCAAAGAAGCTATGTTACTACAACCTTTTCAGAAGAACATTGTTTCCAAAGGCGAGATCTCTATGATGGTGATGGATGGGCAGTTTACCCATGCCGTTTTAAAAATTGCCAAGCAGGGTGATTTTAGGGTTCAAGATGATTTTGGAGGCACAGTTCACCCTTACACTCCCACGCATGCAGAAATAGAATTTGCAGAACGTGCCGTAAAATCTTGTCCAGAACCACCTTTATATGCGAGAGTTGATGTATTTTTAGACAATAATAACCAATTGGCCTTAGCCGAACTAGAGCTGATAGAACCTGAACTTTGGTTTCGATTCGCTCCAAACGCGGCAACAGTATTAGCAAAAGGCATACAAAAACGCATAGC
>CBFHVY010000114.1:0-5548 GCA_965659555.1 Flavobacteriaceae bacterium
ACTATTGAAAGCCAATTATCTTTTATGATTTTTGGCTTTTTTTTATTGACATACCATAGCGCTTAATACCCTAAATACATCAAAACTCAACGCTCATCGCGTCCCGATAAAATCGGGAAGGTTCGCAGGTTCGAATCCTGCCACCCCGACTATTGAAAGCCAATTATCTTTTATGATTTTTGGCTTTTTTTTATTGACATACCATAGCGCTTAATACCCTAAATAAACCAATACTCAACGCTCATCGCGTCCCAATAAAATCGGGAAGGTCGCAGGTTCGAATCCTGCTACTTCAAAAGAATTGGAAAACGTTAAATATCAAGTTATAGCTTTATCGCTTAACTACTTATGGTTGGTTAAAAATTTCACTAGTTATAGGGATTTACTGGCGTTATATTAATCCCTACATTCGAACTGTAATTTCTCTCCCAATTTTAATATACCCACTTTTTTATGTAAGAATGCAAAAGCTTTGTTTTTGCTATATACATTCAAATGGCTTAGCTGGGCCCGCCATCCCAACATCGGTTATGTGAAAGCACCCTCCGATATCAAACAACTGGATGCCGTTCAATGCTGCGAAAGTATTTATAATTACGCTAATCAGAAAAGGCAAAAACAGATTGCTTTTTCACAAAAATTGAACACTATGAAAAATATCAGAAAATTAATATTTGCATTATCAATACTAATGCTTTTAACGCTAACCTTTTCTTGTAATGATAATGACTTTGATAGTCAAGGTTTACTTCAGGAAAACGGATGGTTTGAGTTACCTATGAAGTATGAAACAAAAGTTTACAATACAGAAAAAAACTTCTCCTCTAAATTTCAAAAAATACTAAAAGACATAGAAACGGACTTTGATCAGTTCGCAAAGGATTACGACAATAAAACCATTACTTACTTAGTGTATTTTGAGAAAGGACAATTAATAATTGAGAACATAACTTCAAAGGATAATCTTTCAGGACAACGATTAGACTTCTGTGAGGATTATACTGACAATAAAACCTGTTATAGTAAAGAATGCGTAGCTACATATATGCAAGAAATGATGAAAAAATTCGAAAATTGCGCAGAGTTTAAAATTAAAAGAAGTACCCTAAATGCTAAAGTCTGTGCACGAGCATGTTCTGATAACTCATAAATATTTTGTCATAAAAATGAAAACTATGAAAAAATTAATTAAACTCATTTCTCTTTCAATATTTTTAACAAGTTGCACCAATGATGATATAACTACAAGAAAAATAAAGACGTATAATTTAGAGATAAAAGAAAATAATATAAATTTTAAAACTATAGACAATGAACAAATAAATTTTAAATCTAAATCAAATAATGTAACGCTGAAAGCATACTGGAGTTTACAGAAAATAGTGTTAAACATTCAATAACATATAATATTGATTATAAAGATAAACTCTGGAAATTAAAGCAATCAGATAATGTTATTTCAAAATCAAAAGAATTAGTTTCAAAAAAAATTAGCCCTTCGACATTATCTAATTTATCAATACTAATTGATGAAATCTATTTTGAAAATTATCAAAATATTAATTTTAAATCAAATGAGTTAGTTTCATCAATACTAAACTATTATAAGTCAATTTTGAATATTGCAAAAGAGGCTATTTTAAAAAATCAAGACTGTAAATGTAATGTCCACCCATCGTTTCTTCTGGGAAAATCAAATTTTAATTGTCAAGAAGAGCAATATATAAATGTAACCAAACTAAAAAGAATTTTGAACTATTCTCAGAGCCTAAATAATGGATTTGATATATCAACTAAGAATCTTAAAAATTATTTAGAAAAGAATGATAAAAAAAGTATTCGCTTTGACAAATATTATTCCTTTTATGTTAATCAAGAAAATTATAACTCCCAATTAAACAACATTATAAGTGCTCAAAATTCAAATGATGAATTGAATTTTGATGATTGCGGATGGTGGTGTGTTTTAGGTTGTGGTTCTGACTATGGATGTTGTGGAAATTATTCAGGCTGTTGTTTATTTTGGAGCATAAACTGCTTAATACACGATTCTCTTTGTTCAAATTGTGAACCAAACTGGTTCTGCCTACCAGGCTGTATAGAGGATACTAGATATTACAAGTAAATTATAAATTTATATTTCAATGAAAAACAAAGAAAATATTATTCTATCTCTAAATTTAGCTTCACTAGTGTATTTTATAATTTTAGTTATACTATCGTATTATCCTATTGAAATGATATTATTTAATAGTATTGCTGAACTAATTACTATTCCACTATTAATTTTTTTGGCATTTAGCACTGTATATGCTATTCAGAAAATTAGAAGAAAAGAACACATAAAAATTTATTACATAGTTCTTATAGTAAGTTTTACAACTATTGCTTTTCTATCTACCGTAACAATCATTCAAATGCGATGAACATAAACCCCTCTTAAAATGCACTCATTTTAAGAAGGGTTTTCTTATTTTTAAGTACTTCCTAAAGCATTTATTCTTATTTTTGGTGTGTTAAAAACACATACATTTATTTTAAGATTTTAACGCTAAGGAACTACCTATGACCATAATTTCAAATGACATTCAAAAAGCCATTGAAATCTTAAACAATGAAGATATTGTTGCCATTCCTACGGAGACAGTATATGGTTTAGCCGGAAACATTTTTAGTGAAAAAGCTATTCGGAAAATTTTTGAGGTCAAACAACGACCTTTTTTCAACCCGTTAATTGTTCATCTTCATGATATTGCTCAGCTCGAAGATGTGGTAAGCGCTATACCTCCAAAGGCAAAATTACTAGCCGAAAAATTTTGGCCTGGATCATTAACCTTAATCTTAAAGAAAAAACCAATTATTCCAGACCTAATTTCTGCAGGACAAGATACAGTTGGAGTTCGCATCCCCAATCACCCTGTAACTCTAAATGTATTAAAAGCGTTGTCTTTCCCATTAGCGGCACCGAGTGCAAATCCTTTTAATAGAATTAGTCCAACAAAATCTTCACATGTAGAAGCGTATTTTAAAGACAACATACAAATGGTACTCGAGGGAGGTGAATGTAAAAAAGGAATAGAATCGACCATTATCGGTTTTGAAAACAATGAGCCTGTGCTCTATCGTTTAGGTTCAATTTCTATAGAAGACATTGAAGCTGTGGTTGGGAAAATTGAGATAAAAAACAAAAATGAAACTGCGCCAACTGCCCCCGGCATGCTAGCAAAACATTATGCTCCTAAAACAAAAACCGTTTTAGTTGCCGATGTTGAACAATTTATTCATGATCACCCAAACAACACTTTTGGTGTATTAAGTCTGTCAAAAGACATCAAAGCAGCATCCATAAAACATATTGAAATTTTATCTCCTTCTGGAGATTTGCAAGAGGCTGCAGCAACGTTGTATAGCGCATTGCATAGACTCGATAAGTATCAATTAGACATGATTGTGGCAGAACGATTTCCAGATTTCGGATTGGGTAAATCTATAAACGACCGACTCGAAAGGGCCACAAAATAAGTCTCCATTTGAAAACAATTATACATTAGTAAACAGTATATCATGGAAGCACACTATATTAAAATCATTGAAACTGTAGTCACAGCTATAATTTATATTCTTATCAGTCGAATATCAAATTCTGTAATTGACAAACGAATGACAAAAAAAGTCATTCAAAAATCGAGAGGAAAGATTATCAAGAAAGTCATTAACGTAGTTTTATTACTGGTTTGTGCTGCAATGGTCTTCACCTTTTGGGGTGTCAATCAATCTGATTTAGCAGTCTATATTGGCTCTATCTTAACTGTGGTTGGAGTTGCTTTCTTTGCGCAATGGTCTATCCTTTCAAATATTACGTCGAGTATTATCATCTTTTTTAATCATTCTGTAAAACTAGAAGACACCATCATTATTATGGAGGCTAAAGAATACGAAGTAGAAGGAAGAGTAAGTAATATTGGCCTTTTCTTTGTAACTCTTAAAACGAAAGAGGGAGAAGAAATTACTTTACCTAATAATATCTTTATTCAAAAAATGATTAAAAAAAGACTCAATCCTTAATTAAGTAAAATCCATATTTTTTCAAAAAAAGTGTAACAGAACTTTAACATAGTTTTGTTTAACATTATAAAGTTATAGTTAAACATTTTTTGTAATTTTGTACTTATAAATGAAACACTATGGCAACAAAGAAAAATATCAAAAAAACTGATCTTATTTCATGGTATATGGAGTATGTTTTGGAGCATGATGCACAACCAAAATCAGTTTTTGCTTTTGCTAAAAACGCAAACTTCAACGAAGGACAGTTCTACGATTACTTTGGATCTTTTGATGCACTTGAAACTTGTATTTTTCAGACCTTCTTAGAAAACACAATAAACGTACTCCATAAAAGCGATGATTATAAAGGCTTTGATGCACGAAATCAATTATTGAGCTTCTATTTTACCTTCTTTGAAAACCTAACGGCTAATAGAAGTTATGTGGTTTATGCGTTACACAACAAAAAACAATTACACGCTTTAAAAGCTCTTAAAGAACTCAAAAAGAGCTTTTCTGAATATGTTGAAGGTTTAGATATTTCTACTTTAGATCTAAAACAAGAAAAGTTAGAAAAGATTCAAGAACGCACCCTCAAAGAAACCTTTTGGTTTCAATTGTTAGTAACCATAAAATTCTGGCTAGATGATAGCTCTAAAGGATTTGAAAAGACAGATATTTTTATAGAGAAATCGGTAAACGCAAGCTTTGACCTTATGGATACCACACCTATTAAAAGTGTACTAGATTTTGGAAAGTTTTTGTTTAAAGAGAAAATGAATATGAATTAGGCAATATGAAAACAATAGATTCAATTCCTACTTCAAAAATTCAAAGAGCTTCAAAACTTGTTCAAACAGGAGCAAAAATTGGCGTAAACTACATTAAGTATTACGGCGATAAAATGGTGACCAATGCCAATGATGCCAAACAACGTTTAGACAGCAACAATGCAGAAGACATTTACGATGGGCTAAAGCAGTTGAAAGGAAGTGCTCTTAAAGTGGCGCAAATGTTGAGCATGGAGAAAAACATCTTGCCAAGAGCTTACGTAGAAAAGTTTTCTTTATCACAGTTTTCGGTACCCCCATTATCGCCTGCGTTAGTAACTAAAACTTTTAAAAACTACTTTGGGAAACATCCAAATGATCTATATGATGAATTCAACAGTACTTCTGTTAATGCTGCAAGTATTGGTCAAGTTCATATTGCTAAAAAAGAAGGTAAAGATTTAGCTGTAAAAATTCAATATCCAGGAGTTTCAGACAGCATTGCTACAGACTTAGCCCTAGTGAAACCGGTAGCGATGAAATTACTAAACATTAAAGGAAAAGACTCTGATCAATACTTTAAAGAGGTTGAAGATAAGTTAAGAGAAGAAACCGATTATATCTTAGAAGTACAACAAAGCAAAGAAATTGCAAACGCTTGTCGCCATATTCCAAATTTAAAATTCCCCGAATATTATTCTGATCTGTCTTCCGACAGAATCATAACCATG
>CBFHVY010000115.1:0-5434 GCA_965659555.1 Flavobacteriaceae bacterium
TCAATAACCACTATGGTCTAGGGGTGTATCTCAAAGTGATTGATGAACTTCCTTTTCAGTTTCAGAAAAGAGATTTTATGCATCAACTTTATATTCCGTCTCAAGAAACTGCTAAGGTTCACTATACCGTTGTTCCTGTTGAGCGTGGTGAATATGTTTTTGGTCGTCTTCATCTGTTTACATCAACGTCTCTTAAAATGATATCGCGGCGTTATAGTTTTGATCAAGGACGAAGTGTTGCTGTTTATCCATCGTATCTCCAGATGAAAAAATATCAATTTTTAGCCATGAGTAATCGTCTTACAGAATTCGGCTTAAAAAAGATTCGTAGGATAGGACATACCTTAGAATTTGAGCAAATTAAAGAATATGTTGCCGGAGATGATGTACGTACTATAAACTGGAAAGCCACCGCCAAAGCAGGTGTGTTGATGACCAATCAATACCAAGACGAAAAATCACAACCTATTTACGCAATTATTGATACCGGTAGAGTGATGAAAATGCCTTTTAACAATTTAAAATTGTTAGATTATGCAATCAATGCTACACTTGCTTTTTCTAATATCGCGTTGTTAAAAAATGATAAAGTGGGAATGTTTAGCTTCTCCAAACAAATTGAGAACTGGGTACCAGTAAGTAATAAGAAATCGAATCTTTCACTTATAAACGAAGTACTGTATAATATTAATACCGACTATTTAGATTCCGATTTTGGGTTGTTACACGCTACTATTAAACGTAAGATTAGCCAACGAAGTTTACTCATTATGTACACTAACTTTGAGTATATGGGAGCTTTAGAACGACAATTGCCCTTTTTAAAAGCAATTGCAAAGCGGCATGTATTGGTTGTCGTATTTTTTGAAAATACAGCCTTAGATCAACTTACAGAAGCTCCAGTAGAAGATCTTCAAGATATGTATACCCATACCATCGCCGAAAAATTTATATATGAAAAGCGATTGATGGTGAAAGAGTTAAAAAACAACGGTATTTATGCCATCTTAACCAAACCAGAAGAGTTGTCTATGGCCGTTATTAATAACTATCTCCAGTTTAAAGCCAAAGGCTTGATTTAATTTGGATATAAACTAAAAAAGAGAAGCAAAAACGCTTCTCTTTTTAATTCCTAATACACTAGTATTTATTTGGTTTGTTTTGGGAGTTTAATACCCATTTTATCCATTACTTTCTGTGTAATGTCATATTGTTCATCATAGTAGGCAAATTCATTACCGGTAGAGGTTAAGATTTGTGTATATCCTTCTGCCTTGGCTACTTCGGCAACGATCTTCATTAATTTCCCATATAAAGGACGCATCACCTCATCACGTTTCATTTGCATTAATTTATTACCATTCTGTTTCGATTGGTTTAACTCATTTTGCATTTTTTGAAACTCTTGTAATTTTATTTGTTGATAGTCTTCAGAAAAGACGCTTTTCTTTTCGTTGAAGTCGTTTACCTTAGTGACGTATTCATTCATTTGATTTGCAAATGAAGTGTCTAATCGTTTTCCGTAATCTTCAATTAACTTAAGTACTTTTTTCGTTTCTGGCATAAGCCCTACAATAAGTTCGCTGTTTACTGTACCTACTTTTGATTGTGCAAAAGAACTGATAGACAGTAGACATATAAGGGCTACTATAACTTTTGATTTCATGTTGTATAAATTTTGAGCAAAGATATAAAAGCGATTGGTTTGCCAAAATCTATCGTTGTAAAAATGCGTTAAAGTTTGGCTTCAATACTTTTAAGGATTTCTTGTACTGGTGTTTGATAGTCAAACCATTGAATGGTGTTGTCTTTTCTAAACCAAGTTCCTTGTCGTTTGGCAAAACGCCGGGTATTCTTTTTTATTTCTTCGATGGCAACTGCTAAAGTAGTATGTCCTTCAAAATACTCGAAAAGTTCTTTATAGCCTACTGTTTGTAATGCATTTAAAGTCTTATAAGGATGAAGTGCTTTAGCTTCTTCCACTAAACCTTGGGCTATCATTTGATCTACACGTTGATTAATTCTTTCATAGACAAAGGCTCTATCAGCATCCAATCCAATGGTAAGAGTAGTAAATGGTCTTTTACTTTTATGGTTAGTTTTAAAACTAGAAAAAGGTTTTCCTGTTCCTATACAAATTTCTAAGGCGCGTACAAGTCTATGCGGATTATCAATGGCAATACTTTGATAGGACTCAGGATCTAGCGTAGATAATTCTTGTTGAAGCTTTTCAATACCTTCGCTTTCAAGTCTTTTGATGAGTTCTTTTCTAATCTCTGGATCTACAGCAGGAAAATAGTCTAAGCCTTTTGTTACGGCATCTACATATAAGCCACTTCCGCCTACCATAACCACAAGTGAATGCTTTTGAAATAAAGTATCAAGTAATGCTAAAGCTTCGGCTTCAAATTGGCCCACGCTATAATCTTCAAAAATACTTCTGTTCTGAATACAATAATGAGGAGCAGCATTTAATTCTTCATCATTAGGTACCGCGGTACCAATACGCATTTCTTTATAAAACTGTCGCGAGTCACACGATACAATAGGGCTATTAAAATGCTGAGCAAGTGCAATGCTTAAGGCTGTTTTACCAATAGCAGTAGGACCTACAATAACGACTAGGGTGTTAGTTTTAGAGGAGTTCATTAATCTAGTTTACTTCCACAGTTGTAGCAAAATGAGGCCCCGTCTTTATGATCTTCTTTTCCACAAGTTCTACATGCTTGGGTATTGGTTGGCGTTTGGTGTCTACTCATTTCAGCACCTACAATTCCGGTGGGAATAGCGATGATTCCATATCCTAAAATCATAATGATACTCGCAATAAATTGACCAATGGGTGTGGCCGGTGCAATATCACCAAAACCAACAGTGGTAAGGGTTACAATTGCCCAATATACACTTCTAGGAATACTTGTAAAACCATTTTCTTCGCCTTCTATTAAATACATTAGCGTTCCTAAAATTATACAGATAATAACAACAAAAAATAAAAAGACAAGTATTTTGGCCTTGCTCAATTTTAATGCCCTAATTAATGTGTTAGAGGCACCTATGTAGCGGGTTAGTTTAAGAATTCTAAATATTCTAAGTAAACGTAATAATCGGAAGGCTATTAAGCTTTGTGTTCCAAAGAAAAATAAAGACAGGTATTTGGGTAGGGTAGAGAGCAGGTCTATTACACCGTAAAAGCTTAAGATGTAATGTCTGGGTTTTTTTATAGAAACTATTCTAAGAATATATTCTATAGAAAAGAGTATGGTAATAATCCATTCTGAAACGTTTAGTAGGTCTCCATAAGCAGCATTAATTCCTTTAACACTCTCTAGCATGACTAAAATAACACTTGCAATAATTGCAATGAGTAAGACTACATCAAACAATTTTCCGGTACGGGTGTCTGCTTCATAGATTATTTCATGAAGTTTATTTCGCCAAGAAGAGGATGAGGAACTTGTGTTAGCCACGGTTTTATTTTTATACAATACTACAATTTATTCACGACTTTTTAAAAAACAACACCCCGATACTTAGGTAACGAGGTGTTGTTTTCTTATGATATTGATATTAGTTATTCTCTTTTGATAAATACAAAATCTCCACCTTCGTCACCAACCTCCTGAATGGTGCCATATTGAGGAACGTTATCATTAGGACTATTATTGATTACAGGTTCTTCAATGCGATCAAAAATAGAGCGAGCAGTGAGATATCTGTCTTCATTATCGTTTAGACGTTTTAGCAAATACTTTAAGAACACACTCTCATTAGGTACTGTTTTTAAGGTTCCACTGGTAATTGCTTTTCTACTTGGTAAGTCGAACTTTAACTTAATCGATTTGGGTGCTTTTGTATACGAACGTGTTTTAAAGATACTTCCACTAAAACATGCATCAGAAATGAGTAAGGTGTGTTTAGATTTAATCGATTTTATATAGTCTTTTACTGTTGAGTTGCTAATAATGTTTAAATCAAATTGCGGATCTGCATCCGAGGGTAACCAGCTTCCTAACTGTGTTTCTTCATCATAAATTCCGTGTCCTGCGTAGAAGATAAGTACATTATCTTTTTCGGTTACTTTTTGACGAAGTTTTACAAACTCTCTTAAAATTTGATTTTCTGTAGGACTATTGTTAAGGAGTACTACATTTTCTTTATCAAAACTGTATTTATTAACCAATACATCGCGTAAGTTTTCTGCATCTCTTGTAGGTAGCCCTTCTAAATCTGAGATGTCACTTGCTTCGTTATAATCACTTACCCCAATTAATAAAGCATAGTACTTACCAAAGCCTGTGTCTAATTTAACCTCGTCTTTTTTAACAACGACTATCGGCTTATCGTTATCTATTACGTCTGGTGATTTACGTTTAATAGTAAAGGTTTTATTAGACGTTGCTTGTTTAATATCTGTAGCTTTTACCACGAGTTCATTAGAACCAATTTTTAATGGTACGTTGGCTGTAAAGCTTCCGTCTTCATAAAGTGTGGCTTCCACATTATTTACAAATACTTCATAAATACCATCTTTATCTGTTGCCTTTCCTTTTACCGTAATTCTCTTTGTTTTCACAATATTAAAACCACGTTCTACGGTAGGTTCTGTAATGACAACAATTGGTGGGTCGTTATACGTGTTGGTTTGGTATTTTATATCTAAGTTGTCTACAGAGAATTTTTGTTCAAAATACGCCGTATATCCAAACTTATTCCCATAGAAGGGTTGAAACGCGGTTTCGTTGACATAGGTGTCATTAATGTAAAAACGCAATAAACTACCTGATTTTACAATCTTAACTTTGTTTTCTTCTCCAACACCAGTTTTAATAGCAGCATTAAATGTAGAAGGAATAATTCCGGTGTATTTATCGTTCTCAAACTTTCTTAAGAGGTAATTTCCTGAAGTATTTAATAAGAATGAAAACTCATTACTTGAATTTTTTCTTCCAAAAGTGACTCCATACAATCCCGTTGCTCCAGTTTTTTCTCGTTTTAAGGTGCTTTCTATGATAAAATCTTTACTGGTATCTATATCTACAGTAGAACTAATAAAAATACCACCTTTCTTTTTGCGTTCAATAAGAAGTTTACCTCCTGTTAATGCAACGCTGTAATTTTCATTATCCTCAATGTCCCATCCACTGGTGTTCGATGAGAAATTATCGTATAAAGGTGCTTTTAAGGTCTTTTTTGTCACATAAGTGTTTTGAGTTAAGTATTTTACCCTCAGGTAGTCTACTGCTACTTGTTGTTTGTTAAATACTATAAACCCTAATTTGTTACCATAAAAAGCTTCATAATCTATTTGAGTTATATAGTTTCCGTTAATGTAAAATTTATAGTTATTCCCTTCTTTCTTTAATTTTAGGATGTTAAAGGTGCCATTACCTGTTTTTACACTAGTACTCGTGGTCCATTTTACGATGTCTTG
>CBFHVY010000116.1:0-3487 GCA_965659555.1 Flavobacteriaceae bacterium
TTTTGAAGGAACAATTGAAGAAGTTAAAAAGCAAGTGGAAGCTTACGAAAACAACTCTGTTAAAGTAAAAATGAAAAAAGTAATCAAAAAAGAAGAATAATCTTCTTGAGATGATCACATAAAAAAAGCACCTCTTTGAGGTGCTTTTTTAGTATCCCACAAATCGTATAGATTGTCCCGAAACTTTTTGACTCAACATCGCAATTGCGTGTTCCGATAACTGAAGCACTCTCGGATAGCCTCCAGTAACTTGCGCATCTCGCATAAGTACAATTAATTTTCCAGACGGAGTCAACTGAACAGTCCCCGGCAACACCCCAGAGGTGAGCATTTCGGCTAACTGATTGGGTACTGTTTCATGTAAGCGTATTCCTACCCTATTATATGCATCAGAAAGGGTAAACGACTCTTGAAGTTGCTGCTTTTGAGTAGCATTTAAAAGGCTATATTCTGGCCCTGGAGTACATGGTAAGTCTGAAGTTTCATAATGATATTCTAAAACTTTTATTTTAGACAAGGCATTACTTGCTCTTGCTTGAACAGGAGCTATAGGCAATACCATGCCTTTATGTAAGGTTGAATGCGAAGTAATCCCATTAAAAAAGCTACAGCTCCCCAATACCTTTTCAGACTGAATCCCCCCTTGGACACCAATATAGCTTCGAGTACCATACAAGCGTTTACCAAACGAAAGAACATCGCCAGCGTTTACCTCATACACATGATTCATCTCCAAAGGAAACGTATTGAGTTTTGGAGAAAAATGCCCTCCAGTAATACAGATATAAGTGGGTGTATGAAACATCAATTGTAAACCTCCAAACGTGTTTTCAATGAGTACTGCGTGCTTTGAATTCTGAAGTAATAGGTTTGCTAAATCAGCCGAATAGCTATCCATAGCGCCACTACATGGAACGCCATATTTAGCATACCCAAAACGTCCTTTGTCTTGAATAGTGGCATGTATACCTGAGCGTAAAACCTCTATCATAGCCATTCGAATTTAGGAAGTTCATCTGCAGTAATCTTGGTGTACTGTTCCTTAGAAATAGGCACAAATTGAATTTCATCTCCTGGACTCGCAAAACAGGGCTTTTTTTGATGTCGATTGAAAAACGAAATAGGAGTCTGCCCAATTATATGCCAACCTCCTGCACTTTCACTAGGGTAAATCCCTGTCTGCTCACCACCAATAGCTACAGCTCCTCGTTGTACTTCTAGTCGAGGTACAGCTCTTCTTGGCGTATGTAATTGGGTATTAAGTCCACCCAAATACAAAAACCCTGGAATAAACCCAATAAAATGCAAGGTGTATCGTGGAGTCGTATGCAAGGCAATCACCTCATCAACACTTAGGTTTTTAGCTTGGGCTAAGGCTGCTAAGTCTATTCCAAAACTAGGTGCATAACATACCGGAATATACCAACACCTTTTTGAAGTATTTACTTCGGCTGAGGGCTGTTCATACAAGTCTATTAACTCCTTTTGCAGAGTACTAAACTTTTTAATAGGGTGTTTATAGGTAATGGTTAATGTATGATAGGCAATAATCGTGTCTTGGATCGTTTGAATACCTTTAAGTTGTGCTGCAAAAGCATGGATATCATCACTTATCTTTCGATCTATTTTGACTGGCCAAGATATTAGAACTGCTTGTGTTCCGTAGGGTGAAATGTGTATCGGATACTTCATGAGTTCAAAAAGGTATCATAAATATATCGGATACTATTTTCAGCATTAGGAGTATCGCTATGAACACAAAATGTAGTTCCCACAATAGGAACGCTTCCTCCTTCTTTAACGCGAACGGTTCCCAATAAGATCTCTTGTATTTGTCGAACAATGGCATCGGGATGGGTAAGCAATGCATCGGGAGCTGTACGCGAAACCAACTGCAAATCTTTATGATACTTTCGGTCGGCAAACACCTCATAACACAACGGAATTCCGGCTTTTTTGGCCCTTCGTGCTACTTCAGAATGATACGGTGCATAAAGTGTTGTATTGGGAGCATGAGCTAACATCACCTCCACGAATACCTCGGCAATAGCAACAGAAGTAACAGCATCGTTATACAAAGCACCGTGAGGTTTTATATGATGTAATGCTGCATTAGCCAAAGAGAGACGTTCTAAAAACAACTGCAACTGACTGCTCAAGCTTTCTGCCAAAGACGCTAGTGAGATTGCCATAGATACACGACCAAAATTAGCTCGATCTGGATACGAAGGGTGTGCTCCAATATGCACCTTATGAGCCTTCGCCAAACGAATAACGGTATCTATGGTAGCAACATCGCCCGCATGCGCTCCACAGGCTATAGAACACGAGGTAATATAGGGCATTATCGAGGCTTCATTTCCTAAACCTTCTCCCATATCGCAATTCAAATCAAAAGGGGTTGCTGGTGGTGTCATAGCATATTAAAAACAGATAAAATTCCTTTAGCTCCCAAAAAGAGTGTAATAAGTACGATAAGTATTCCTATACTATTTTGAAGTCTTGTGTTGGTATACTTGCCTAAAACGGTCTTTCTGTTAACCACCCATAATAATACCCCTGCAATAATGGGTAATAAAACCCCATTGGCTACTTGTGCAAATTTGATGATTTCTATAGGTTTTATCCCCAAGGAAGAAAAAAACACCCCTAAGGCTAGGATAAAAATCCAAACTGCCCGAAACTTTTTAGACGTTAATGTAGCATTCCAACCAAAGCATCCTCGAACCACATAGGCGGCTGCTAGAGGAGCTGTTATTGCAGAAGTAATTCCTGCAGCAAATAAACCTAAGCCAAGAAAATACTTAGCAAAATCGCCATACAAAGGTGTAAGACTTTGCGCTAAGTCTTGTGCATTGGATACTTGTGCTGTAGGAAGTGCCGCTGCGGAAATGATGATGGCCATAGAAACCAATCCTCCTAAAATAATAGAAACCACGGTATCTCTTCTAGCCGACTGTAGACCGTCTGTAGTCTTCCATTTTTCTTTTACTAAAGATGCATGTAGAAACAAATTATACGGCACTACCGTGGTACCAATGAGTCCTATAATGGTAAGCAAACTATCTTTTGGCGCCGATGGCACCAACACTCCTTTAAAAATGGCAATAAGGTTTGGTTGGGTGACTATTGCAGTACACACAAAAGACACACTCATGACAACTACCAAAGAGATTAAGGCTTTTTCCAAAAACTTATAATTCCCAACATATAGCAAGCCAAAGGCAAGTATGCCAATAACAAGACTTAATCCGTTAAAATCGTACCCAAGCATTGAAAACTGAAGTGGCCCTACTAGGGTTGCTAAACCCAGCATTCCTCCGCTAATATTCCCTGCCTCATACGATGCATTTCCTACAACTATGGCTGCCAAAATGAGCACCATCATTACGCGATTCACTATCGGATTTTTGAGTTCAGCTTTAATCACTTCAGACAAGCCTTTTTGAGAGATAATTCCCAATCGGGCGGCCATCTCTTGCAAGCA
>CBFHVY010000116.1:3497-5338 GCA_965659555.1 Flavobacteriaceae bacterium
ACAGTACCATTGCCCATAATAACTGAAACCCAAATTGTACTCCGGCAAGGGTGCATAAGGTAACCGTTCCTGGACCTATAAAAGCGGCGGCAACTAAGGTTCCTGGACCTATATTTTTAAACCATCCTTTAAGCATTCGGTAAAGAGTTTAATGCATAAATAGCAAAACTACCGAGCCAATGACCTCCTTCATAACTATCGCCAACAACATTGGGTAACGAATAGTTGATATGTTCAATGGCAATCGTTTTAAGGTGTTCGTAGCCTTCCATATCGTTTAAAATAACAAGCAAAGACCAGGCTCTAGAAAAATTCAATCCGTCTAAATGCACGAGTTTCCCATCGGTTCTGTCAGACACCTCTCCTACTGCTAAGCTATATTCTGGTTGTTTAGCTTGTGGAAGAAAAGCCTCAAACCAAGTGGTAAATGCTTCTTTAGACAATACTCGTTTCATTAACGCTGCTTCTTCCAAACAGGGAGATAGAAAATCAGACCCACTGGGTTCCCAGTCAATTGGGCAATCGGTATCCTTGCTGTAAAATTCTTTAGCACGCTTGGCAATGAGCTCTTGAAGTGGTTTATGGCCTACGGTTTTTGCATAGTCCCACGCAAAATTTAATCCGAAAGCGGTATTTGGGTGCTCCCCTACACGAATCGGATAGTAGAGTTTAGGTAAAAAGTTCATGTATTTTTGTACCATAAGATCGGTTAAAGGCTGTAGGTTCTGACTCAGGGTTCTCCCCAAATCATCATCCCAAGTATGGAGTTCTTCAGCTAATTTTAAAACCCATGCCCATCCATAAGTGCGCTCGTAATTTGCATTGTGTTTCCCGTCAAAATAGGCTACTTCTGCGAGGATGTTTTCTTTGGAAATTGTGGCTAGGAGCTGTGCTCTATAAGTTGCGGCGGCTGCAAGGTTAGGATATTTTTTGAGTAAACTCACCAAGCTCCAATGACCGTGAACAGCAGAATGCCAGTCGAAACATCCATAAAAAGCTGGATGTAATTCTTTTGGACTTTTAAGATCTTCACCCCCTCCAATAGTTTGATTTAGTTTATTGGGATATTCTGTTGTAATGCAATGCATGGGTAATTGTGCTAAACGTTCGGCTTGTTCCAACGTAAGTTCGGGTACTGAAAGAGTAGTTGTCGTTGTAGTTTTCGTTGTAGATTTTGAGGGTGTTGAGGTTTGACAGCTCCATAAGAACAATAAACTTACAACAAGAAAATATCGAATAGCATTCATGCGATTTGGATGTGGGTTAGATGTATAAAAATAGCAAAAAGAATCTACAAAAAAACCGTGCTTAAAAACGGTTTGTCATCCAAGCCTCCACATGTGCAACAGATTTTGGATGCAGTAAAATCTTCCGTTCTCTGTCGATTAAGATATAGGTAGGTGTTGCATTTACATAATAATCAACGGCTGCCTTAGTTTGCCACCCTTTAAAATCGCAATAGGCAATCCATGGAGTGTTCTTAAAGGTATTTTCAAACTGACTTTTTTCAGTATCTAAACTGATATAAACAACCTCCAAAACCCCTTTAGTTTTCTACTTTAGGGAGGCTTCTTTTAATTTGGGTAATTCATCTACACAATGTGTACATTGACTAGAACCAAAGACTAAAAGGACAGTCTTTTTAGTATCGCTTAATTTTAAAGAAGCGTCTAACTGAATATCGGGAGCCGTGTTCCCTATTTTAAGTGCGCCATACTTTTCCATTTTCTTTTGTAAGTCTTGGTCGATCTCACACGAACAATCCTTAAGATTAAGTATCCTAGAAGATAGATGCGCTGCTGCCTCAAATAAACTTCGCTTTTCAAAGAGTTTAAATAACT
>CBFHVY010000117.1:0-5282 GCA_965659555.1 Flavobacteriaceae bacterium
CCTTCATAATGTTTTGTATTAATAGGTATGTGAGAGTAATACCGTTTTTAATTTTTGTTTTGCTCTAGAGATTGTAGTTCTTACATTCTCTTGACTATAATTTAAAATTTCACCAATTTCTTCATAATCATAACCTTCAATTAAATACAGGGTAAGTATGGTTTTGTAGTTCTCTTTTAATCCTTGTAAAGCCTCTAAAGCTTCTGATGCTTTAATTTGAGAAAAATCAATAGCCTCATCTTCTTCTTCCATCGTAGGAACTACCTCCAACTTTACTTCCTGATAACGTTTGTTTCTTTTTAATTGAGTTAAACTTTTATTGATTACTATTTTCTTTAACCATGCACCAAAAGCAACTTCACCACGGTAACTATTTATCTTTTTGAATGCGGTTAAAAAAGCCTCTTGCATTACATCTTCAGCTTCATAGGCATCTCCTAAAATTCTATACGCGCTAGTATACATCGCTTTATAATATTGCTTATAAAGTTCCATCTGCGCTTGATGATCTTGTTGTTTACAGCGCTCTAACAGTTGGTTGGTATTTGTGTTGTTGGCTTTCACAGATAAATTCATACTATAGACCACGGCCAATTAAAATTGTTACAGTTTTGTAACTAAAATTACTTCTTTTTTTATCAGTACTATTTCGTTTTAATTTGAACAGTACAATTGAATTGGCATAAGAATTGACTTTTAGTAGTGATATGCTTTTGTTTTACGGCGCTAATGCATTGAAAAACAAGCATCTATAATTTACAATATACTAATTGAACTAACCAAGCAATGCTTGGTTGTGTCAGAATGACAGATATAAAACCTATGAGTAGCTCTAAGTTTATTACATTAGACAGTATGTCGCTTCACGATATGATTCATGAAGATTCGGAATTAATTCCTTTAATGACTCCAGAGGACGAAGAAATAATTAATAGAGAAAGTGTTCCTGAAATCCTCCCTATATTACCCTTAAGAAATACCGTATTATTTCCAGGTGTAGTGATTCCAATTACAGCAGGTAGAGATAAATCAATTCAACTGATTAACGATGCTAATAATGGTGATAAAGTTATTGGTGTGGTTGCCCAACGAAATGAAGATGTAGAAGAGCCAACCTCAGATGACCTTCATCAAACGGGTGTGGTAGCTCAGATTCTTCGCGTGTTAAAAATGCCTGATGGAAATACCACTGTAATCATTCAAGGGAAGAAGCGATTTGAGGTAGGGGAGATTATTCAAGACTCACCGTATTTAAAAGCTAGGGTTAAGGAAGCCATAGAAGATACAGAAATTGGCGATCCAAAAGAGTTTGACGCTATCATTGATTCGATTAAAGAGATTGCTCTTGAAGTGATTAAAGAAAATCCAATGTTGCCTTCTGAAGCGTCTTTTGCCATTAAAAATATTCAGAGTAATTCTTTTTTAGTGAATTTTATTTCATCTAATATGGACTTGAGTGTGTTGCATAAACAAGTCCTCTTAGAAAAAGACAACCTTAAAGAACGGGCTTTATTAACCTTGAAAAATCTTAATAAAGAACTCCAGAAGCTTAAGTTAAAAAACGACATCCAATCAAAAACACGATCTGATTTAGATCAGCAACAGCGAGAATATTATTTGCATCAGCAATTAAAAACCATTCAAGAAGAGTTGGGTGGTGTTTCTAACGACCAGGAATTAGAGGAAATGCGTAAGCAAGGAAGCCAAAAAAAATGGTCTAAAGAAGTTGCAGATACGTTTATAAAAGAACTGGATAGATTGCGCAGAATGAATCCTCAGATGGCTGAGTTTGGTGTTCAACGGAGTTATTTGGAACTGTTGTTAGAATTGCCTTGGGGAGAATATACCGAAGACAAGTTCGATTTAAAGCGAGCGGTTAAAATCTTAGATCGAGATCATTTTGGTTTAGAAAAGGTTAAAGAACGTATTATAGAATACCTAGCCGTTCTTAAATTAAAAGGCGATATGAAATCTCCAATCATCTGTTTATACGGTCCTCCGGGGGTAGGTAAAACCTCATTAGGAAAGTCCGTTGCAGAGTCTTTAGGCAGAAAATATGTTCGTATGTCTTTAGGTGGTTTACGAGATGAAGCTGAAATTCGAGGACATCGAAAAACCTATATTGGGGCCATGCCAGGTCGTCTCATTCAGAACCTTAAAAAGGCAGGTTCATCGAATCCTGTTTTTGTATTAGATGAAATTGATAAACTGGCACAAAGTCATCAAGGAGACCCTTCTTCGGCGATGTTAGAAGTATTAGATCCAGAACAGAATACAGCCTTTTACGATAATTATTTAGAGGTAGGCTACGATTTATCTAAGGTCTTATTTATTGCGACAGCAAACAACCTTGGAGAGATTCCTTGGGCATTAAGAGATCGAATGGAAATCATTAATGTAACGGGATATACCATAGAAGAAAAGATAGAAATTGCAAAAAGACATTTGTTACCTAAACAATTGAAAGAACACGGCTTAACCAAAGAACACCTTAAGCTTGGAAAAGCTCAAATTGAAAAAATTGTGGAAGGCTATACACGAGAATCTGGAGTGCGTGGTTTAGAAAAACAAATAGCCAAAGTGGTTCGTTTTGCTGCAAAATCAATTGCTTTAGAAGAAGCTTACGACATTGCAATTTCAAATGAACAACTAGAAACCATATTAGGAGCTCCACGTTTAGAACGAGATAAATACGAAAGTAATGGAGTTGCGGGTGTGGTTACCGGATTGGCTTGGACTAGCGTTGGAGGAGATATCTTGTTTATAGAATCTATCCTTTCCAAAGGAAAAGGCGGACTCAATATCACCGGAAACCTCGGTAAAGTCATGAAAGAATCTGCAACTATAGCTATGGAATATATCAAAGCAAATGCAGAGGATTTTGGTATTGCACCCGAAGTGATTAATTCGCATAATGTTCACATTCATGTACCCGAAGGAGCAACTCCAAAAGATGGTCCTAGTGCAGGAGTTACCATGCTAACATCGTTAGTTTCGTTATTTACCCAACGAAAAGTAAAAAGTAAGCTAGCCATGACAGGGGAGATTACTCTTCGAGGAAAAGTATTACCTGTTGGTGGAATTAAAGAAAAGATACTAGCCGCTAAAAGAGCCAATATAAAAGAGATCATCTTGTGTCAAGAAAACAAAAAGGATGTTCTTGAAATTAAAGAAAGCTACCTCAAAGGCTTAACATTTCACTATGTAAGTGATATGCATGAGGTTATTGATATTGCGGTACTGCCACAGAAAGTTAAAAATGCTAAGAAATTAGTGTAAACAAAAAAGGCTCGCATCGCGAGCCTTTTTTGATTTATGATTTGTGGACATGAACATCCATCTGTGGAAAAGGAATATTGAGTCCTTCTTTAGCAAAGGTGTTATAAACCTGTTCATTCATTGCAAAAAAGACAGGCCAATAGTCTCCAGAATTCACCCAAGCTCTAACAGTAAAGTTTACCGAACTATCGGCAAGTTCTGCTACGGCTATAAATACAGCGGGATCTTTTAAGATACGTGCATCAGCATCACATAGTTGTTGTATTACCGCTCTAGCTTTGTCTAGATCATCACCATAACCTACACCTATCGTCCAGTCTACTCTTCGTTTTTCTTCGGTAGAGAAGTTGATCATAGAAGCATTAGACAATCCACCATTAGGAATAATAATAGTCTTATTATCCCCTGTTTTCATGATGGTATTAAAAATCTGAATTTCTTTTACCGTTCCAGAATGACCTTGTGCAGTGATAAAATCACCAACTTTAAAGGGTTTAAAAATGAGAATCATTACACCACCAGCAAAATTCTGTAGTGTTCCCGAAAGTGCTAATCCCACTGCTAAACCAGCGGCTCCTAGAATAGCAATAAATGAAGTCATTTGAATGCCCAACATGCTCAAAACACTAATCACCAACATGGCTTTTAATAGCACATTGATTAGGGTTCTTAAAAAAGGACGTAAAGAAGCGTCTACCTGTTGTTTGTGCATGACGTTAGTCACGCTTTTAGTAATAATTTTAATTAACCAAGCACCAATAATCCACACTACTACAGCACCTATAATTCTAGGGCCATATTCTAAACTGATGGTTTTAATTAATGCAAGTACTTGTTCACTGTTTATATTCATATTGTATGAGGGTTATTCATTAGCGGGCATACTTTGCCATAATACATTTATAATTTTCCATTGGTCATTAACTTTTGCGAGATGAAAATAATCAATCCCCCAAGCTGCAGTCAGTTTAGCAGAGGCCGATTTACTATTTACATCATAGATTTCAATGACTTTTGGAGTGTTTTCATCAACTTGATTTCCTTGTACATTCCAACGTGCAGCTAGATTTACCAATTGCGTATAACTCATACTCAGGTTATCTACAAATACTTTTGTTTCTGGATTATACCAGTATCCAATTTTTCTTAAGGTGGTGTCTACGCTGCGTTCGATTCTTGTAGAATCCACAAGATAAAGTCCTTCAACATAATCTAAAATAGCTGCCTTAACAGCTTTTTGATCGGTTGTTTCTACAGAAACACTAGTTTCTACCTTCGAAGTACATGCTCCAATGCTTACTAGGATAAGCATGACAAGGAATATAATAGAGTTTTTCATCAGTTAAATTTTTATGATTTTCATAAAGATAAACATAAAAGTCAAATTAGCTTTATGCACCCATTACATCATAGTAGAGTGCTAACGTATTTTTAATGGTATCGTTAATATGGTATACACTGCCAATGCGTTGTTTCGCATGACTCCCCATCTTTAGTCGTAAAGCATCGTCTTCAGCGAGTTTTAGAATAGCTTTTGCTATTGCTTTCGGGTCTTTTAATGGAGTGATGATTCCGCTCTGTGCATCAATAAGTTCAGTACATCCACCGGCATCTGTCATAACAATTGGCTTGCCTACACACATGGCTTCACTTATAGCCCTTCCAAATCCTTCACTTAAAGACGTTTGTGCAAATAGATCACATCCTTTGAGTAAAGAAACTACATCACTTCGTTTTCCAAGGGTATGAATTTTTGCAGCCATGGGACTTTTTTCTGCAATGGAAGCTAAGAATGGAGCATCTGTTTGGTCGCCAATTAATACGTAATGAATGTCTTTTGAAGAATTTAAATAATACGAAGATTCCAGAAAATAGCGAGTACCTTTTACTTTTCTGTGATTCCCTACAAAACACACTACAATAGCTTCTTTTGGAATATTTAAAGATGTGAAATCGAAGCTAGGTTGATTGGTAAAACATTAGTGGTCATAGCCTTTATATAT
>CBFHVY010000118.1:0-5277 GCA_965659555.1 Flavobacteriaceae bacterium
CTTTTCGGAGAGGTTGATAAAGGCCAACAGTTCATTTGTAGGCATTTCTTGCGATAGCGTTGATTTGTACATGAGGTCTCTAGGGGTAAATGGAAAAACCGTATCCATTTGAATCCCAAAATCAATATCATCTCTATCGGAATATATTTTTCGGAGTTTATAATTGTTAAGTTTAAACGTACTATCCTTTTCATTCCAAACAAAATTGTCGGCGGTAAGTTTAGAGGTTAGCTTCGTACCGTTGTAATTTTCAATCGCAAAAAAGCTTCCCGAAGAAAATTGAAAGTTGTAGTTTTTTACAAAAATATAGGTACTATCAGAAAGCTGAAGTCCAAAGTCGAACACTGAAGTATCGGTAAACTTTTCTTTTTTGATATAGGTCTTTTCAAACTGCGCTCTAATCTTATTACTCTGGGGCACTACATAATGATTCATTGCCAATGCAAAACCGGTAACTAAGGTTGCGCCAATAAAGTAAGGATATAAAAAGCGTCTAAAAGAGATTCTAGCATTGGTCATCGCTACAATTTCTGTGTTGCCAGAAAGTTTCGATGTAAATAAAATCACCGCAATAAATAATGCCAACGGCATAAATGTATTGGCGTAATAAATGATAAAATGCGTATAATAATCGTTTACGATTTCAAAAAAACCAAGAGTATCGTGTTGTAGAAACTTATCAATTTTTTCAGCAATATCAATGGCAATGGCAATAGGAATAAGAATTAGCAACGTAAATAAAAACGTTACGAGATATCTTTTTAATATGTACCAATCTAAAATTTTCAAGACTACAAACGTTTATTCATTTGGTGAACCATCTTATTTTTCCATGCGGTAAAATCGCCTGCTAAGATATGCTCTCTTGCCGTTCGAGTCAACCATAAATAAAACCCTAAGTTATGTATAGACGCAATTTGCTTTCCTAACATTTCTTTTGAGGCAAATAGGTGACGTAAGTACGCTTTAGAATACTGGGTATCTACCGCAGTAATCCCCATTTCATCAATAGGAGAGAAATCATTTTCCCATTTCTTGTTTTTAATGTTAATGGTACCGTGTGCCGTAAACAACATTCCGTTTCGTGCATTACGTGTTGGCATTACACAATCGAACATATCAACGCCTAAGGCGATGTTTTCTAAAATATTGATCGGTGTTCCTACACCCATTAAATATCGAGGTTTATCTTCGGGTAAAATACTACATACCACATCGGTCATTTCGTACATTTCTTCTGCAGGCTCCCCTACAGACAGTCCTCCAATGGCATTTCCTTCAGCACCCACAGAAGCAATATATTCTGCAGACTGTTTTCTTAAGTCTTTATAGGTACTCCCTTGAACAATAGGAAAGAATGTTTGATGGTAATCGTATGCTAATGGTGTTTTTTCAAGGTGCTTAATACAACGCTCCAACCATCGGTGGGTCATGTGCATAGAATTCTTAGCATAACCATAATCGCAGGGATAAGGTGTACATTCATCAAAAGCCATAATGATATCAGCACCAATTGTCCGTTGAATCTCCATCACATTTTCAGGAGTGAAAAAATGAGTGGACCCGTCAATATGACTTTTAAACTTTACCCCTTCTTCATTAATTTTTCGTCTTCCCGATAATGAATAGACTTGATATCCGCCCGAATCGGTGAGGATATTACGATCCCAATTCATAAACTTATGCAAGCCTCCTGCCTGTTTTAAAATTTCGGTTTGAGGACGCAAATACAAGTGATAGGTATTGCCTAAAATAATATCTGGATTTACCTGCTCTTTGAGTTCAGATTGATGGACTCCTTTTACCGTACCCACTGTTCCTACGGGCATAAAAATAGGTGTTTCTATAACACCATGATCTGTGGTAATGTTTCCTGCTCTTGCCTTTGAGCCCGGATCTTTAGATGTAAGTTCAAATTTCATTGTTGGCAAAGATACATAAATCGACCCTTGGGAGATACTAAAAGATACTTAAGATTTACGTCGCTTTCCGCTTTGTCTTCTTCCAAAAGATGGCTTTGGACGTTGTGGCTTTTTGGCTGAAATACGCGAAGCTTCTTCTGTTTTCGAAGATTGAGCAATCATGCTATTGATCTGCTCAATTTCTGAAGCGCTCAACTCACGCCAGTCTCCTGTTTGAAGATTCCCTAACCGTACATTCATAATTCGAGTACGCTTGAGTTTTGTCACCTCATAATCGAGATACTCACACATACGTCGAATCTGACGATTTAAGCCTTGGGTAAGTATAATGGTAAAGGTATTCTCGTTCATTTGAGTCACTTTACATTTTTGGGTAACCGTTCCTAAAATCGGAATACCATTACGCATTCTTTGAATAAACTCGGGGGTAATGGTTTTGTTTACCGTTACCACATATTCTTTTTCATGTTGATTACCAGCACGTAGTATTTTGTTTACAATATCACCATCATTGGTTAGAAAAATCAAGCCTTCTGAAGGTTTATCCAATCGACCTATGGGAAATAATCGCTCTGGATAGTTGACCCATCTTACTATGTTTTTGCGTTCTTTAGAATCTGTAGTACTCACAATTCCTACAGGTTTGTTTAGAGCAATATAGATGGTTTTGGGTTTTGATTGCAACGCTTTACCATCAATTTTAACCACATCGCCTACTCTTACTCGGTTTCCTAATTGTGTGGGTTTTCCATTAAGAGTTACCCTACCAGCAACAATCAATTTTTCGGCATCTCTACGAGAACAAATCCCTGTAGAACTAATGTATTTATTGAGGTTGATAGAATCTTGCGACATGCGAATAGTACTCGTAATAGTTGTAGGCAAAGTAACGATTTCTTTATAAAACTATCGTTCTAAACGTTAAGTTAATTCTTGGGGATTGTACTTTTTTGGTGGGGGGCAAACGGTGCAACCAATGTTTTTGAATTTCGCCCTGCATCACTAACAGACTTCCATGCTCCAAGAGAATATCAATACGTTGCTGGGTATTTTTGTGTTTAAATGAGAATTTACGTTCAGCGCCCAAAGTCATGGAGGCAATGGCACCATTGTCTAATAAGGTCTTTTCTCCATCACTATGCCAGGCCATCCCTTCCTCACCGGAATGATATAAATTGAGTAAACACGAATTATAGGTCTGCCCAGACAGTTGAGTCACCAATTCCTTTAAGGCTACTAAATCGGGCGTCCAAAGATGTGCTTGCTTGGTCACCCCAGAATAGGTATACTTAAAATTAGTATCACCAAACCAGGCCACTTTTCTTTTGGTAATATAGTGCTTACCAAAAACAATCGCTTCGTCATTTTTCCAAGGGATATCTTCTAATAATCGCTGGTAATAGTATTGACTTTCTGCTGTATTCAACACTTTACCATGATAGTAAGCTTCTCCATCGAAAGGAAGGAGTTGCTCTATTGGCGAAGGGTTAAATAAATCCATAGGTAAAGATACATGGATTTCTAGAGACCTAAAAGTTTAATCGTTCTGTAATCCTGAGACAATAAAAAAGTAGGACCTTCAAAAATAAAACCAGCTGTTTGTGAAAATAAGAAAGGGCTATATACTATAAAAATCCCTTTAAGAAGGATTTGTCTAATACGGATGTTCATTAAAATTTAAAAAAGGTAATTGATTACTACTACAACTTGATGGGGGAATCTATAATTCCAAATGTAGTAATAATCTCTTTATATATGTTAATTTTTTTTTTAAAAAATGTTTGTTGAGTTTAAGATGGAAGGGTTTAAAACAAAAAAAAACACCAAGTTGACTTGGTGTTTTTCATTTCCATTTTTTTTTGAAAGTAAACTTTTTAAACTTCTAGAAACAAAAAACCCGAAACAAATGTTTCGGGTTTTGCGGAGAAAGAGGGATTCGAACCCCCGGACCTGTTACAGTCAACAGTTTTCAAGACTGCCGCATTCGACCACTCTGCCATTTCTCCTGAGTGTGCTAATCCTTTAGCGGATGCTAATATAGAAAACCTTTTTTAGAGTTCGAAGAGTATTTTTATTTTTTTTGTCTAAAAAAGTTTGGCATCATTTCTATGTTTTAAAATACTATTTTTGTCATTCAAGTAGCCCCAATGACCGACCTTATCCTCCTTGTTATTATTGGTTTTATCGCAGGATGTATTAACATTATTGCTGGTGGAGGGTCGCTCCTCACCTTACCTGTTTTAATTTTTTTAGGCTTGCCTTCTAATGTCGCTAATGCTACCAATAGAATTGCCATTATCATTCAAAATATTTTTGCCGTTAAAGGATTTCAATCTAAAGGAGTCGCTACTTTTCCGTTTAGCATTTATGTTGCTCTTTCTGCTTTTCTTGGCGCTCTAGTAGGTGCCGCTATTGCTGTAGACATTAAAGGAGCACTCTTTAATAAAATACTAGCCCTAATTATGCTGTTGATTGTGATCTATATGATTTTACAATCGAAAAAAAAGGAAACTGCTATTATTGAAAAACTGAACGGAAAACACTTGTGGTGGAGTGTACTCGTCTTCTTCTTTGTGGGAGTCTATGGAGGCTATATTCAAGCAGGGGTAGGTTTTATCATGTTAATCGTATTGTCTAGTATTAACGGACTCTCATTGGTAAAAAGTAACGCTGTTAAGGTATTTGTAGCTTTGATCTACTCGTTGGCTGCTGTAGCTGTATTTCTTTATAACGATTTGATATCTTGGAAATATGGCCTAGTACTTTCCTTAGGAAATGCCTTAGGAGGGTGGACCATGAGTCGATATAGCGTACAAAAAGGTGATGGTTTTGTGAGAATCGCTTTAATTATCATTATTAGCATTATGGCTATTAAACTATGGTTTTTCTAAACGTAGAGTTTAGTATCTTTACCTTTCTTAAATTATATAGCATGTCTTTTAACACCTTTGGAACCCTTTTACAACTCACTACGTTTGGAGAATCTCACGGCGAAGCAATTGGTGGAATTATCGATGGATTTCCTGCTGGATTACAACTTGATTTCGAGGCCATTCAAGCAGAGCTAAACAGAAGAAAACCTGGGCAATCTAAAATTGTTACGCAACGAAAAGAACCCGATACCGTACAATTTTTATCGGGAATATTTGAAGGAAAAACTACTGGAACTTCCATTGGATTTATCATTCAGAATACCAATCAAAAATCAAAAGACTACAACCATAATACCGATGTATATAGACCCTCGCACGCCGATTTTACCTACGACAAAAAGTTTGGTATTCGCGATTATAAAGGAGGTGGTAGAAGTTCTGCAAGAGAAACTGCCAATTGGGTAGTTGCCGGAGCACTGGCG
>CBFHVY010000119.1:0-5220 GCA_965659555.1 Flavobacteriaceae bacterium
AATAGGAGACCATGCTCCTCCAGCATTTGCAGCAATAATTATTAATCCTGCAAACCAAATTCGATCTTCTCTCTTTTTAACGATCTTCTGTAAGATAGAGATCAATACAATAGTCGCTGTAAGGTTATCAATAATGGCAGAAAGGACAAACGCTAAGATGGAAAATATCCACAGGATGCTTTTCTTCTTATTGGTAGTTACGTAACTCTTAATCGTGGAGAACCCATCAAAATAATCAATGATTTCTACAATAGTCATTGCTCCTAAGAGGAACACTAAGATTTCGGCTGTTTTACCCAAATGATGTAATAAGGTTTCTTCGGCTAAATGTAATTTGGCATCATGTGATAGACTGGAGAATCCATCTACTAGCGCATGTTTTGCTGAATCGAACCAAGTGGTAAAGTTATCGATACCTAAGGCAACAATAGCCCAACAAATAGCCATCATGGCTAATGCTGGAATCAATTTGTCTAATTTTAAATTATGTTCTAATGTAATGGCTAAATATCCTACGATAAAGACAATAATAATTGCTAATTCCATAAAGTATCTTTTAAATTAATTGTTTTAAAGCGATTTCAAATGCGGTCTCGCTTATGTTTGTTTTGGCTGCACTTTTAGAAAATGTTTTTTGCAGCGCTTTTTTAATGGTGTTTGAGGTGTCTTCAAAAATTGCATCGTCAGACATTTCTACTTTACGTTCCATAAAATAGGCAAACACACGTGCCATGCCACAGTTTGAAATAAAATCGGGTAACACACTCACTTTTTTATCGGTGTCTTCCATAATGGGCCCAAAGAAAATTTCTTGATCTGCAAATGGCACATTAGCCCCAGATGAAATTACTTCTAATCCAGAGGCAATCATGGTATTAATTTGTTCTTGAGTAATCAATCTTGAAGCTGCACATGGAGCAAAGATTTCGGTTTGAAGATTCCAAATACGTTCATTAATGTCTTCAAAAGGAATCAATTGATCAGCGACAAGTGTATTTCCTTTTTTGTTTAAAAACATCGTTTTTATTTCTTCAAAAGAAAAACCATCTTCATTAATCAATCCTCCCACACGGTCTATAATACCCACTACTTTGGCCCCCATTTGCGCTAAATAATATGCAGCTGCAGAACCCACGTTACCAAATCCTTGAACCACAGCGCGTTTCCCAACAACACTGCCTCCATAAATATCGTAATAATGACGTACAGCTTCTGCAACACCATAACCAGTAATCATGTCGGCAATGGTATATTTTCGTGCTACGTCTGGTGAGTATTGAGCGCTTTCTATCACCTTAATCACCCCATGACGTAATTGTCCGATTCTATTAATTTTGTCTGCTTCAGAAGGCTTAAAATGACCGTTAAAGACTCCTTCTTGAGGATGCCAAACACCACTCTCTTCAGTAATAGGAATTACTTCATGAATTTCATCTACGTTTAAATCACCACCTGTTCCATAGTAGTTTTTTAACAAGGGAGCAACCGCAGCATACCAGCGCTCCAAAACACCGCGTTTGCGTGGATCGTCTGGATCAAAGTTGATGCCTGATTTTGCTCCTCCAATAGCCGGACCTGATACGGTGAATTTCACCTCCATGGTTTTAGCTAAGGACATTACTTCGTATTTATCTAATCCTTTTCGCATTCGTGTACCACCACCAGCAGCTCCACCACGTAAGGAATTAATTACAGTCCAACCTTCAGCTTCTGTCTCTGGATCTTTCCAATTAAAAACAATTTCGGGCTGTTTATTTTCGTAAATTTTAAGTAAATCTTTCATGAATTCTTCTAAGTTTTGTCAGTTAAATTAGTGGGACTGAAAAACAGCACCAAATTAAAAAAATAAATCCTCATTTTACAGGTTTTCAGGGTTAAATATCGCTCCTGAAGAATGATTTTTTTTAGCACCAGTCACACTTTGTAAGCAATTGACTTCTCCCTTCAATCTTAACAATCCTAGAAACGCAAAAACGAGAGCTTCTTTAAAATGAACAATCGTTGTTTCTGGAATTATAATTTCACTTTTACAGTGCGCTCTAATACAATCCATTAGAAATGTATTACATACACCCCCACCAGTAACTAAAGTTTCCCTACAATTTTCTAGTACTGTAGCAATTTGATGTGCAATATGACTTGTATAGGTGTGTAAGATATCTGGAATGGAAAGCTCGTATTTGTTCAGCAAAGGAAACACTGTTGCATGTACCCACTCAATTCCAAGAGATTTAGGAGCTTCTTTAGAATAGTAGGCCAATTGATTCAGTTCGTGAAATAGGCCGTAGTCTATAGTTCCCGATTTAGCTAATGCACCTTCAGAATCAAAAGGCAGTCCTAACTTTGCCGCGTAATGGTTCATAACCGTATTCACCGCACAAATATCAAAGGCAATACGTTCATTATTGAGCGTATACGATACATTTGCAAAACCCCCTAAATTTAAACAAGCTGCATACTTTGAAAACAAGATAGCATCTCCAATGGGTACTAAAGGCGCTCCTTGGCCACCCAAAGCAACATCTTGAGTCCTAAAATCACATACTACAGTATAGCCACACAAAGAAGCTAAACGTTGTCCATCTCCTATTTGAAGTGTGAACCCTTCTTTGGGGTTGTGAAAAATAGTATGCCCATGAGAGGCAATAAAATCGATATGAGAAATGTTATACTTAGCAATAAATTGAAGCACTTCCTCAGACAAGAGTTGTGCATAATCTAAAGAAAGTTGTTTTAATTCTTCGGAGTTTAAGTGAATTGCATTTTTAAGAGCGTGCTCCCATGAAGTAGTATATGAAACAGTCTCTGCGCTTAAAATTGTAACGTTATTGTACGCTTTAGTATCGAAAGATACATAGACCATATCTAACCCGTCTAGAGAAGTTCCAGACATTAAACCGATAGCGTAACACACATCCTCATTCATATCCGTAAAATTATAAAAAGTCTATTGAATATATGCTAATTAAGAAGTATCTTTGATAACTTTTTTTACGAATTTAATAATATTAAAAAATGGACTTTAATCTTACAGAAGAGCATATCATGATTCGTGATGCTGCTCGTGATTTTGCACAAACAGAACTATTGCCAGGAGTGATTGAACGTGATGAAAATCAAGTATTTCCAAATAAACTTGTTAAGAAAATGGGGGATTTAGGATTTATGGGAATCATGGTAGATCCACAATATGGAGGAAGCGGAATGGATGCTATTTCTTATGTTTTAATCATGGAAGAGCTTTCAAAAGTTGATGCTTCTGCTTCAGTAATTGTATCTGTAAACAATTCTTTGGTATGTTATGGTATCGAAACTTATGGTAATGAAGCCCAAAAACAAAAATATCTAACCAAATTAGCAACCGGAGAATTTGTAGGAGCTTTTTGTTTAAGTGAGCCAGAAGCCGGGAGTGATGCAACATCTCAAAAAACAACAGCCATTGATATGGGCGACCACTATGTACTCAACGGTACCAAAAACTGGATTACCAATGGTGGACGATCGGATGTTTATCTTGTTATCGCACAAACCGACAGAGAAAAAGGACATAGAGGAATCAATGCATTTATCGTAGAAAAAGGAATGGAAGGTTTTGATATCGGTCCAAAAGAAAACAAATTAGGAATTAGAGGTAGTGATACCCATACCCTACAATTCAACGATGTAAAAGTTCCAAAAGAAAACAGAATTGGAGAAGATGGATTTGGTTTTAAGTTTGCAATGAAAACCTTATCTGGGGGTAGAATTGGAATTGCAGCACAGGCTTTAGGGATTGCATCAGGAGCCTATGAATTGGCACGCAAATATTCTAAAGAACGTAAAGCCTTCGGAACAGAAATCGCCAATCATCAAGCGATTGCCTTCAAACTAGCCGATATGTATACTGAAATTTCTGCAGCACGTCACTTAGTAATGCAAGCTGCTTGGGATAAAGACCAAGGAAACAACTACGACATGTCTAGCGCAATGGCAAAATTATATGCCTCTAAAGTAGCTATGGAACATACAGTAGAAGCAGTTCAGATTCATGGAGGTAACGGATTCGTAAAAGAGTACCATGTAGAACGCTTAATGCGTGACGCAAAAATCACACAGATTTATGAAGGAACTTCGGAAATACAAAAGATTGTAATTTCAAGAACCCTACTTAAAGACTAAGCATTGCTTAGCTATAACGAAAAGCCCACCATTGGTGGGCTTTTTTATGATACAAAATCGACTGAATGCAACTGCAAACCAGAACCAGATGCGATATTGGGTAACGGTAAACCATCATTATCTTTTAACAGCGACTTTTTAATAAAAGCCATGTCTATTTTACCACTGCCTAAAGCAACCAAAACCCCCATCATTAAACGTATTTGATACCGTAAAAATCCTTGTGAAGACACCTTTAAAACATAGGTGTGTTTTGGGAAAAAAGAAGCCGTAAGTATGGTATTTTCCTCTAAAACACACGAATCTATCGATCTTTCAAATTGAGTATGCTCAGAGGGTTGTGTACAGTATTTGTTAAAATAATGGGTGCCTTCAAATAACGTTGCCCCCTCTTTCATAAGGTCAATATCTAAATCAGCAGCAAAATACCCCAATAAAGGAGCGGCAAAAGGATGCATTTTAGGTCCATAGCAAAAATAATAATGATAGGTTTTTATTTTTGAAGTATGGAGTATTGAAGTAGTAGCATCGATAGACGCCATAGCTACAATCTTTAGATCGGCAGGAGCATTGCTGTTAAATTGAGTACAAAAATCTCCGATTGCAATTGCCTCATTCACAAAAAGTTGTACAAAATACGATGCAGCAGACACTTTTGCATCTGTTCTTCCTATTCCAATAGTTTTAAAAGGTTGCGCTATGGTAAATTGAAGAGTTTTATCTACAGCTTCATGTAAGGTTTTAACCTTAGGTTGTTGTTGCCAACCATGAAAACGAAATCCTAAGAATTGAAGTTCTAAGCGATAAGCAAACGTGTACTTCATAGGTTAAAGATAAGCATAAAAAAAACCTCATTCAGTTAAGAATGAGGTTTAAAAGAAAGGCAGCGACCTACTCTCCCACATAAATGCAGTACCATCGGCGCTATTGGGCTTAACTTCTCTGTTCGGGATGGGAAGAGGTGAGCCCCAATGCTATAACCACCCTAAGTTTTTAGTTTGTTGTCTAACAAACCCAGCATAATTGCTGTAATGAGTTAACATATTAGTAAAACAATATCGT
>CBFHVY010000120.1:0-4755 GCA_965659555.1 Flavobacteriaceae bacterium
GGAAATCTCGATAGTTCCATGAATCCAAATGGTGCGAGAAGATTCCCACAACAGCCCTTTATCATAAAAGAAGTAGGTAAAAGACCCCAGCATAATGCCATTGGTCATCATTATATACAACGTACCCACAGAAAAAAGTAGGCCTAAGGTAAAAGCCACCATTGCAACTCGAATATTATTGATGGTAATGCCTACAAACATCTCCATCTCATTTGCCTTTTTATACACTGCCATAGGATCTCCCTTTTCAATGTTTTCGAGGGTCATATTCACATAATTATCGCCTAAAATCAAACGAACAAAACTAATGTCGTTAGCAGCAGAATACATGCCTACTAATGTAAAAAACAAAAAAACAGCAAATGCAATAGCGAGTTGTTTGTGGTATTGATAAAATTCTAAAGGAAACTCTTTCTTAAAAAAATGTACCAAACGATTTTTTGACGCTTTTTTACTCTTGTAAATTTTCCGATGTGCATTGGCAGACAAACTATTGAGATAGGTTGTGGTAGTACTATTTGGATAATAGGTTTTAGCAAAACTTAAATCATCTGTAATCGATATGTATAGATCAGATAAGGCATTCGGTTGCATCGATTGTTTTCCTTCTAAAGCGTCTTCAAAAAGAATCCATTTCGATTTATTTTGTTTTATAAATGCTGCCTCTCTCATTAAGTTATTAGCAATTCTAGCTTCTGAAAAATGGTTTTATACTCATAAACTTTTTTTTCAAAATAGCTTTATATTAGCAATTCTTTAAAGAGCCAATTTAAAAAAAATAACGCTAAAAATGGATACATTCCAGATAGAAACCGCACAAAATATTACCATACAACAAAACGTTGCTCACATTAGTACTCGCATTGGTTCTTATGTAATAGATCTGTTGATTATTGTTGCGTATTATATTATTGCGTTTCTGATTATGTCTTGGGCTAATTTTCGTTTTGACCAAGGTCAAAACTGGATATTAACCCTATGTATTTTCTTACCTACTTTTTTTTATAGTCTTGCTTTTGAAGTCTTATTTAACGGACAAACACCCGGGAAATATCTCAATAAAATTAGAGTTGTACGTTTAGATGGTTCTAAGCCCACATTTGGGAGTTATCTAATCCGTTGGTTTCTAAGATTAATCGATTTTAATCTTGCGAGTGGATCTGTGGCACTACTCACTATTTTATTGAATGGAAAAGGACAACGATTGGGAGATATTGCCGCAGGTACTACAGTAATTAGCGAAAAAAAGCGGGTGAGCCTACGAGACACTCTTGCCGAAGAAGTGGTAGAAGCCTATACACCTACATATTCTCAGGTTACGTTATTATCTGATGCTGATATTCATAAAATTAAAGACGTATACACAAAAGCAAAACGAACTGGAAATCACGCCATCATTTTAAAACTTCACATAAAGATTTTAGAAATCACGAATATTAGCACAGACAAAAAACCTATGGAATTTATTGAAACCGTGTTAAAAGATTATAACTACTATACGCAATAATTAACGTCTGCTATAGTTAGGAGCTTCTTTGGTAATCGCTACGTCGTGTGGGTGACTTTCATTAATACCGGAAGATGTGATTTTAACAAATTTACCAGTGTTTTTAAGCGTCTCAATATCCTTAGCCCCACAATACCCCATTCCGGCACGAAGTCCACCAATAAACTGATGAATACTTTCAAATAAATCACCTTTATAAGGTACTCTTCCTACGATTCCTTCTGGAACTAACTTTTTTATATCGTCTTCTACATCTTGGAAATAACGATCTTTAGACCCTTGTTTCATAGCTTCTACTGATCCCATTCCTCGGTACGACTTAAACTTTCGTCCTTCGTAAATAATGGTTTCTCCTGGACTTTCTTTTGTTCCTGCTAATAAAGATCCTAACATCACGCTATCGGCACCTGCTGCAATGGCTTTTGGAATATCTCCTGTATAGCGAATACCTCCATCTGCAATTACTGGAACACCTGAACCCTTAATTGCAGCAGCAACTTCTAATACCGCAGAAAACTGTGGAAATCCTACCCCTGCAACAACTCGTGTAGTACAAATAGACCCTGGTCCTATGCCCACTTTTACGGCATCAGCTCCCGCTTCAACTAAATATTTAGCTGCTTCTGGTGTTGCAATATTACCAACGACAACATCCAATTCTGGAAAGGCTTTTTTAACGGCTTTAAGTACGTTAACCACTCCTTTAGTATGCCCGTGTGCAGTATCAATAATAACTGCGTCTACACCTGCTTTAACTAAAGCACCAGCTCTATCTACGGCATCGGCTGTAACTCCTAAGGCAGCAGCTACACGTAAACGTCCAAAACTATCTTTATTGGCAATAGGCTTTTGGGTGACCTTTGTAATATCTCTAAAGGTAATTAACCCTGCTAGTTTATTGTTTGTATCAACAATTAATAGTTTTTCAATTTTATTTTGTTGTAAGATTGATTCTGCATCTTTTAAAGAAGTTCCTACGGAAGCCGTAACCAAATTAGTACTGGTCATTACTTCTACTATTGGACGAGAGTTATCGTGCTCAAAACGCAAATCTCTGTTTGTTACGATTCCTTTTAATATCCCCTGTTCATCAATAATAGGAATACCTCCAATACTGTGTTCCTTCATATGCTGTTTAGCATCGGCAACTTTGGCTGTTAATGGAAGGGTTACTGGATCTAAGATCATTCCATTCTCCGCACGCTTCACTTTACGAACTTCTTGAGCTTGTTGTTCGATTGTCATATTTTTATGCAACACACCAATTCCACCTTCTCTAGCCATAGCAATAGCCATAGCAGATTCTGTTACCGTATCCATAGCGGCAGATACAATAGGTACATTTATAGTAATGTTTCTGGTAAATTTGGTTTGAATACGAACTTCTCTAGGAAGAACTTCTGAAAATGCAGGAACAAGTAATACGTCATCGTATGTTAAACCTTCTCCTACAAACTTCTCTTGGTGAGCTGTCATATGCAATCAACTTATTAATTAATTGCGTACAAATTTACAACTATTTTATGAGACCCAACTTATTTTCATAGTATACTTTTAAAAAGCTGTTTTTCTAACTATTTGAATCTTATTTTTTTATCAATATTATTTTTATTTATTCTAAATAAACTTTGTAGAATGTTTTTTGGGTCTTAAATTTGCACTCGATTTAAAACCTAAAAAAGATAAAGAACGTCATGAAAAAAGTATTTGTAGTTGTTTTAATTAGTTTCTCCACGTACATTCAAGCACAGAAAAAGGATACAAAAGTTGCTAAAGGCAGTTTAGACTCCATTCAAAAATTAGATGAAATTATTATTTCACCTACCAAAATATTCGGAAACAAATATGTTGCTCAAAACAGAACTGGTTCTGCATATTTTGTATCTTCAAAAGAACTTCAAAAATTTAATTTTACCGATGTAAACAGAATACTAAGAGCCGTACCAGGAGTATCTATTTATGAAGAAGATGGTTTTGGTTTACGTCCTAATATCAGTTTACGAGGTACATCACCTGAACGAAGTGCAAAAATATCGATTATGGAAGATGGTGTGCTTATTGCTCCAGCTCCCTACAGTGCTCCAGCAGCCTACTACTTCCCTACCATTGCTAGAATGCAGGCTGTAGAAATCTTAAAAGGAAGTAGTCAAGTACAATATGGACCTTTTACCACGGGTGGTGCTATTAATATGATTTCTAGAGAAATTCCAGATACTTTTTCTGGAAACATTCGCGCCAACTATGGTAGCTTTAATAGCAGTCAACTTCATGCCAATATTGGAGGTACTTCTAAAAACTTTGGATATGTCGTTGAATACCTAAACTACAACTCAGATGGTTTTAAAGACCTTCCAAGTGGTGCAAACACAGGGTTCGACAAGAACGATTTTCTTGCGAAATTTTCTGTAAACCTATCTGATAAACAAACCATTGAGGCTAAGTTTCAATATTCCGATGAAGTATCTAATGAAACCTATTTAGGGCTTACGGAAACAGATTTTTTAAACAATCCGTTTTCTAGATATGCAGCTTCTCAACGTGATGTAATGAAAGCAGACCACAATCAGGTTATGTTATCTCATATTTTAAACTTTTCATCAAACTTTAGAATAACCACTACGCTTTATCAAAATAAATTTGCGCGTAACTGGTATAAGCTAGACGATGTTGCTGTTAATGGTTCAAAACTTGGTATTGCGGCAGTTATAGCAGATCCTGCAAGTTATCCAGACCACTTTGCCATTGTTAATGGAAGTGCTAATACTACTGAAGATGCTTTATATGTTAAAGCAAACAACAGAAAGTATTTAGCACAAGGAATACAAACAAAACTAGACTACCACTGGTATGGAGAAGAAACGTTCCATGATATTGAGATCGGTTTACGCTATCATTACGATGAGGAAGATCGTTTTCAATGGGAAGACGCTTACGGTATTTCCAACGGTGTTATGCAAATGACTACTGCAGGTGCCCCTGGTTCTGATGCAAACAGAATTAGCAGCGCAAATGCTTTTGCTGCCTATGCAATGTATAAGCTTAAATATAAAAAATTAACACTTACTCCTGGTGTTCGTTATGAAAACATCAACCTAGAACGTGTTAATTTTGGTACTTCAGACTCTTTAAGAGCTGGAGCTAATCTTAGTACCAGAGAAAATAGTGTAGGTATTGTTATTCCTGGTATTGGAGCCAATTATGCCTTTAGCACCAACGTATCTCTTTTTGGTGGAATTCATAAAGGATTC
>CBFHVY010000120.1:4765-5129 GCA_965659555.1 Flavobacteriaceae bacterium
ACCTCCAGGAAATCAAGCAGGACAAAAAGCAGAAGAAAGCATCAACTACGAACTTGGATCTAGATTTACTTTTGGTGGATTACAAGGAGAAATCGTTGGGTATTACAACGACTATAGTAACTTGCTTGGAAGCGATTTAGCAGCCACAGGAGGTACAGGGTCTTTAGAGCAATTTAACGCTGGTGAAGTAGCTGTTCGTGGTCTTGAAGTTTTATTAAACTATGATGTACTTGGTAAAAACACTACTTTAAACCTTCCTATTTCTTTTGGATATACCTTAACAGACACCGAATTCTTAAACAACTTTGGAAGTTCTAACGGCCTTTGGGGCACGGTAAGCATTGGAGATGAAATCCCGTATATT
>CBFHVY010000121.1:0-5113 GCA_965659555.1 Flavobacteriaceae bacterium
GCTTTGGCTTTTGCTATTAACAAACGCCTCATTCCTCATTACCTTTTAAATGTAGTTTCGCTTTCTACGGTATTGTTAGTCTTTGTAGAATCTGAAATTTTTGCCCATGAATCGGGTCTGCTTGCTGTAGTAGTTATGGGGATGGTTCTTGGAAATAGTAAGCTAACCAATTTAAAAGAGTTGCTCTATTTTAAAGAATCTTTAAGTGTATTGCTTATTTCCATACTATTCATTTTATTAGCAGCCAATATCAATATCAACGACCTTATGTTGTTGTATACCTGGAAAACAGTAGTATTATTTGCAGTTGTGGTTTTTGTTATTAGGCCATTAGCCGTTTTTACAAGTACTCACGATTCTAAACTTAAAATAAACGAAAAGTTATTTATCAGTTGGGTTGGTCCAAGGGGTATTGTTGCTGCTGGGATTGCTTCATTATTTGGAAGTAAACTTATAAAACAAGGCGTTGTTGGAGCAGAGTATATTACACCTTTAGTATTTATGATAGTGTTGGGTACAGTGCTTTTAAATGCTACCACAGCTAGACTCTTTGCTAAAGTAGTAGGGGTGTTTTTAAAATCATCTGACGGGATACTCATCGTTGGTGCATCGGAAGTTTCTAGAATGATAGCTACCTATCTTAAAAATAACGGCAGAAGAGTGGTGCTAATTGACAGTAATGCCAATCATATTAAACAAGCAAAAGAATTAGGTTTAGAAGCCATAGAATCGAATATTTATGATATTGATTTAACGGAAGACATCGAACTAAACGATGTGGGATATTTAATGGCGCTTACAGGAAGTTCTGTAGTTAATAAATATGCACTTTCAGAATTTACAGAGGTCTTTGGTGAACAAGGGGCGTATCGATTAATTTCAACAGAAGAGATGAAAAACCCAGACGACTCTCCTGAAATTGGGTTGTTTTCTCATACCGATGATTATATTAATTTAAGTGAGGTTGTACGCAATTACCCTAACATTAATGAGGTAACCATTACTTCGAAGAAGCATTATTTAAAAATTATTGCTGCTTTAAATTCAGAAATCAATGCTATTCCTGTTTTTGTAAAGAGCAATGATCAAGTGATTCATATCATTCCTTCGTACTCAGAAAAAATGGAAGTCGAAGAAGGAAATGTATTGATGTATCTTGGAAAAACGATTACGTTTTAAGTATCAAACTTAAATTTTAATTCTTCTAAACTTTTTTCAGAACCTACTAAGGTCATAATATCTCCTAAACGCATTCGGGTGTACCCATGAGAGACCAGTAATTGTCCTTTTCGTTTAACAGAAAGTACTAAGACATCGGAAGGTAAGCGTAAGTCTCGTAAACGCATTCCGTGAATGTCTTGATTTCTGATTTCTAGATCCATGGTGTCTTGTCCTTCATCCATACCTAAGAGTAGGGTAGCAGCATTAGGAGATCGTACAAAATGGTCTAATAAACTTACCATTGCCGTGGCAGGCTCTATAATTAATGACCCTAAACTGTGAAATTTTTCAAAGTTTTCTCTTTTGTTCAATCGTACCACTACATTGGCAGTACCAATGTTTTCATAAATCAATTCAGCGAGCTTATAGTTTTTATCATCAGAAAGCATGAGCACGATACCTTCTGTTTTTTCGAGTTCTAAAGGCTCGAGCTGTGCAAAAGAAATCTCCTCCATATACACAAACTCTAATCCAGATACTTTATCCATATCTTCTTTGTGAAATCCTACGATACGAGTTTCCCATTTATTCTTTTCCAATTGCTTAGCCAAGGCAATGGATTGACTTTCTACACCAAAGATTACAGCATCTCTTGTACCATCAAATTTTTGAAGACTGGCCTTCGTATGACTTTCTTTTACAAAATTTAAGGACCATTTAAACAGTGGAGGCCCAACCAATTGATTGATTACAATAATTGCAATGATAATGGTTTCAAATTGCGCTCCCCATTCAGGAAATTCATTGGCAATTAAGGTCGCTAAACCAAGAGCAACCCCAGCTTGAGTAAGGTAGGGCATCCAAGCAATAAATAGGTATTCTTTGGGGTCTTTTGCAGTGAGTACTCCAAACATTCCACCAAAAACCATGGTAATTAATCGCAAAAAGAAGAGTCCTAATGCAATTCCAAAAACACTCATGAGTACTTGAAGAGATAATGAGGCACCAGTAAGGGTAAAGAAAATGATGTAGATCATCGGACTGATGTCCTCTAAAAGTTCGGAAAACTCAATCCGATTTGTGCTGTAGTTCGTCAATACAAAACTACCTATAATACAAATCAATAAAGGCTCTATCACAAATTCATGTCCAAGGTTCGCAGCGCTTTGTTCTTTGATAATATGAGCGAGAAGATATACTCCGTAGCCCAAACCAATAATTAAGACTTCTTTTAAGCGTTTGTGCATTTTAAACGAAAAGGGAAGTTGTAGCACTTTTCCTAAAAGATAACCAAGACTAAATGAACTCAAGAGTTCAAGTCCTAAGATTCCAAGAAAGGTGAAATTGATTTCGGTATCGTAGATAAATGCCTTTGCAACAGAAAAACAAACGGCAAACAATATAATTACTAAAACATCTTTAACCACGGTAACCCCCATAACGGTTTTTGTAAAAGGTCCGTTAGCTCTCATTTCATTAATCACTGCAATAGCAGAAGATGGAGACCTGGCTACGAAAATGGTTCCAAATAAGATGGCTACCGCTACTTTAGCATAGGCAGACATGGTTGCCATAAATGGAATTTGATCTGCGAGGTAATAGATGGCTACCGATGAAAACACAAAGGTGATGACTAGTTGGCCTATCGTCATCCATTTAATGCTGTTGATTCTACTTCGCAGGTCATTCAAATACAGCTCAGAACCAGCAGAAAAAGCGATGATCGCTAGTGCAATTTCATTTAAAAAATGGAGTCGGGTAACGGCTTCTTGTGGAATAAAATTGAGCACAGAAGATCCTGCGATAATTCCGGTGATGATTAGACCCGTAATTAAGGGAAACTTTATTTTTTGAAAAACTTTGGCAATTTCATTTGCTGATATCGCAATGATTAAAAAACCAATTAAATAGAGCACAATTGTGTTTGGCACCATGTAAATTAAATTAAGGGATCTAAAGATATACATATTTAGTCCCCCTACAAATTATAGATCTAATTTAAATGTGTCTTTAAGTTGTTGAAGATTTGGATTGAGCGTTAGCATCTTTTTAAACTTCTCTTCTGTGGTATATGCAAATTTTTTAGCCACCGTCTCATTCACTTTGGTTTCAAACTGAATACCATAGTTATTAAGTTTTGGCTGTAAAAACTGAAGTAGTTTTGTTTTATGTTGTTGAAATTGATCTCTCATTAAACTGTTAGGAAAAACCAACTCGATAACAAAATCTGATTTAAGTACTGGAGGTTGTGCTCCTAAAATGGAAGCAATACTCTTTTCGCCCTTTTTAATTAATTTTTTTTGATAGGTATTCCAAAGGGTATCTAAAGACGCTTGACTAAATACTTCTTTGGGGTAATCGTCAAAATTCTCTTCTTTTTTAACACTGGGCTCATCATTCTTCAGATGAACTGACTTTAGCGATAGGGCAGAAGCTCTTCTGGTTTGATTTTTTAACACTGGCTTTTCATAAGTAGGTTTGGGTTCTGCTACTTTAGCAATCGGAGCTACTAGTAAGTCAGTGGTTTTTTGAATTAGTTGATTCGGTACTTTTGAGGTCTTTGGTGAAATTGAGGTAAAAAACGTAGCTGGAATTATGAAGTTACTAGGCTTTTTTTTTTCGCTCTCAAAAGTAATGGAAGCTATTTGCATAAGAGTGAGTTCCACCAGTAAGCGCTGATTTTTACTAGCTCTGTAATTTAAATCACAATCATTTGCTTTTTGAATGGCTTGCATTAAAAACTGAATAGAGGCTTCAGCGGCTTGTTTGGTATACTTCTTTTTTGCAGTATCTCCAACCTCTAAAAGGGCAATAGTTGCCGTGTCTTTAGCCACGAGTAAATCTCTAAAATGCGAAGCTAAACCATTAATAAAATGATGTCCTTCAAACCCTTTAGACAAGACTTCATTAAAGCTGTTGAGTATTCCAGGAATATCGTTTTTTAGCGCTAATGCTGTAATGTTAAAATACGTTTCATAATCTAACACATTTAAGTTTTGGGTTACATCTTCTCTAGTAAGGTTAGTACCAGAAAAACTTACGACCCTATCAAAAATTGATAAGGCGTCTCGCATTGCGCCATCTGCTTTTTGCGCAATAATATGTAAAGCATCATCATCTGCAGTAATCTGCTCTTTTTCACTGATGTGTTTTAAGTAATTTTTTGCATCTAAGACACTAATACGTTTAAAGTCAAAAATCTGACATCGTGAAAGTATCGTGGGGATGATTTTGTGCTTTTCTGTTGTAGCAAGAATAAAAATAGCATGCGCAGGCGGTTCCTCAAGGGTTTTTAAAAATGCATTAAAAGCTGCTTGAGATAACATGTGTACCTCATCAATAATATACACTTTATACTTTCCTGTTTGTGGCGGAATTCGAACCTGATCGGTAAGACTTCTAATATCGTCAACAGAATTGTTAGAAGCGGCATCTAGTTCAAAAATATTAAACGCAAAATCTTCATCTTCAGCAACAGCTAGATCTTGTTGATTGATGGTTTTTGCTAAAATTCTAGCACACGAAGTCTTGCCAACTCCTCTTGGGCCAGTAAATAACAAGGCCTGTGCTAAATGATTGTTTTTAATAGCATTTTCTAAAGTGCTAGTGATGGCTTTTTGACCAACCACATCCTCAAAGTTTTGAGGTCTGTATTTTCTTGCCGAAACAATAAAGTGCTCCATAGATTAATGCGTATCTTTGTTGAACAAATGTAGGGATTCACCTAAAAAATTACAACAATACTTCTTAACGAAACCTTAAAGTTGTAAACAATTGTAATTTGATGGGATCCTTACGACCAAGTTACCTCAAAAACCGTTTAATGTATGAAAAATGCAGTCCTATCTATTTTTAGTCTTGTGTTAATTTTTGTGTGCTCATGTGCGCCAGCAACATCACAAGAAGCTAAAAAACCTTATGGAAATCAAATCACAACTTTATCTAAACGAGC
>CBFHVY010000122.1:0-4940 GCA_965659555.1 Flavobacteriaceae bacterium
ATAAATGTCCGTAAAGTGTATAAAATTGAACATCATCAACATGATGCTCAAGAATAATTGTAGGACCATAATCTCCATGTGCGGTATTCTCTTGAAAACTATGGACAGTTCCGTCTAAAACAGCATGTACCGTTGTTTCTGCCTGACACCAAAAGTCTATACCTAAATGTATATTTCGTTTGTTTTCTGGAAAGAGATTAGCGAAATACGTACTTCTGTCATATAAATCACGAACTTCTAAATAGCCTCCATATGCAACCTGAGCATTGTTGTGTTGTAAATAGTTTTGCAAATAGACTTCCCAAGCTTCAGAAGAGCTCGTATCAAAAGTAAGTAATGCCGTATTGGTTAACGATATATCGATGGGTACATAACGGTTAAGCTTTGGGTCGATAACCAAGTGCGCTTGAGAAGAGAGGCGTTTAAAAAGGGTTGCTAATGTGCTCATAGATACAAAAAAAACTCCTGACGATGCAGGAGTTTTATATACATTATAAAAAATGCTTATGCATTTTGTTTTTTGATTAAGTTCAATGCAGAACCTTCATTAAACCATGCAATCTGACTTTGATTGTAGGTGTGGTTTGCCATAATGATGTCTTTTGTTCCATCGGCATGAACAGCTTCAATAGTCAAAGGTTTGCCTGGTGCAAATTGATCTAAATCAGTGAAATTGAATACATCATCTTCTTGAATGAGGTTATAGTCATTTTCGTTAGCAAAAGTTAACCCTAACATTCCTTGCTTTTTCAAGTTGGTTTCATGGATACGTGCAAACGATTTTACCAATACAGCCACAACACCTAAGTGTCTTGGCTCCATAGCAGCATGCTCTCTAGAAGAACCTTCTCCATAGTTATGGTCTCCAACAACAATTGAAGGAATACCTGCAGCTTTGTATGCTCTTTGTGTAGCTGGTACTGCATCATATTCTCCATTCAACTGATTTTTAACAAAATTGGTTTTCATATTAAAGGCATTCACAGCACCAATTAAACAGTTGTTAGAAATATTATCTAAATGTCCTCTGTAGCGTAGCCACGGTCCTGCCATCGAAATATGATCGGTAGTACATTTACCATGCGCTTTAATCAATAACTTGGCTCCAGTAATAGAAGATCCTATGGGCTCAAACGGTGTTAATAACTGAAGTCTTTCAGAATCATCAGCTACATTTACCTGTACATGACTTCCGTCTGCTTCGGGAGCTAAATATCCATTATCTTGTACTTCAAAACCTTTTGGAGGTAATTCCCATCCTGTTGGCTCATCTAACATTACTTCTTCTCCATTTTTGTTGATTAGCGTATCGGTCATCGGATTAAAATCCAAACGTCCGGCAATGGCAATAGCAGCCACTAATTCTGGTGAAGCAACAAATGCATGCGTGTTTGGGTTACCATCTGCACGTTTTGCAAAGTTTCTGTTGAAAGAGTGAACGATACTGTTTTTAGGTGCATTTTTCGGATCACTGTAACGAGCCCACTGTCCGATACAAGGACCACATGCATTGGTAAAGATTTTAGCATCTAATTTTTCGAATACTTCTAAAATCCCATCGCGTTCTGCAGTGTAACGTACTTGTTCAGATCCTGGGTTAATTCCAAATTCTGCTTTGGTTTGTAAGCCTTTGTCTAGTGCTTGTTGTGCAATTGATGAGGCTCTTGATAAGTCTTCGTATGAAGAGTTTGTACACGAACCAATTAATCCCCACTCTACCTGTAGTGGCCAATCATTAGCTTGTGCCTTTTTAGTCATATCACTCCCTACTGCAGTAGATAAATCTGGAGTAAAAGGTCCGTTTAATAACGGATTTAATTCTGTTAAATTGATTTCAATTACTTGATCGAAATAGGCTTCTGGATTTGCATATACTTCTGCATCTGCGGTTAAGTAGTCTTTAATCTCGTTAGCAGCGTCTGCTACATCAGATCTGTCTGTAGCTCTTAAATAGCGCTCCATAGATTCATCGTAACCAAAAGTAGACGTAGTGGCACCAATCTCGGCACCCATATTACAAATGGTTCCTTTTCCTGTACATGACATTGCTGTAGCTCCAGGTCCAAAATACTCAACTATAGCACCTGTTCCTCCTTTTACTGTAAGGATTTCTGCAACTTTTAAAATTACATCCTTTGGTGCAGTCCAACCCGATAATTTACCGGTTAAACGTACTCCGATAAGCTTTGGAAACTTTAACTCCCAAGGCATACCTGCCATTACATCTACAGCATCGGCACCTCCTACTCCAATCGCAACCATTCCTAATCCTCCAGCATTTACGGTATGCGAATCTGTTCCAATCATCATTCCTCCCGGAAACGCATAGTTTTCTAGTACTACTTGGTGAATAATACCAGCACCTGGTTTCCAAAATCCAATGCCATACTTATTAGATACAGACTCTAAAAAGTTAAATACTTCACTGCTAGAGTTTAATGCACTTTTTAAATCTTGAGAAGCGCCAGTTTTTGCTTGTATCAGGTGATCACAATGTACTGTAGTGGGTACAGCAACTTTGTCTTTTCCTGCTTGCATAAACTGCAAAAGCGCCATTTGAGCTGTTGCATCTTGACATGCTATTCTGTCTGGTGCAAAGTCTACATAATCTTGACCACGTTCGAATGCTTTATTGGTAGTACCATCCCATAGGTGAGCATATAAAATTTTTTCAGATAAAGTAAGTGGTTTTCCAGTAACTTTTCTTGCAGCGTCAATTCGCTCAGGAAAGGCACTATACACCTCTTTAATCATGTCTATATCGAAAGCCATAGTATCTATTTTTAGTTAAAAATTTTGTCCTGCGAATTTACAATATAAATCTCAATTTTTAAAAAATAATCACCGATATCAATGTATTATTAAATTATTTTTAAGAGAATCTTATATAGCTGAATTTTTGTCAATCAATTTGCGGAAAATTAAAAAAATAGTGTGTATTTGATAATGAAAAATAAAAAGCAGGTCAATAAGCCGGATTCTGTAATCTCATTACTGAGACTCTTATCATTTATCTCGCACTTTAATTACCTAAAGCGTCTATCTGCCTACCCCTTAGAATCGAGCGAGTAGCTCTCAATTTCTAATATACGTGGCATTGCACCGCATAGAGTTTACCTGGTTTCACTACAGCCGAACTGTACATACTTTCTGTTGCACTTGTCCTCAGTTTACACTGGACGGGCGTTACCCGCTATGCTACTCTATGGTGTCCGGACTTTCCTCTACAATTGCTTGTAGCGATAAGATAGACCTGCTCATTATTTTGACAAAAGTAGGGTTTTATTCATAAAAAAACCCACTCAAAGATTGAGTGGGAAAAATTGCTATGAAAAAGAAAAAGTGTTGCTGATTGCTCAACAACAATACAAACTTACTATTTTTTGCAATAACAACAATGAAAAAAACAATTAAATTGAATTTCTTAATCTATGTTAAGAAAACATGTCTTTTACTTTTTCAAAAAATGATTTGTCTGAGGCGTTAGGGCTAGGTGTAAAATTCTCATTAGCTATATTTTGCTCAAAAAATGTACGCTGCTCCTTGGTCAACTCTTGTGGTGTCCAAACATTAATATGAATTAAAAAGTCTCCATTGCCATAACGTTCAATACTTGGTAAGCCTTTACCTTTTAATCGTAAGATTTTACCCGATTGTGTTCCCGGCTCTATTTTAATCTTAACTTTTCCTGTTAGCGTTCCTATTTCTTTGCTTACTCCTAAGACAGCTTCTGAAATATTAATATACAGGTCGTAATGGATGTTGGTGCCCTCTCGTTTTAATTCTTTGTGAGGAATCTCTTCTATAAGGACTAATAAATCTCCTGAAACGGCATTTTTACCGGGAGCATCGTTTCCTTTACCTCCAACTTTTAACTGAACTCCCTCAGTTACCCCTGCAGGAATTTGTATTGAAACGGTTTCTTCTCGAACTTCTAATCCTTGAGCATCTGCTCCGCTTGGTCTATTTTTTATGGTCTCTCCTGCTCCACCACAACTACTACAGGTCGTTGCTGTTTGCATTCTTCCTAAAATGGTATTGGTTACACGCATTTGTTGTCCAGAACCATTACAGGTGCTACAAGTTGCGTAGGTAACGCCCTTTGCCTGCACTTTTCTGCGCACCTTCACCTTTTTCTCAACACCCTTGACAATTTCTTCTAGAGTAAGCTTTACGCGTATACGCATGTTAGTTCCTTTAACTCTAGCTTGACGTTGACCGCCACCGCCAAAACCTCCGAAACCGCCACCAAAAGCACCCCCAAAAATATCGCCGAACTGACTGAATATATCATCCATATTCATGCCTCCGCCACCAAATCCGCCTTGACCTCCTTCAAAAGCTGCATGACCATACTGATCATAACGTGCCTTTTTGTTTTCATCACTCAGCACTTCATAAGCTTCTGCAGCGAGTTTAAACTTTTCTTCAGCGGTTTTATCATCTGGATTTTTATCGGGATGGTACTTAATGGCCATCTTACGATACGCCTTTTTTATCTCAGCTGCTGAGGCCGATTTAGAGATCCCTAATACTTCGTAATAATCTTGCTTCATAATATTATTGTCCTATAACTACTTTTGGGTATCGAATTACTTTATCACCTAAGGTGTATCCCTTTTCAATAACATCAATAATTTTACCCTTGAGCTTATTTTCTGGTGCTGGAATCTGGGTGATTGCCTCGTGCATTTCAGCATCAAATGTATCGCCCTTTTTAACTTTCACCTCTTTTAATCCTTTTTGATTGAGGGTGTTTTTAAGCTTTTCATGAATTAATTCCATGCCTTTTAAAAGCTCTTTATCCTTGGCTTTTTTTATTTCTGTAAGACCACGATCAAAATCGTCTACCACTGGCAGTAAAGCTGTCATAAGTTCCTGACTCGCTGTCTTGAATAATTCAATTCGTTCTTTTGTGGTTCTTTTTTTATAGTTTTCAA
>CBFHVY010000123.1:0-4872 GCA_965659555.1 Flavobacteriaceae bacterium
TCCTTTTTCATTTCGTTTATGATCGATGTAATATTTTCCATTTTTGATTTCAAACTTTTTCATGGCATCGTCAGCAATATACCATCCCTTAGTATTGCTATTATACTGTTCACTTATGGCATAATCTGAATCATAATACGTTTCGTTTTTAATTTTGTCTATGTTGGTATCTATATTTACTACTGGTGTGGTTTTTTTATCTAAATAGCCCACACTCATATAAGTAACATCAATTTCTTGTTGTTGGTATACAATAAAGCCCATATAGTCTCCAAAAAATGTAAAACTATTTGTAGTTGCCACAAGTATATTATTAATGTAATATTCTAATTTATAGCCATTTTTAACCACTTTTAGTGAGTTATATGCTCCATTTCCTTTTTTAATTGCACTAGAACTTGTCCAGTTTTTAATGAAGTTACTTTTTCCATTTTCCATTCGGTTAATGGAGAAGGAGCCTTGACCATTAATGTAGAATAAGTTTTGGTTATTGGAATCTTTTCTTCCAAAAACTAAACCATAACCATTATTCTGAATTCCGCTTACTTTTTTAAATGAAGCTAATATTTTAAAGTCTCGCTTGGTATCAATGTATTTTTTAATACTACTCGTCCAACCCCCGCTTGATCGTTTATGACCAAATGTGTAGTTTCCATTATTGACACTTAACTTAACATTGCTGTCATTTTTTTCAGACCAATCGTTTTTATTAGATGTAAACCCTTCAAAAAAGATACTCTCCTTTATGTCATGCGTAACTGTATTTGTGGTTATAGGGTTTACTTTGGGTTGAACAGCATCATTAAGATAATACATACTTAAATACGATACAGAAACCTTTTGTCTATCGTAAATAATAAACCCAACTCTTTGACCATAGAAGTCAAATGAGTAGCGAGTATGCACCAGGCTATTATTGATATAATACTTTAATCGAGTGCCTTCTTTAACAACTTTCAACAAATTGTATTTGTTTTTTCCTTGTTTGATGGCACTTGATTTTGTCCAATTTTTAGAAAAATAGGTCTTTCCGTTTACTAATCGTTTTATGATATACGACCCACTAGAATTGATAAAGAAGTAATTTTGATTATCGCTATCTTTTCTACCAAAAACAAGTCCAAAACCATTGTTATCTACACCACTAATTTTTTTAAACTCTGCCGAAATTCTAAAATCTCTTTTGGTATCTATGTATTTATAAATGGTAGATGAATACCCTCCTGATTTTCGTTTATGGTCTAAATAGTAATCACCTCCTTTAATATCAAAGTTTACATCACTGTTTTTAGTTTCAGACCAACTATTAGAATTGTTATTGAAACCTTCAAAAAGGATACTCTTGCTTTGGGTAGTATTTGTAGTTACAACCTTTTTATTATGATATTTTACTCTAAAATAGTCAATCGCAACTTTTTGGTCTCTGTAGAGCTTAAAACCTAATTTGTTCCCCAAGAAGCTACTGTAGTCTATCCCGTGAACGTAGGTATCGTTTACATAAAAGGTTATTCTATTCCCTCTTCGTTTAACGGTTAGTTTATTTGTGGCATAGTTCCCTTTTTTAACAGCGCTATTGCTTGTCCAGCTTTTGTCTGATGTATAGGTTCCATTTACATTTTTAGCAACTCTAAAATAACCAGTGGCTGTAATCCCAAATTCTTTGTAATTTTTGTCGTCTTTGTAATCATAATAAAACGACATTCCATAGTCTTGAACTCCAGAGATTTTGGTAATCGAAGTTTCTATATCGAAATCTTCTGTAAAATCAATGGTGAAGTTACGTGTCGTAATCTCCCAACTACCTGTTTTTTTCTTGTGTTCAAAATAATACTTACCATTATAGACATAGAAGTTCCGGGTACTATTACTTCCGTTAGTCCAACTTCCGATATCATCGAACTCGTAGTTGTAGACATAGCTACTTTGTCCGAAACTAAAAAATGAGGAAAGTATAAAGATTCCAGAAAGGAGAATGCTTTTAAAATTCATAAAGATGGTATTTTACTGGTGATTCATTTCTATAAATACGGGTACAACAACAGCATTTGTACTTGTAGATGATGCTGAAAATGAGATGTTATTCTTGTCGAAGTTGACACTTTTTCCATCGAACATTTTACTACTTAGAGCGCTTTTTACATTCTGAACAAAATCTCCAGAACCATATTTAGCTTTACTGATAACACTATTGATATCTAATTTTTCTTTACTATATAGTACACAAAGGATGTCTTTTCCTGGTTTATTGTCGAATTCTATATAGTAATCTTCATTCGGAATAGCGATTTCGCTATTTGAGTAATTGAAAAAGTCACTAAAATTATCAAAAGGGTATAATTTCCCTACAGACTTATCTGCAGATCCATATCCGATTAAGTAGACATAACCTCGTTGGTTGCTCTTTAAATAAATTCTAAACTGGGTACCCGAGCTGTAGGCTTTCTTTACTTGGTAGGTTGTTTTTACAGCTTTTACGATATTAAAGTTACGATTTGCACCTTCAGAAAGGGTAGGGGCCATATTAACACCACTACTTAATTTTAGAGTCATGCTTCCAGACAACGTGTTGTTGGTAACCACTATTTTCTTGTCTTCTTTTTTATCGGGATTATCTCCTGTTCTATCTACTAAAACATAGGCCGTTTTTACATAATTTTTAAAGTCATTATATCGAACCCAGAAAAACCCATTATTTCTAAAGTTGGTTCCCCAAGAGTTCATAATTTCAAAAGCACCTCCATATTTGTAGTTGTCGTATCCTACAACCACCATGGCATGACCACCACCACTAGGAATGGTTGGTGGAGTCCATAATTCTCCAGAACCACCTAGTTTGCCATATTTAAACATTCCAATAACCACAGGGTTTTTGTTGGCTAAAGCCTTTTTTACTTTACCTACTAAATTAGCAGGACTTTCCCATTTAGCCAATCGCTCAAACGTTAAGATTCGATTGTTTTTGGCATTTTCTAAACCATAATTAGAGGGCCTTCTTGTACAATTGTTAGGGTCATATGAAAACTCATTTTTCTTTAAAATACCATTTACGTTTAATAAAGACATCGCATCTGAAATATAAGACCCTTTGGTACAGTTGACGTCTGTTTTAGAACGAATTAAATTGTATACAAATGAAGGTGAAAAGGCATTTTGAGTAATTTTTGAAGTTTGATTTTTCCAGTTATTACGAACTGCATAGGCAATGGTTCTTGCACCATATCCACTAGCCCAACCTACACAAGAAGGCTGTCTGCCCTGGTTTCCGGGTGTTGGCGCGTAGGCTTTTAAACTGTATTTAGAGGGAAGGTTGGTATAATTCCTTGTTAGAATAGGAGCCGACATCGGAACGGCTTCATATTTGTCTCTATCGAAATCTAAACCGGTTCCATAATCTTCATCTTGAGCAAAAGTTAGTCCGCAACTAACCAGAAGCGTAAGTGTAAAAATTAGTTTTTTCATAAATTGGGTTTTATTGGTAATTACAAACGACGTGTCATAAATATAAAAAAAATATAGCAAGCGCGTAATTTTAAATCCCTAAAAAACCATTAATTAGCTATTTAGCTAGCATTTCTAAAATGATGTCTGACTGCTGTGTTTTGATGATTTTATGATACAATTCCTTTAAATAATAGTACTCTTCATTAGAATACAACTTTTTACTTAAAATAAATTTAAAGTATATGTTTACCTTGTTTCCGTTTTGAGTACTATTGTAGATATATTGTCCTCCAGCATTGGGTAATTGTAGTCCTTCACTTTTTGGAAGTTTAATAATAGCATAATTTTCGGGCACTTCTAGTGATAAAAGGTAGGTAAAGCTTGATGGATATCCATAATCTACCGGATAATCTCTCTGATTCAGGGTAAAGGGGTTTTTAGTAGTTTTATGGATGATAAAAGGATTGATAAATATTTTTTTACCTTCTAAAACCTCATCAATAGCAACAGTATACAACTCATTTGTAATACCCTCAGTAGTATCGAATCCGGTTGCTTCATAATCCTCCACCTCTATGCTAGGGTGTTTACTCTCAAAACGTTCTAAATAACGATCTTCACTAACAGCATTTCTATCATTTCTTTGGTCTAATGCTAGATATCCAGATTTTTTTTCTTGGATTGTACCACTCAAATTACCTGTTGTATCGAGTTTTAATTTAATTCTAGTGTTAGCGTAAGTATTAAACGAAGTTGGTATGGTTTCCCAATAGCTTTCGTTGTCAAAATCTAAAACTCTTGCTTGTCCGTTAAGACATTTAAACGGAACCATGCCAAAGGGAAGCTGTTTTTGTGTTGCATCAAGAAAATATGTTTTTTGATCAACAACTGCTTTTACCACAATGTAGTTAAAGTCTCGTAAGATAGGGTAAAGGTCGGTTGGTAATCCATGATCTCTGGTTGAAAGAATAGCAATGTAAGATTCAATTTCAGCGGCTTGTAAACTGTTGTATAGAGCAATATTTATAGCATCTACACCTCCAGATTTTTCCTCTAAGAGTTCTCGTACTTTTAAATCATTAGCATCCCAGTAGCGACCATCCCAAGAATACTGGTCTCTAATATATGCGTATATATTTTTTGCTTTTTCTAAGGGATTTGAATTGGTAAACAGTTCTTCAGGCAATTGTTTTTTAAAAAGCCTGGTTTTCGAGGTTTGATTATTAAAAAAGTCTAATAAATTTTTTTTTTCTGTTAAAATTATTACAAGATTGGAAGTTAAAAGTGGATTGTTGTAGGTTTTTATATTTAAAATTTTGTCGATATGAGAAAGCTCTGGGCTTTTCCATTTTGTACTTTTTCCAGCTGGTTTAATTTTTGTGGTAGGATAAAATTGTAACAAATTCTCTATTTTTTGCTCAAATTTACAGG
>CBFHVY010000124.1:0-4719 GCA_965659555.1 Flavobacteriaceae bacterium
GGACAATCGAAACCGTCTTTTTGATTTAGCTTTGCTAACAAGCCAATCCCTTTTCCGAGTCCGACTTCATCGGTAATATGGTGTAATGCTGAGGCTATGGCTTTAACACCCACTGCCGAAGTAGGGATGTTGCGAAGCTGAATACCTTTTAGGGTTTCAGGGTTTTCAGGATTTGGTTTTTGTGTACTCATTCGTCTACGCTAAGCGATAATGGATTACTATAGATCGTAAATTTAGGCTTTCTGCTAAAACCAACTAAACAGATGCCAAATTCTTTTGCAAAATCTACTGCTAAACTAGAACATGCAGAAACGGCAATAATCACTGGGATTTTTGCTAAAAAGGCTTTGGTAACAATTTCGTAAGAGACTCTTCCACTCACCACTAAAAAGGTAGCCTCTTTTAATTGTTGGGTTATGGCTAAAGCCCCAACACATTTATCTACTGCATTATGCCTGCCAATATCTTCTCGAACTACTAGGCGTATATAGTGTTGCGTAAATAGGGCAGCAGCATGGCTTCCTCCTGTTTGTTGAAAACCTTTTTGTTCTTGCTGCATGGCTGCGATCATATTAAAAATATCGTCAGAAGAAAAACCATAAGAGCTGTCTAGTGGGGCGCCTGTTTTAACTAGGTTTTGTAGTTCGGTGGTTCCACAGATACCACATGAAGATACAGAGAGTAAGGTGCGCTTGTTTAAATAGCCTTTATCTACATGCTTTTCTGGAATACTAACGGCTATAATGCTCGAAAAATCGGCTTGCTCTTCAAGTGTTTCAAAAGTTACTACCGACGCATTTTTACAGATGTCTTCAGCATACAATAAACCCGTAATTAACTCGATATCGTTACCTGGAGTTCGCATCACCACGGTGTAGGGTGTTGTGTTGATGTTGATTTGTAAAGGGGCTTCTACAACGAGATCATCGGTAGTTGATGAGGAAAGATTCTCATGTACTTTTACTCCTTGATAAGCGTTTGATTGCATCTTGTAGGTCTCTAGCGTTACATACAAACTTACTAAAAATAACACTGGATAAAAAAACAAAAGCCTTGATAAATCAAGGCTTTATAATGTGTTTTATACCCCTAAAAATAAAACACTAGGTGCAATTCTAGTAGAATTGCTTCATTAAAGTACTAAAAAAAATCATACTAAAAGACAACAAAGAATAAAATACCTAAAAAATTAAGAAATTAATTTTCGACATTCTAAAACGATTCGTTGCTGGTCTAGGGTTGTTGTTGCAAAAAGATAGTGTATTCCACCATCTTTAATTTGTGTTTCTTTTCGTATTTGAGCCACGCTTTTAGGGAAATTACGAGCGGTAATATTGGCTTTTTGAAAGCGTTTTTTAAGTTTTTTTCTGTCGTAAGGATGTATTGCTTCAATTTCAAATACCCGTCCGGGAAAGTCAATCAACGCATCACTGGTATACAGATGACTGTGTTGGTGCAGTTTATCGAGGCCCAGTTGCACGGCAACTTCTGTAAATCCTCCCGACTTCATAATGGCAGCATTTGGTTCGTAGAGGTATTTTTTTGGAAGGCTATAGCTTGCTTGTGCGGTGTTTGAACGATAGGCAAATGAAAACTGTTCTTGTGTCTTCTTTTTGAGGTTTATACAGGTAATACCTACCGTAGGTGTGTTTTCTTTTGTTAGGAGAAATAGTAACTCTTTAACGTCATTATGCAGGGCAACAATATGCACTTCGCTCACGTGTTTAAGTGCTTCAATTGCAAGACTTAGGTCTAACATTGGAGAGAGCTTTATCAATACTGTATTTGCTTTCTCTAAAAAGAAATCGATATGTGCTATGATATTAGGAGTGCAGTCTTCTACTAAAAACACCTTGGTATTTGCATCGTCTCTTCGAGAGGGGTCACAATAGATCACGTCTATGGACTCCTTAGTGTGTTTTAAAAAATGTACCCCATCAATGGCATGGGTTTCAATAGTGTCTTTGTTAAGCTGCTGATAATTGTGGGCAACAATTTTTGAGAGCTGTGAATTTACTTCGCAATGAATGATTTTTTGAAACTTTTGGGCAAAATAATAGCTGTCTACTCCAAAACCACCAGTGAGATCAATAAGCGTATTGCCTGAAACCAAACTTGCTTTATAGGCTGCGGTAAGCTCCGAAGAGGTTTGCTCAATATGCACTTTAGGAGGGTAATAGATGTTTGTTGTGGTAGACCAACTGGGTAGTTTTTCCTGACTTTTTTGCTTACTCTGAATTTGGGTAGCGAGCTCTTGAATACTAACGGTATCAAACGGACTTCCTTTTAAAATCAGGGTAGGAAGGGCTGTTTTTAAATGTGCATTAATAAAGGCTTGTACTTCAGGAAGTAAAATGTCTGTATTCAATACCTATAGGTCTTTGGTCAATGACTTGACTATTTTATTTTCAGATAAAAACTCTTTTAAAATTACTTTTAGGGCAGTATACGAGGGTACTGCAACAACCATTCCTACAACCCCCATTAAGAGTCCGCCAATAATAATAATCAAAAAGATTTCTAGCGGATGTGCTTTGGTGGCTTTCGAGAATATTTTTGGTTGACTTACAAAGTTGTCTACCAATTGCGCAATAACAAAACCAATCATTACATAGAGTGATGTGGGTAAAATTTGGGATTGAAAATCTTGACCTAAATTACTAGTCATAGAAAGTAAAAACATTAACACGCCACTCACTAAAGGTCCTACATATGGAATTAAATTGAGTAGGGCGCATAAAAAGGCAATGACCACTGCATTTGAAATACCAAAAATCACTAATGTAATGGTGTAAATAATAAAGAGAATAAGAATCTGAATTACCAGTCCGATAAAATAACGTGAGAGTAAATTGTTGATTTTTTCTAGTGAATCTGCAAAACGTGATTCGGTACCGCTGGGCATTATAGTTAATACACTTTGCTTCATAATTCTGCTGTCTTTCATAAAAAAGAAAGAGATAAAAAGCACCGAGAATAAGCCTACACTAAACGATCCTAAGGTTCCAACAATACTGTTTAAAATATTGGGAATGACTTTAAAATTAGACAGTATTTCTGAAGATTCTAAGGTGCTAAAAAGGTCAATATTCTTTGCCGATAAATACCGATCAATTTCTTCGACGATATTTTGCATATCTGCTTGAAGTTTATCGGTTTGTAATAAGGATAAACTTTCACCTTGTTCAATGACTAACGGAATAAACATACCAATTAAACCTGCAAGAAAACTAATACATAAAAGCATGGTTAAGACTACTGCAAGGGTTTCAGGAAATTTAAGTTTACGTCGTAAAAAGATAATGAGTGGTCTGGCAATTAATGCAATAACTGCTGAAATAATTATGTACACTAAAACGGTTTGTATAGCATATAAAAAGTAGAGGAGTAGGGCTATACCTACAAGGATGCCTACCGCTCTTAAAATACCATTTGCAATTGCTTTTGAATTCATACTGTTTTAATTATAGCCTTTAATGTCTCCCATGTTAAGTTCTGTAGTGCCTATAAAATGTGTTTGGGGCAATAATGCGCCTGTGCTCATCGCTTTCCAACCTTCCCAAGTAGCTTCTAAGCCTTTCATCTTCATGCTAGGGACATACATTTTATAACGAATAGGAATATAGTTTTCATCAACAATCCAGGTGTAAGAATCTCCTGGGGTACTGCCACCTGTAGTGTATTTTACATGTAAAGCTTCTTTACCTTCTTCGATTACGATACTTCTGTAGATGCCTGGCTCAAAAAGTTTATACGGTGCAATAAGCCAAAAACTATCGTTATTAAAGGTGCGAATTGCACGATTGATGAGGTCCTCATCGGAAGCGGTTTCGTTTGTTGCTTTTTCAAGAACGCTATTCTTGGTTGCGTCTTTGGTGTATATTCCTACTTTAGTAGTTCCCCATTGCACTTCAACATAATCATTCTGTTTGTCCCATGTAAAAAAACGACTTCCTCTAAAACTCCATTCTATAAAACGGGTATTTATATAGGCCTCGTTGTGTAATGCTTTTAATATGTTATTCGCTAAGGCGTCTGCTTTAGGATTATAGGCTTTAACTTCTCCTAACGAGAGTTCCATGCCAAATAAAGAAAGGGTGTGTTTTGTGGGTAAATACATTCCAGACGCACTCAGGGTCCAGTCGTTCCAAGTTGCAGACACCCCTCCTAAAGGAATAATTCCTACCCACATTTTGTAAGATGTTGGCATTCCGTTTTCATCTAAAATCCATAAATACGAATCTCCAGGAGTTGTCCCTCCTGAGGTATAAGTTACTAAAAGGGCCTCTTTGCCTTCGTAGTTTACTATACTTCGTTCTGTGCCTTGGTCTAGAATTTTATAGGGAGCTACAAGCCAAAAACTATCGTTGTTAAAGTAGGCTGTGGCTGTTTCGATATGTTGAGGAGCATCGGTTAATTTTCCTGAAACATATACTTCGCTACGTTCTGGAGCATTGGTATGAAGGATGACTTTGATGTCATTCCAACTGACTTCAACGATGCCCTCATTTTTTTTCCACAGATAGTGATGCTCGTCTCTAAAGCTCCACTCGAGTACTTCGGTAGTCTTAAAGGCCTCGTAATCTAATGCGTGTAGCATTTTCTGTGCTAAGGCTTCAGCTTTTTCATTTTGTACTCCAGTAGGTAAGGCTTCATTATACACCAGATAAAAGCCCAATCCTAACACCATACTAGTGAGTACTAAAACACCTAAATACT
>CBFHVY010000125.1:0-4710 GCA_965659555.1 Flavobacteriaceae bacterium
GGGAGATGCTCTACCAACTGAGCTACCAGGTCGTTTTGAGGATGCAAATATACCATGATTCCCATAAAAAACCATGATAATTCTCTTTCAATTTACCGATATTTGCAAAAACATCTAATTATGAAAATAGTCCTTTTAGGCTATATGGGAAGTGGCAAAACAGCGGTAGGCAAGGAGCTGGCAAAAATGCTCTATTTATCGTTTGTAGATTTAGACGCCTACATCGTTTCTAAAGAAGGAATGACTATTTCATCTATTTTTGAAGAAAAGGGAGAGATCTACTTTAGAAAAATTGAGCATCAATACCTTTTAGAACTTCTTGAGGATACTAGGCCCTTAGTGATTTCTACTGGAGGGGGCACCCCGTGCTATGCTCAAAACATGAAATATATTCAAGAACATCACCGCACAAAAAGCGTATACCTAAGAACAAGTATTCCGGTTCTGGTTTCTAGATTGTTAAAAGCAAAGCAAAAAAGACCTCTAATTGCACAGATAGGAGAGGACCAGCTTCCTGAATTTGTTGCTAAGCATTTATTTGAGCGAAGAAATTTTTATGAATTAGCTGACATTACTATAGCTACGGGCGACAAAAGCATCAAAGAGATTACTACAGAAATTAGAATAGCACTACATTAAATACACTGCTGAAGAATTTCCTTTAAACTCTACAGCAATATGTTCTTGGATAGAGGTAGAAAGTGAAATTCCTTTAAAGTCTGCCTTAACAGGGTATTTTTTATGATTTCTGTTTACTAATACTGCAGTTTTAAAACGTTTTAAAGGCACCTCTAAAAAATGTTTTACGCCGTAGATTAATGTACTACCAGAGTTTAAAACATCGTCTACAAGTACTAAAGGTTTATTTGCATACTCAGAAGGTTTTAAGCTAGTCTTAATGGGCTCTAAAGGATTTTGTTTGTTGATAATTACCTCACAAAGTGTAATGGTTAAAGGAGATATTTTACCTAAAGCGGTGGCTATTTTTTTAGTAAAAACAAAACCATTACCTGCTATTCCAGCTAGAATAATTTCTTTTTCAGCGCTATTGCTCTCATAGATTTGATAGGCGATACGTGTAATTTTTTGCTGAATTTGTGTGTGATTTAATATCTTGTTTCTAGTAGTTACCATAAGTGTTGTTAATTGGCTGTATCATTAAAATCTTCAATATCTCTCCGGTCTTTTTTGGTAGGTCTTCCAATACCCTTTTTACGATAGTAGTCTTTAGAATATTTTAATAGCTCGTTCTTTTCAAAAGCTTCTTTAGGCGTCTTATCCTTTCGATACAAATCTACCAATTTTGCTCCAACTCGAGATTCTGGAATAGCTAAAATTTCAATCTCATAGTTAATTTGGTTTTTACGAACGATTAAATGTTCTTGACCATACACTTCTTTAGAAGGTTTTACATTGGTGTTCTCTAGTTTACCATGGCCTTTTTTACAGGCCTCTGTTGCTAAACTTCTTGTCTTAAAAAGACGTATGCACCACAAGTATTTATCTATTCTCATTAGAAAAGTTAAAAAAGTTTAAAACTCTTTTCGCAAAGGTATAAAAATGGTAAATTGCGCCCATAAATATTGCATTCAAATGGTAAAACTAAAACAATTATTTTTTATATCGATATGTTCACTAATGGTGATTTCTTGTGGAGATGATGGTGTAACTACGATTACAGATAATTTCGATCATGCTGGCCAATCTATCATAGATAATGATTCTTTAGTTTCTTTTTTATCGAAACATTATTTCGATGATACAGTAGACTCTATTAAAACCATTACCTCTGGACAAACCGCCTTATTAAACGATACTCGTTTAGCTTCAATGCAGGTAACCGAAAAAATTAATGATGTAGATATAGATTTTACCTTATATTATTTTATCAACAGACAAGGTGTTCCAAATCCAGACAAAGGTTTTCCAACAGTTATGGACTCTGTTCTTACCCTGTACAGAGGGGAATATTTAAGTTCTACCTCAACAAGAATCACTTTTGAAAGAAGAGAAACCCCAATTTGGTTTTCGTTAAATGGTGTGATAAGAGGTTGGTCTTATGGATTTACCAATTTTAAAGGAGGTGTAAATGCTACTCAGCCAGGAGAGCCTATTACGTTCTCAGATGCAGGTAAAGGAATTCTATTTATTCCCTCAGGATTAGCGTATAGCAATTCAGGGACTGGATTTATTCCTGCCAACTCACCATTAGTTTTTTATGTCGAATTATTAGATCATGTAGAAAACACAGATCACGATAACGATGGTCTTGCCTCAATACTTGAAGATATTGATGGAGACGGCGACCCAAGATTCGATGATACCGATGAAGATGGTATTCCAAATTACTTTGATGCTGATGATGATGGAGATGGAAAATCAACCAGAGAAGAAGATACCAACGGTGATGGCGACCCAAGAAACGATGATGCCGATGGAGACGGAATCCCTAACTTTTTAGATGAAGATTCTTAATTATTAAGACCCTATAAAAAAAGCCCCTGAATTTTCAGGGGCTTTTTTTATGATAAAAGGTTATGAATTAGAGTCTGTAGGAAAGACCAAAAATGATCTGATTTACTCTGGTGTCAAAGTTTACGTTTTCACTAATATTAGAATTTACAAACTTTGTTTCGGTGTTAGATAAAGAACGTTCCCAACGAACATCTACGCCTAGCTTACCTAATGTTAATCCTGCTCCAAATTGAACACCTAAGGTAAAGTTATTGGTTTTAACCTCGGTAAGGTCGCTAATATTAAAATCAGATCCCAATACATATTGAAATGAAGGCCCAGCAAAAATACTTCCAACGCTTAAGATTTTTTTACCAAACAATACAGGAATATCAATTTTCTGAAAGTTGTAGGTCGTTACTTTACCAGTAGCATTTACAAGCTGAGGTAAATAAGTTACCTCATTTTTAAGATTTGTATACACAACTTCTGGTCTTAGAAATAGTCCAATAACAGGTAATTTTGCTTGGAACCAGATTCCAGCATGATAACCTGTTTTTGATTTCGCACCAGATAATACATCATTACTTACATTTTTAAAGGAGTCTGAATTGTAGTTTACACCACCTTTTACACCAAATTGAAGTTGCGCAAAACTTGTAGTTGAAAGGGTTACTATCAATACAAGTGAGGGTATTAATTTTTTCATTATGCTTTCTTTTTAAGAATGTTTTGAACTGCTTTAACGATAGCTTCATCGTTAATATTGTATTTTTCCATTAATTGAGCAGGAGTAGCAGATTCACCAAAGGTGTCGTTAACAGCTACAAATGCTTGTGGAACTGGATTGTTTTCAACCAAACAACGAGCTACACTTTCTCCTAAACCTCCAAATTTATTGTGTTCTTCAGCAGTAACAACACAGCCTGTTTTGGCTACAGACTTTAAAATAATGTCTTCGTCTAAAGGTTTAATAGTATGAATATTAATGACTTCGGCACTAATACCCATAGCTTCTAATTGCTCAGAGGCCTGTAGTGCTTCCCATACTAAATGACCAGTAGCTACGATGGTTACATAGCTTCCTTCGGTTAGTTGAATTCCTTTTCCTACTTCAAAAGGTTCATCAGCAGGCATAAAAACAGGTACAGAAGGTCTTCCAAAACGTAAATACACAGGTCCGTCGTAATCGGCAATTGCAATGGTAGCGGCTTTAGTCTGGTTGTAATCACAGGTGTTAATTACAGTCATTCCAGGTAACATTTTCATCAAACCGATATCTTCTAAAATTTGATGTGTAGCTCCATCTTCACCAAGGGTTAACCCAGCATGTGATGCACAGATTTTCACATTTTTACCAGAATAGGCGATAGATTGTCTAATCTGATCGTACACTCTACCGGTAGAAAAATTTGCAAATGTACCGGTAAAAGGAATTTTATCTCCAATCGCTAATCCAGCAGCAATACCCATCATGTTGGCTTCTGCAATACCTACTTGAAAAAAGCGATCTGGATGATTTTTTTCAAAAGCATTCATTTTTAATGATCCAGTAAGGTCTGCACAAAGTGCTACTACATTTGGATTGGTTTTACCTAAAGCTGTTAAACCATCTCCAAAACCAGATCTAGTATCTTTTTTTTCTATGTACGTGTATTTTTTCATGTGTTTAGTGTTGATAAATTTCGTGGCTAAAATAAACTTTTATTTGTGCTTCTTATTTATAAAAGCATCAATTCTTTATACATTTTATGAACAGGTAATCCCATTACATTAAAGTAACTCCCTTTAATTTTTTCAATTCCAATATAGCCTATCCATTCTTGAATACCATAAGCTCCCGCTTTATCGAAGGGCTGATATGTTGTAACATAATAGGAGATTTCTTCTTCGGTAAGTGCTTTGAAATATACCTCTGTAATGTCGTGAAATGTAGTGCACCCTAGAGTTGTTTTTAAACAGACAGATGTAATAACGTCATGTTTTGTATTAGAAAGCTTACGCAACATTGCTGTTGCTTCTTCTTCAGTTGTTGGTTTTCCTAAAGCTTGATTCTCAACCCAAACAATCGTATCAGAAGTAATGACCAAATCATTATCGGCAAGTTGTGTAAACGCCTTCGACTTTAATTCTGCTAAATAATCGCTAATATCGCTCCCTTGAAGGTGAGGAGGATACACTTCCTCAACCGCTCTTACGTCAATTTTAAAATCGAGGTCTAAATCTTTTAAAAGCTGTTGCCTCCTTGGGGAGCCA
>CBFHVY010000126.1:0-4476 GCA_965659555.1 Flavobacteriaceae bacterium
GAAACAGAGGTATGATAACTTACGGCAAACAATACGGGGTCTTCACCGGCAAGAATTTCAGCATCTTTAGTACTTAAGATAAAACCAGAGACCAATCCATTGGTATCATCTCCGTCTAAAGCATCATCACAAAGGTTGTAATCGGTAGGCGTTTCAACAACAGGAAAAGAGGTGAGTGTAAGGGTAAAATAGGAATCGATATAACAATCTGCAAATCCTTTGTTTACCGTTCTTACATACAAGGTTTCATTGGTACTCGTATTTGTATATGCACTCGGATCATTGATTTGACTCGTGTATCCCGCATCTGTAAAATACAATACATCAAATGTGTTTGGATCTTGTCCATTGAGAATTTCATTGGTTTTAAGGCTAACTAAATCAAAAGTATTAAAACCATCATTATCGGTGTCACAAAAAACGATTGGTGCTATTGGAGTACTCACAGGAGGTGTATATACTTCTAAGGAGAGTATCTCGCTAGCATTGTAACAGACAGCATTGGCATTGTTTTCAACTCGTATATAGATGTTTTGTTGAGAGGCGACTGTATTTGTAAATGGAGTTGTTTTGTCAATTGCCGCAGTATTGGCATCTGCATCGTTTGCTGTTAAATGATAACTAACGGCATACTCATTTGGATCTAGAGAACCCAAGATTTCAGCATCTTTGGTTTGTAAAATAAATGAACTTACGACACCATTTGTGAAACTTCCGTCTGAATTATCATCACAGAATTGATAGGCCGATGGACTTTGAGGCACTGGAAATCCAGTTACCGAAAGACTAAAGCTCGTTGTTGCAAAACAGGCATCGGGTGCGTTTTTGTTATGTACTCTTACATAAATTACTTCATTTGTAAATGGAGTAGCATTGCTATAAGGGTTAGGTAGGCTACTTCTATTGGTAATTGCATCGTTTTCAGTTAAGAAATACTGTACCTCAAAATTTGCGGGGTCTAGTGTTCCTAGGGCAGTAGCAGATTGAAGCGCCTGAAGATCAAAACTATTGACGCCATCATTGTCAGTATCACAATAAGAGATATCACCGGGTTGTGTTGCTTGAGCGGCTTCATATACTCCAACATTGAATTCTCCATTGAGTTTTGTGGTGTTACCACATTCATCGGTTAGTGCTACGTTTAGGCTATATTTTCCTGCATTTGCAGGGGTTAAATTAATGAGTGATAAGGTTGCTGTTGTTGCGATAACATTAGAAGAAGTTCCGTCGTCAAAAGTCCATTCATAGGTAATATTGGTTCCAGTTACTGTATTTGGAACAATGATTTTAGTATCACCAATGCAATACTGTAGGTCTTGGTTGTTGATACTTTGATTGGTGTCGCCATCAGTTATGGTTATAGGCAATAGGAGTGAGGACAAAAAGGGAGGGAGTCCTTGCGTTGCTAATCTACCCCCTAAAGATACTGTTTGATGCGAATAGTTTACCTCGTCACCAATTTCTTCGGGGTTATTAATTACGCTAATATTCGGCGATCCATTACTGGTCCAATATATTTTATTGTCTGGACCCAGTTGAATGGCTCCTCTTGAATTGATATAATCATGTATCAATTCTCTTGAATTATTGATTTCGGTGATGCCCGCTTGAGTTAAATCAAATTGAAATAAGTATTCTCTAGTGTTGCTTTGAAAGCTTCCTGTAGATACATATAATCGTCTACTTGAAGGTGAAAATTCAACTCCATAGCCATCTTGAGGTTCAAGACCTAAAAATCCATCTACCGATAAATCGAGTTCGGATGCGTTGTTTGTTGTTCCATACTGACTTACTCTACCCGTAGTATCATCGAACCTAAAAATATAAGTTCCTGCTGACATATTTGCGGCCACTAAGGTTTTTCCATCGGGGGACACTTTTAGGTATCCTCTATAATCGTTATTTGGGAAGGTAGGAATACCATTCATGATGCTTCGAACCGGATTAATGCTTACTCCTGAAGCATCTACTTTAAAGGCGGTAAATACGTTTTCTACAAGTGATATTGCCCAAAAGGCATTACATTCACTGGCTCTTACAGCGGTTATTTTTTCGGTCCATGTACTTTGTGAACTTTGTGTAAGATTTATGGGACCAGCAGTAATATCTCCTAAACCATTATCTGCTGTCATGTCTATAGTATAATACCAAAGCCCTGCATTTCCACTTGATGCTGCACCAACGGTGAACAAGTAATATATATTGGGTTGCCCTGGAGCAGGAATTGTTAATGCCGCTTGAGAACTAGAGGCATCTCCTTGTAATACTTGACCTCCGTTTAAGACATCAGCATACGGCATCGGTTGGTTGTTTTTATTCCAAACGGTAAGGTTGGTTGCAGAGGGACTAGGTGCCCCAACATAGAATAATAAATTTCCGTCTGCATCTGAAAATGAAGAGCATCCTTCAAAAGTACTTAACCGACTTCCACTCACAGGAAGAGGAACTCCACTATTAAAATCTAGGGCAGCATTATTACCAAAGTACCAAAAGTTAGCTTCTTTTTGAGCAGTTGCTGAGAGGCAAAAAAGTAAGAAAAATATGAGGAAAAATTGCTTCATCCAAGGGTGTTTCAATGGCATAACGCCAAAGCTACATAAATATTTTTCTTTATCAATAGTTAAGATGTTAATCTAGCACTATAAATCTCTCTTTTTTAGCAATGCATAAGACAGATAGATAAAAATACTTGTCCATGCCAACACAATACAAACATCTAAAAACTGAACCCCATAATCTTTAATGAATTCTTCTCCGATTTGATTGGCCACAGATTTTACTGCACCCAGTCTTGAGAAGGGTTCTTTGATAAGATTAGACATAGATTCGAAAGGTAAAAAGCGCATATAGCTACTTACACGATCAAAGGTGTCATCGGCATTTTTAAACGAATAGAATAGATATCCTCTAAACATATTCTCTATAATCAACCAAACAATCATGGCTCCTACGGCAAATGCAGAACGTTTAATCAGCATTCCGAAGAATAGTCCCATTGAGAAAAACCCTACTAATTTTAAGAAAAAGGCGAATAGATATTCTAGGTTTGAAAACACGATACTGAATTCGTTATAATCTGAGTAGATATATCCTAAGATTAAAGAAACCACAAAAATGAATAGTGTTGAGGCAAGCGCAAAAACGATTACGGTATAAAACTTTGAAAGTATAAACTCTTTTTTACTAAGACCATCGATTAGGTTTTGCTTTAAGGTTTTGTAGCTATACTCATTGGCCATCATGGATACTATTACTAAAAGTAAAAAGAACTTTAGTAAAGATGCCATATAGGTATTAAAATGCCAGATGTAGGGAAAGTTAAAAATCCCCATTTCAGCGAGATGAAATTTTATCGGACCTATATCAAACTTAATGGCGGCTATTAGGGCAATTGAAGTTAATAATCCGAAGTAGATAATAGAGAGTACTTTACTCGCACTATTGTATTTTAATTTGTGAAATTCTATGGTTAAAAGTCTAAACATGACGTGTAGTGTTTGGTTAATTGTTGTTGGTAAGGTGTAAGAATTGTTGTTCTAGGCTTGGTTTTCTTTTTACCATATGAGAAACCGTTACTCCATTATTAAAAAGATAAGCATTCATCTCTGCAGCTCCTACTTCTTTATCAAGAGTGGCAGTAATGAGTTCGCCTTCTTTGGCAACCGATAAAATTGCCTCATGCTTTTCTAATAAATCTATCAGTAATGATTCATTAGTATCCGTTTTAAAATCGATCATACCATTAGAGGCAGTCATCTCATCCACACGTCCACTGTATAATTTTATACCGTTTCTAATAACTACAACATGGCTACACACTTTCTCCACTTCGTCTAAGAGATGAGAAGCCAATAAAATGGTAGTTCCATTGCTTGCTATATGTTGAATAATTTGTCGTATTTCATGAATCCCCTGAGGATCTAGACCATTGGTGGGTTCGTCTAAAATCAAAATTTCAGGATCGTTTAGCAAAGCTGAAGCTATGGCTAATCGTTGTTTCATCCCTAAAGAAAAGGTTTTGAATTTGCTATTTCTACGGTCAAATAGGTTGACTATTTTAAGTTTTTCGTCGATTTTATCTGTGGCAACACCTTTAATTTTACAAATTAAGGCTAGGTTTTCTGTGGCCGACATATAGGGGTAAAAGTTTGGACGCTCGATTATGGCGCCTACTCGTTTTAAAGCATCGTGTGTCGATATCGTTCCGTCGAACCAGCTAAAACTACCTGATGTTCTATTGATTACATTTAAAATGATTCCTAAAGTGGTAGATTTTCCACTTCCGTTTGGACCTAAGATTCCGTAAACATTCCCTTTTTTAATATCAAAACTAAGGTTGTTAACTGCGTGTACTCGACCGTACTTTTTGTCGAGATTTTTAAGTGATAAGATTGTTTCCAATGAGCGTTGCGTTGGTTAATTTGTATATTCGACCAGTAAGATACAAATTTGTTACAGGAACGCTAACTAATAAGT
>CBFHVY010000127.1:0-4472 GCA_965659555.1 Flavobacteriaceae bacterium
CCAACTAAACAAATACTTTTTAAGTATTTTTTTTACCTTAATACTAATACTCTAATCACAAATTAGTTAGCTGTTAAAAAAACTTCATTTTTATCCCCTGATTTGATTTTTATGGTTTTGTTATGTCAAAAAATTGTTTTCTAATATCTTTGTGGGCTCAATAAACGTATATAATGATACAGATTACTTTACCAGACGGTAGTATTAAGGAGTTCGAACAAGGTGTAACTCCTTTTGATGTTGCGAAAAGCATTAGTGATGGCTTAGCCAGAGCGATTATCTCGGCTAGTTTTAACGGGTCCACTATTGAAACTACTACTCCATTAACTACAGACGGTAGTTTGGTATTGTATACATTTAATGATGATGAAGGTAAAAAAGCTTTTTGGCATTCTTCTGCGCACGTATTAGCACAGACTCTTTTAAGTTTTTATCCGAATGCTAAACTTACGATAGGACCTGCTATTGATAATGGTTTTTATTATGATGTTGATTTAGGGGAAGAAACCATTTCTGAAAACGACTTTAAAGCTATTGAAAACAAATTCTTAGATTTTGCTCGAGGGAAGCATGAGTTTAAAATGCGTTCGGTTTCTAAAGCAGATGCCCTAACTTTATATACTAAGGAGGGCAATCCTTATAAAATTGAGTTAATTGAGAACTTAACAGATGGCACTATCACCTTCTGTGATCATAGTGACTTTACTGATTTGTGTCGAGGAGGACATATTCCTAATACAGGTTTGATTAAAGCTGTAAAAATCATGAATGTCGCTGGAGCGTATTGGAGGGGTGATGAAAAGAATAACCAATTAACGCGTGTATACGGAATCTCTTTCCCTAAGCAAAAGTTACTCACCGAGTATTTAGAATTACTTGAAGAAGCTAAAAAACGTGACCATAGAAAATTAGGTAAAGAGTTAGAGCTGTTTACGTTTTCTCAAAAAGTAGGGCAAGGTCTACCGTTATGGTTACCTAAAGGAGCTGCGTTGCGTGGTCGATTAGAAGACTTTTTAAAAGCTGCCCAAAAGAAAGCGGGTTATGAAATGGTGATGACTCCACACATTGGTCAGAAAGAACTCTATGTGACTTCTGGACATTATGCTAAATATGGTGAAGATAGTTTTCAGCCGATCAAAACCCCAAAGATGGATGAGGAGTTTTTACTAAAACCGATGAACTGTCCGCATCATTGTGAAGTATATAATTTTAAACCTCATTCATACAAAGACCTTCCAAAGCGTTTTGCAGAGTTTGGTACGGTATATCGTTATGAGCAAAGTGGAGAACTACATGGTTTAACACGTGTACGTGGCTTTACTCAAGATGACGCACATATCTTTTGTGCTCCAGAACAATTAGATCAGGAGTTTAAAAATGTAATTGATTTGGTCTTATATGTCTTTGGTTCCTTAGGTTTTGAAAACTTTACAGCGCAAGTCTCTATTAGAGATATGGAAAACCAAGACAAATATATTGGCGATGTTGAAACTTGGGAATTGGCTGAAAAAGCAATTATTAACGCGGCAACAGACAAAGGATTAGATTTTGTTATTGAAGAAGGTGAAGCAGCATTCTATGGTCCTAAGTTAGACTTTATGGTAAAAGATGCTCTAGGAAGAAGCTGGCAACTAGGAACCATTCAAGTGGATTATAATTTACCTAAACGTTTTGATCTTACTTATAAAGGAGCCGACAATCAATTACATAGACCGGTAATGATTCACAGAGCGCCTTTTGGTTCTATGGAACGGTTTATTGCGGTATTACTAGAACATACAGGAGGTAACTTCCCGTTATGGTTAACGCCAGAGCAGGTTATTATACTGCCTATCAGTGAGAAATATCAAATATATAGTGAAAAAGTTTTACATTTGCTGGAAAATTCCGAAATTCGCGCCCTCGTAGATTCTAGGTCAGAAAAGACTGGAAGAAAAATTCGAGATGCAGAAATCAGCAAAGTCCCTTACATGGTTATTGTAGGTGAGCAAGAAGAAGGCGAAGGAACAGTGTCGGTTCGAAAGCACGGTGAAGGAGATTTAGGTACATTTGCAATTGACGATTTTATTTCGTTAATTAAGGAAGAAATTAAGAAAACAATCATACCCTTTTAAAAAATAAGTTTAATTTAAATATTTAAGTCATAGCAATAAGAAGAAGTAGGTCTAAGCGACCTTTAAGAGTAATTAAAGAAGATCAACACAGAATTAACGACAAGATTAAATACGTTGATGAAGTACGATTAGTAGGTGATAATGTAGAGATTGGAGTATATCCGTTAGCCAAAGCTAAAGAGATTGCATCTGAACTAGAGTTAGATTTAGTAGAGATTTCACCTAAGGCAGTTCCGCCTGTTTGTAAAGTAATTGATTACAAGAAATTCTTATATGAGCAAAAGAAACGTGAAAAGGTTCTAAAATCTAAAGCAACCAAAGTGGTTGTTAAAGAGATACGTTTCGGTCCTCAAACAGATGAGCATGACTACGAGTTTAAAAAGAAACACGCTGTTAAGTTTTTACAAGACGGTGCCAAATTAAAAGCGTTTGTATTCTTTAAAGGTAGATCGATCATCTTTAAAGAACAGGGTCAGATTTTGTTATTAAAACTAGCTCAAGACCTTGAAGAATATGGTAAAGTGGAGCAGTTACCAAAATTAGAAGGTAAACGTATGATTATGTTTATCGCTCCCAAAAAAGTGAAATAATACTGCGTAGTTCAGTTAAAGATAATAAGCAAGATAAAAACGAAGGAGAAATGCCTAAAATGAAAACCAAATCTAGCGCCAAAAAACGATTTAAGTTAACTGGTTCTGGAAAAATCAAAAGAAAGCACGCGTTTAAGAGTCATATCTTAACAAAGAAGTCTAAGAAACGTAAGCTGAAGTTAACTCACGACGGTTTAGTACATAAAGCGGATGAGAATAACATTAAAAAACAATTGACTTTAAAATAAGTCATTGTAGGGAATTTAATTATTAACCATGGAGTTGTGCCCTAAAGTGTTTTAAGTTTTAGATTAAACTAAAACCGCCAACTACAAAAAACAATTTGAATTATGCCAAGATCAGTAAATTCAGTAGCCTCAAGAAATAGAAGAAAAAAAATCTTGAAGCAAGCAAAAGGTTACTTCGGACGTAGAAAAAACGTTTACACAGTAGCAAAAAACGCGGTTGAAAAAGCAATGTTATATGCTTACAGAGACCGTAAGAACAACAAGAGAAACTTTCGTGGATTATGGATTCAGCGTATTAACGCTGCAGCTCGTTTAAACGGAATGTCTTACTCTCAGTTTATGGGTAAAGTAAAAGCTAACAACATCGAGTTAAACCGTAAGGTACTTGCAGACTTAGCAATGAACAACCCAGAAGCTTTTAAGGCAATTGTAGAGAAAGTAAAATAAATAATCATTCTTGCTTATATAAAACCCAAACAGCTTTGTTTGGGTTTTTTTATTAAATTCAACCCCTAATTATACGCCTAAATCATGAAGATCCTAATTACTTCCCTCCTATTCTTATGCTTCTCTAACATGCTGTTTGGACAGCAACTAGATACGCTAAGTTTACCTCAACAGTTTGATAAAATCTATAGAATTTCTTCAAAATACCAAGATTATAAAGTTATTCGTATCTCAAATTACCTTCAACTTAAAGATAATGTTAACGATACCCTAGCACTTAAAAATAAGATGTTGACTGCTCAAAAAGCTACACTTCAACTTCAACGAGATAGCATTACTGATTTAACAGAAATCAACCAACTGTTTAGTGGAGATATTAAATTATTAATTAGTGAAAAAAATAGTGTTTCTGTCTTTGGAATACCGCTCCATAAAACCACTTACAACCTAATGATGTGGGGACTTGTTATACTCTTAGGAACACTCTTAAGCGTGTTAGTTGTTCGTCTTAAAAGTAATGAGCTAACGACTAAAAAAGCAACTCAGGAGCTAGCAGACCTTGAAGAAGAATTACGTCTTCAAAAGAAAAAATCACTTGAAAACGAACAAAAATTAAGACGGAAACTTCAAGATGAAATCAACAAAAAAAGAGGGGTTTAAGGTTCGTTCTACTTCCTTTTTTGGATAAAGCAACCACGAGTTCTTAATTGCTGTTTAATTTTATTATTTTTAGCAATCCAAACAAAAAAACAAATATCACCTATGCTCAATCAGAAAAGAGTAGTCATTGAAAATGTAAGCCCCCAACTCAATGGAGGAGATTTATTTATTAAACGTGTTGTTGAGGAGTCGGTTCAAGTTACCGCAGATGTGTTAGTTGACGGTCACGATCTTATTCAAGCGAGTGTATCTTTTAAACATGAAAAAGAACGCTCTTGGAAAGAATACCGAATGCATAGTTTAGGCAATGATGCTTGGAGTGCATCATTTCAGGTAACTAAACAAGGATTCTATACCTATAAAGTTTCGGCTTGGGTAGACTATGCTCTAAATTGGCAATATGGGATTGGTAG
>CBFHVY010000128.1:0-4347 GCA_965659555.1 Flavobacteriaceae bacterium
GTCATAGCGTCTGATGACAATAATTATGGTAAATTTAGAAATAAAATATTAGACAAAATGCAACACAGATAAAAATGTATCGTCTATAGAGTAACAAACCAATACATGAGTAGCGAAAAACTAATACATCAATCAATAATTGAAAAGTGTAAAAAGAACGATGCTAAAGCACAAATTGAATTATACAATTTGTATGCTAAAGGGATGTTCTTGGTCGCTAAACGCTATATGAAAGATGATCTTTTGGCCGAAGATATGATGCAAGATGCGTTTATTAAAGCTTTTAAAAACATTGGGCATTACAAAGGAGAGGTTGCTTTTGGTGCGTGGTTAAAGAGAATTGTAATAAACCAATGTATTGATGAGTTGAAACGAAAAAAGTTAGCACTGGTTACTATGACGAATGAAGCAGAAGGTTTTGTTGATGAAGAACCCTGGCAAGTTGCAGATGACACAACCGTTACTCAAGTGCTGAACTGTATTAAATCCTTAAAAGAAAAGTATAGAGTAGTGGTTTCTCTTTACCTATTAGAAGGATACGATCATCAGGAAATATCGGAAATATTGGGCATTTCAGAAGTCTCTTCTAGAACCCATTTATTACGAGGTAAAAAATTAGTGTTAGAAAATTTAAAAACTATTGGATATGCAGAAGGATATTAAAGAGATGTTACGGAATTACAAAGACCAAGATGCACACATGACACAAGATCATCAGCATAAATTTGAACAAAAACTAATGAAAGAATTACATCGCAATACAGCGAGTACCTTTCCTTATAAATGGTTGTCTATAGCCGCAAGTATAGCGTTGTTGGTAACACTTACTTACGGTTATTTAAACGGAAATTCTTCGACAGACGACCCCATTATACCCCAACAAAAACTGAGTTTGGGTACCATTTCTCCAGAGTTAAACTCCATAGAAACATATTATGTAAATAGTATTAACTACGAGTTGAGTCAATTAGAGCTAACCGATGATAATAAAGAGTTGCTAGATGGGTATTTAGAACAACTAGGAGAATTAACCAAAGAGTATAAATCATTAACCGAAGAGCTCAATACAAAAGGGGTTAATGATGCTACTATAGATGCATTGATAAGCAATTTACAACTGCGCTTACAGCTGTTAAAACGATTAAAAAAACAAATGAATGATTTTAAAAAATTAAATCCAAAACAAAATGAAACGCAATTTATATAAAGAAATCGTGCTGATTGCCATTCTAGCAATCACCTCATTTACTTTTGCTCAACAAAAACAAAGTAAGACTTTTACTGAAAAGTTTTCAGTAGATAAAAATGTAGAAGTTGCCATTAATGCAACTCATGCAGAAATTGATGTAACTACCTGGAATAAAAATCAGGTTGCAGTAGAAGCGACTATAGAGATTGAAGGACTTACCAAAGAGGAAGCTGAGAAATACTTTAAAAACTGGAACTTTGAAGCCTTAGGAAATAAGAATAAGGTAACTGTTTCGGCGAGAGGATCAAATACTTTTCAGTATGGAAACAAATTTGTAATGTTTAATAACGAAGCGAATTTTCCTAAAGTTGTTATTCCAAAAATGCCCGAGATTACCATTCCAGAGATTAAAGACATAGATATTCCTGAGGTAGATTTTGATATGATGTTTTTAGATCTTGAAAACTTGGAATTCGATTTTGATAAATATCATAAAGAAGGAAAGAATTACTTTTTTCAATGGAAAGATAGTGCTAAAAACATCACTATAAAGTCTAAGAAAGACTGGGAGAAGTTCAAGAATTCTAAAGAATACAAGAAGTGGAAAGAAGAAATGAAAGCCAATACCGTTAAAATTAAAAAAGAATTGGAAAAGGCTAAATTGGAATACAAAAAGGTGGATAAAGAAAAGATTAGAAAAGCTATTGAAGAAGCTAGAAAGTCGATAAAAGAGATTGATATGTCTGCACTTAAAAAAGAAATGGCAGAGGTTCAGAAACGACTTAAGGAAACCAAATTCGACTACTTTTTTGACACCAATGATGATGCTCTTGTGATTAATGGTAAAAAGGTAAAGATTACGAAGCGTATTAGTATTAAAGTACCCAAAGGAGCTACTTTCGATTTAAATACACGTCATTGTAAAGTGAAATTACCTAACTCTAAGGTAAATGGTAAAGTAAGCTACGGAAGTTTAGATGCTCAGCATATTGAGGGTGGAGACTTAAAGGTATACTATAGTAAAGTACTTATTAGTGACCTATCTGGAAGTACATTGCAATTAACAAATGTAACCGATGCAAACATTGCATCGGTTACCAATACCCAAATTAATACAACTTCGGGTGATTTACACGTTGATGAAGTTTTTAATAATGTAGTGATTACGTCGTCTTTTGGTGAAGTTGCTATTGCTAAACTCAATGTAAACTACAGTCCGTTTAAATTAATTTTAAAACAATCTGAAGGAAGTGTTAATCTTCAAGGGGTAGCTGCGAAACTTATTTTCGATAAAAGTGTTTCTGGGAATTCATTTTATGGAAAGCCTTCGATTACTACTCAAAAAAACAGCACTAATGCTACTGGAAACTTTGAAGCGAAAAGTGCCGATAAAAGTATTGTAATTGTGAGTAAATTAAGTCAGCTTACCGTTACCAATTAAGTTGTTGATGGTGTTAAATAGCACTGTTAAACTTTAACAATACCTCATAAAATTCCATTTCGCTATTCTTTTTAAAGTGCCTATCTTTATCCGATAAAACAGTCACTTTTTTTTATGGAATTATATAAAAAGAATGCTTTAAAAATTCACAATTCACTTTCTAAGCAAAAAGAGCTATTTACGCCTTTAGTTGAAGGACATGTTGGTATGTATGTTTGTGGACCAACAGTATATAGTAATGCGCATTTAGGAAATCTTAGAACGTTTATGTTCTTTGATGTGGTGTATCGTTATTTACTACATCTAGGCTATAAAGTGCGTTATGTACGAAATATTACCGATGCAGGGCATTTAGAAAATGATGCGGATGAAGGAGAAGATCGCATTTCGAAAAAAGCACGCTTAGAGCAAATTGAACCCATGGAGGTTGTTCAACGATATACAGTTGACTTTCATGATGTACTTCAAAAATACCATTTTTTACCACCGAGTATAGAACCTACAGCTACGGGTCACATCGTAGAGCAAATCGAAATGATTAAAGAAATCATAGAGAAAGGATTGGCTTATGAAGTTAATGGCTCTGTTTACTTTGATGTTTTGGCCTATAACGAGCAACATCATTATGGAATACTATCGGGAAGAAAAATCGAAGATTTAATTCATAATACACGAAGTTTAGACGGACAGAGTGATAAGCGAAACCCTCAAGATTTTGCCCTTTGGAAAAAAGCCGATGAAAAGCATATTATGAGATGGCCTTCACCTTGGTCTGAAGGATTTCCAGGATGGCATTTAGAATGTTCGGTAATGAGTTCTAAATACCTAGGCACCAAATTTGATATTCACGGAGGAGGAATGGATCTTAAGTTTCCTCATCATGAATGTGAAATAGCACAGTCTAAAACGTGCAGTGGTGAAGATCCTGTTAACTATTGGATGCATACCAATATGTTGTTGTTAAATAGTCAGAAAATGGCAAAATCTACAGGAAACTTTATCTTGCCTAATGAAATACTCACAGGAGATAACACCATTTTAAAGAAGGCTTTTTCTGCAAGTGTTGTTCGCTTTTTTAACATGCAGGCCAACTATAGAAGTATTTTAGACTTTTCTAGTGAAGCGCTTGAAGCTTCAGAAAAAGGGTACCATAAACTTATGGAGGCTGTAAAAAGCGTATCACACATTACGGTATCAAAAGAATCTACAATTGATGTAGCGGCTTGGAAAGAGAAATGCTACGATGCTATGAATGATGATTTTAATACCCCTGTTGTTATAGCTCATTTATTTGAGGCCGTAAAGTTTATCCATCAGCTTAAAGAACAAAAAGCCACTATTACTCAAGAAGATTTAAGTGTATTAACATCGACTTTACATGCCTTTGTTTTTGATATTTTAGGACTGTTAGACGAAGCTTCAGAAGAACAATCAGATAAAATTGAGGGAGTAGTGAAGCTATTAATCAAATTAAGAAAAGAGGCGAGAGATAATAAAGACTGGGCGCTTTCTGATCAAATTAGAGATGAACTCTTAGCTTTAGGAATTCAACTTAAAGATGGGAGAGAGGGAACAACGTTTTCAATCAATTAAATGCTCAAACAAATTCTTATATTTCCTTTTGTGCTATTGGTTCGTTTCTATCAAGTAGCCATATCACCTTTTACACCCTCTACGTGTAGATATACCCCTACCTGCTCTCATTATACCCTAGAAG
>CBFHVY010000129.1:0-4233 GCA_965659555.1 Flavobacteriaceae bacterium
CAAAACATTAATGTTCGATAATGCTTTTACAGCGTAATTGAGTTGTACCTTTGGTACATCCTTAAAGGCATTATGTAAATTGTTGTATTGACGCTCAATAGTCTCGGTATCGTAGACATACAATGGGCTGCCGAACTTTTCTGCTAACGTTAATAAATCTTCTCTTTTCAAAAGGTTGTTGTTTTAAGACTTCAAAAGTAGAAAATTTGAGGGCTCAAAAACTATATGTTTAAAAATATAACACATTGTTAGATTTTGTAGAAAATAGATCGTTTTTGGACCTTAAAAAACGTTGAAAGTCTGTTGATAACTAATGTTCGTAAGCATTTTGTTTTTTAAATGGATATGTTAAATTAGCGACTACTTCAAATGAGAGCCTGCTGTTATGAGTCAAGAAACAAAGTACACAGAAGATAATATTAGATCACTAGACTGGAAGGAGCATATCCGTATGCGACCTGGTATGTATATTGGAAAATTGGGTGATGGTTCATCTGCAGACGATGGAATTTATATTTTAATCAAAGAGGTTTTAGACAACTCTATTGATGAGTTTGTGATGGGTGGAGGAAAAACCATTGAAATTTCCATTCACGGAAACAAAGTGACTGTTAGAGATTACGGTCGAGGAATTCCCTTAGGAAAAGTGGTTGATGTAGTTTCTAAAATGAACACTGGTGGTAAATACGATTCTAAAGCGTTTAAGAAATCGGTAGGATTAAATGGAGTTGGAACCAAGGCTGTAAATGCCTTATCCACCTTTTTTAGAGTAGAATCTAATCGAGATAATAAGTCTGCTGCCGCAGAGTTTGAAAAAGGAAACCTCGTTAACGAAGAATTTTTAGAAGACTCCACCCGAAGAAAAGGAACCAAGGTCTCTTTTATTCCCGATGAAAGTATTTTTAAAAACTACAAGTTTAGAAATGAGTATGTTTCTAAAATGCTTAAAAATTATGTCTATCTCAATCCTGGGTTGACCATCGTTTTTAATGGGGAAAAGTATTTTTCAGAAAATGGTCTACGAGATCTTTTAGAAGACAATAATAATATTGACGATATGTTATACCCAATCATTCATTTGAGGGGAGAAGACATTGAAATCGCCATGACACATAGTAAAACGCAGTATTCAGAAGAATACCATTCCTTTGTAAACGGTCAGCATACCACTCAAGGAGGAACACATCAAGCAGCATTCAGAGAGGCTATTGTAAAAACAATTCGAGAGTTTTATGGTAAAAACTTTGAGTCATCAGATGTTCGTAAATCGATTATTTCTGCAGTGAGTATAAAAGTAATGGAGCCCGTATTCGAAAGTCAGACCAAAACAAAACTAGGATCTACTGAAATGGGTGGAGATCATCCTACGGTTAGAACCTTTATTAATGATTTTGTTAAAACTCAGCTCGATAATTACCTGCATAAAAACACCGAAACGGCTGAAAAATTACAACGTAAAATTCTTCAAGCTGAAAAAGAACGAAAAGAGCTTTCAGGGATTCGTAAATTGGCCAGAGAACGTGCTAAAAAAGCAAGTTTACACAATAAAAAGCTGAGAGATTGCAGGGTGCATTTTGGAGATACCAAAACAGAAAGCTATCTAGACACTACCTTATTTATTACGGAGGGAGATTCAGCTTCGGGATCGATAACCAAATCAAGGAATGTAAATACTCAAGCGGTATTTAGTCTAAAAGGAAAGCCTTTAAATTCTTTTGGCTTGTCTAAAAAAATCGTTTACGAAAACGAAGAATTCAATTTATTGCAGTCGGCTTTAGACATCGAAGATGGTTTAGAAACCCTTCGTTACAACAATATTGTTATTGCCACCGATGCCGATGTTGACGGAATGCATATTCGTTTATTGCTCATTACGTTCTTTTTGCAATTCTTTCCAGAGTTGATTAAAGAAGGTCATTTATTTATTTTAGAAACACCGTTATTTAGAGTACGCGACAAAAAGGAAACGATATATTGTTATTCTGAAGAAGAGAAAAAAGTAGCCATAGAAAAATTACGTGGGAAACCAGAAATCACACGATTTAAAGGGTTAGGGGAAATTTCACCTAATGAATTTGTGCATTTTATTGGCGATAACATTCGTTTAGATCCTGTGATGTTAGATAAAGACATGTCTATAGAACAAATGTTAGCATTTTACATGGGTAAGAATACACCAGACCGTCAGAAATTTATTATAGAAAACTTAAAAGTAGAATTAGACCTTTTAGAGGAAACGTTATAACAATAGATTCATGAGCGAAGAGCAGAACGACCAGCTTAACGAAGCGCAATTCAATAATCCAGAAGAACATATTCAAGAAGAAACCATTACCAAGGTAACGGGAATGTATAAAGAATGGTTTTTAGATTATGCTTCCTATGTTATCTTAGAACGAGCAGTGCCGGCAATTACCGACGGATTAAAGCCAGTACAACGACGTATCATGCATTCTATGAAAGATTTAGATGATGGCCGTTATAACAAAGTAGCTAATATTGTGGGGCACACGATGCAATACCATCCTCATGGCGATGCCTCTATTGGAGATGCCATGGTGCAAATCGGACAAAAAGAGCTGTTGATTGATATGCAAGGAAACTGGGGTAATATCTTAACAGGAGATAGAGCCGCAGCCTCACGTTATATCGAAGCAAGGTTGTCGAAGTTTGCTCTGGAAGTGTTGTTTAATCCAAAAACAACCAAATGGCAAGCGTCTTATGATGGACGTAAAAAAGAACCCATTAATCTTCCTGTAAAATTTCCATTACTTCTTGCTCAAGGTGCTGAAGGTATCGCTGTAGGATTGTCTACTAAAATTGTACCTCACAACTTTAACGAACTTATTGATGCTTCCGTAAAATATTTGAAAGGAAGAAGTTTTAAAATCTTACCTGATTTTATTACCGGCGGAATAGCTGATTTTAGCAACTATAATGATGGTAAACGTGGAGGAAGAATACGTATACGAGCTAAAATCTCGCAAGTAGACAAAAAGACCTTAGTTATTACTGAAATTCCTTTTGGAACAACCACGAGCTCAGTCATCGAAAGTATTATCAAGGCGAATGAAAAAGGCAAGATTAAAATTAAAAAGATTGAAGACAATACTTCGGCAAATGTTGAAATTGTAGTACATCTCCCTACAGGAATTTCACCAGACAAAACCATTGATGCCTTATATGCTTTTACCAGTTGTGAAAACGCAATTTCACCACTCTGTTGTGTCATAGATGATAATACTCCTAGATTTATTGGGGTTACTGAAGTCTTAAAACGTTCTACAGATCATACCGTCGAATTGTTAAAGCGAGAACTTGAGATTCAATTAAATGAATTGGAAGAGCAATGGCATTTTGCTTCTTTAGAACGCATTTTTATTGAGAATAGAATTTATCGCGATATTGAAGACCAAGAAACTTGGGAAGGTGTTATTTCAGCTATTGATACAGGTCTTGAACCTCATGTCAAGCATCTTAAACGAGCCATTACCGAAGAAGATATCGTTCGTTTGACCGAAATTAGGATTAAAAAGATTTCCAAATTCGATATTGATAAAGCGAAGCAGTTTATAGAAAGTATTGAGGAAAAGATTAAAACAGTCCAACACCATTTGGCAAACTTAATTGAATATGCCATTGCCTATTTTAAACAGCTCAAAGCTACCTATGGAAAAGATAAAGAGCGAAAGACAGAAATAAGAGCATTTGATGATATTGTGGCAACTAAGGTTGTGATTAGAAACACAAAGTTGTATGTAAATAGAGAAGAAGGTTTTGTTGGTACAGCACTCAAAAAAGATGAATATATCACAGACTGTTCTGATATCGATGATATTATCGTCTTTAGAAAAGATGGGACTATGATGGTGACAAAAGTAGCTCCTAAAACCTTTGTGGGTAAAGACATTATTCACCTCGCTATCTTTAAGAAAAAAGACAAAAGAACCGTGTACAATATGATGTACAGAGATGGAAAATCTGGACCAAGTTATATGAAACGTTTTACCGTTACAGGGGTTACTCGTGATAAGGAATACGATTTGACTGCTGGAAACAAAGGCTCTATGGTGCATTACTTTACGGCTAATCCAAATGGTGAGGCTGAGGTAGTGACAGTTAATTTGAGAGCTGTTGGTAGCATTAAAAAGCTTAAATGGGATATCGATTTTGCCGATTTAGCCATTAAAGGACGTGCGGTAAAAGGGAATACCATAACCAAATACGCTATTA
>CBFHVY010000130.1:0-4227 GCA_965659555.1 Flavobacteriaceae bacterium
CAATACCGGCATAGTTTCCTCTGATTGCTAATGTTTTACTTAAGTCAATGGAGGTGATAGTTCCTGTACCAAATTCTGCTGCCTCTTCTGCAGTTGCATAGTCGTTCAAAAGCTCATCCCTAAAGACTGTAGGGGAGGGTGTAGAACTATTTGGTTGATAATGAATTCCACCTCTTGTATTATAAGAAGTTTTAATCCACTTTCCTGGTGAATCATCTACAAAGTTGTCAAAGAATGTAGCCTGTGCTACTATTACTTTGGTTACTTTTCCGTTTACTACTTTTGCGTAATGTCCCATTTTTTATTATTAGTTTGTTTTATTATTATTATAAATATCTATGCTGTATAGGTTCCTGAAGAGGTAAACTTAAGTATTGTATCTGTACCATCTGTAATAACTGTAGGTGAACCTGTCGTAGTTCCTGTATAGTTAGAAGTAGGTATTCGAAGTATCACTACTCCAGAACCTCCGTTAGCTGAAGTATAAGATTGTCCATTGGGTATTTTAGTTGAATCTCCTCCATTACCCGAGTTTATAGTTGCGTCTGTCTGTGAAGATGCTTGTGCTACATTACCTCCGGCAGCATAGTTATTTCCACTTCCACCTATAATGTTAACTTCTAATGCATTTCCAGCTCCTCCTAGTGTGGTTCTAGGACCAGTACCTGCTCCGCCGGCACCTCCACCGCCTGCAGCGCCTCCTGTACCTCCATCAGATCCTGTTCCACCGTCATACCCTTGTCCACTTGTACCTGAACCTCCAGGATATCCAGTATTTAAATAGTTACAAGCACTTCCTCCTCCAGAACCTCCAGATAACCCTTGGGGTTTTGTTCCTGCAGCTCCATTACCACTAGCGGCACCGCCGCCACCTCCTCCTGAAGATGTTAATGTAGTAAGTCCGTTACCGCTAATGGTTGAATCCTCACCGTTGGTTCCAGCTGTTGTACTTGAACCATTACTTGAAGAATCTTGTATACCTCTAGCACCTCCACCTCCAACAGTTACTGTATAAACAGTATCTGGATTAAAAGTCATTGAAGTTTCGGATGATACTCCTCCTCCAGAAGTAGAACCATAAGAAGTTCTCAAACCTCCGGCTCCGCCGCCACCAGCTATCCAACTATCAGCAGCAGATCCACCACCACCTCCGCCTCCGGCTACTGCTAAAAAATCTACATTATAAGGAACAGAGGTAACTAGTGAACTTACAGTACCTGTAGACTGCCACCAAGAACTTGAAACTCCAGTAAATACTTCTAAATCTCCTGAGTCTGTATTATACCATAAGCTTCCAGTTTCTATATTAACATAGTCAGTAGGTCTTGAACCAGATGATCCTGCTCTAACTCTTTCTGCAGTAGTTGCTAAAGAGGCAGAGGTAGCTGTAGCTCCGATATCGGTACCGTTTAAATTTAACGAACCGCTTATATTAATTGAACCTGAGAATGTAGGATTTGCTAAGATCATTTATTTAATGTTTTATATAAATATCTAAAACACTTTATTAATTCAATGTAAAAAAGGGAATGGGCATTTACCTTTAGATTCTTTTTTTCTAAAATCGTCTAATTGTCTTTGATAATCACCAAGAAAGCTTTTTCTCATTTTTTTATCAAGTTTAACTTTACTGTAAGGTAGTATTCCAGAAGGCATGTATATGTAGGCTAAAACTGTGCCATGTTTAATATGAATAGTCTCTCCTTTCTCCATATCTATTCTATTCATATCAATAAATAAATTTACATTAAGGTCTAAAGGATTATCAGCAGTTAATGTAGAGATGCCTGGAGGAGCAAAGTATATAGAACGAGGATCATGGTAATAAGCCGGGAGATGCATAATGTTACATTCTCCTGCAGTTACTCCGACTTGTATACCGGACATTATTTTTATATTCTGCAAAGTCTTATCCCACATTGGTCCCATTTGAGTTCCTCCAAGTTCAGGAGGTAATGCAGTATGAGAAGTTATACTAACCCAACCATCTTCAGGTTGTATAATATCCATTCCTTGTTTTGAAATTTTTAATTGTAAATCACATGGAGCTATAAAAGCATATGAGTTTTTAAATAACTCTATAAAGGAAGGGCAAGTTCTAACGTTAGGGTATTGTTTTATATAATCTCTGGTCTGTTTTAAGCTTTTAAACCAATCAGGCATAACACTTACTAAAGGTACTAAGTAGTCATCTAAATTTTTACCGCCTTCAACTTCAAAGGCAACATTGGAAGGACGTACAGGTATGTAGTCCCAAACTAGTTCTTGCTTTTTACTCTTAAGAAAATTAAACATACTTCACAATTTTATACATTAATATAGTAAAAAATTATGAGGAATCCAACTTTTATTTGAATGGACCGTTTACTGGGTAACCGGAATTAATCCATCTGAGGTTGGTTTCATCCCAGCTGTACAAGTAATCAGTGTCTGGTAGATCTACTGGTGCTATCCATTGATCTGTTTCTTTATTTAAAATCCAACTTGGGTATGGTTTATCTATACTTGGCATATTAATTGATTTAGAAGTATTCTACTCTAGTTATTCTTACTCTACTCGAAGATGCATTTCCGAGTCCAAGATATACTGTCGATGCTTGAGGGAAACTAACAGGTATTTGAGCACCTGAGCCGTAGGCCTGTTGTGGGCTTGGTCCGCCGGTTATTAGTGTAGTACCAGTAGGGTTAGTTCCGTTATGTCCTGTAGTCACATTAAAGTTCATATAACCTGGAATTCCAGCAGTGACTGTATAGTCTACTTCAACGTATGTAGCAAAAGTTAAATCAAAACTAGTTGTAGATGTAAAACCTCCTCCTCCCCAATAAGGAGCATATATTTCCATATAAGATGCACCTAGTGTTCCACTTCCGTTTGCTGTACCGCAGAAACACTGGTCATAAGTATATCCGGATTGCTGTCCTGCTGTATAAGCTGTAATACTAGTAGGGAGTGCAACTGTATTCACACTTATTGTTATACCTACAGCTTCACCTTTTTGTCCTATAGCAAATGCAGTAACATAGTACGTTGTATTGTCTGTAAGTCCGGTAGCGTTATAAGTAAAAGACCCTATTCCTTGTGTACCAGATATAGTATATTTAGTATTATTAGAGTATGTTGAATCTGTACCTATGTAAAAACCTCTAGTGACTTGCTGTCCTCCGGTCCCTAAATCTGTCACATTTCCATTGGCTGTTAGAGATACGGTACCTACATCTGTAGAGGTATTTGTAGTAACAGAAGGAAGTCCCCAAAGTGAGCCAAAAAGTATACTCTGTCCGATCATATTATTAAGCTATTTGAGAATAAGTATACCAAAACTCTGTAGATGATACACAACTCATTTGTATAAAGTTTTTAGTAGCTGTAGTGTCGTTATATGCTCCTGCTACTAAATTAAACGTTCCAGCTACTCCACCTACAGTCCATGAAATACCTGCACCTAATCCAGCTCCTGTTATTACCATTATTTTCGTCTGCCCTATTCTAGGATTAGTAATATTTAAAATTGTATTTTGATTTGGTGTTAATGTAAACACTTGAGCAGTTGAAAAATCTACATCTACTCCTGCTGCAGGGGTCAAAGTTGAAATAGCTTTAAATTCAGGTGCCACTGTATCATAGCTTACTGAATTAGAGTTTAAGTAAGATGCGCTGATTGCGGTAACTGCTGTTAAGGCATGAGAAGAGGTATTAGGTGTTCCTGTTATACTATTAATATCTATTTGAATAGAACTAGATATCAAAGTAGGTTTATTATTAATAGCACTAAAGTCTACAGAAGCTACTGGCGTTTGTAGTCCTGTTAAGCCGGATCCATCTCCTTCAAAGTAAGAAGCAGTTATACTTCCTAAAATTTCCAAAGGACCTGATAATATAACTGATCCGGATAGTGTAGGTTGTTGAAAAATCATATTTTTTAATTTAAAGTAGTGCTATATACTATAAATATCAATAGCTATTACTATTTGTATGTTAACCATTTCCACTTTACTCCGTCTGTTTGGCCGTATGAACCATTTCCTACACCTACTATTAGATACTCTTGATTATTTCCTCCAAAAGCTACATCAGCAATATTGAAATTAGCTGTGATTGGCAAAGAAACTAATTCTAAGTAATTCGAAGTATCTACTGTTAAAGTGGAGATATCGAAAGGTGTTGACATATTTCCAATCATAAACTTACGGCTAGTTATAGTACTACTAGAATATGTAGTTTTATCT
>CBFHVY010000131.1:0-4159 GCA_965659555.1 Flavobacteriaceae bacterium
AATAAAATTACAAAAATCTATTGTATTTTTGAAGTTCCTTAAAATAGAAGAAATGAATCTGGTTATTGATGTTGGGAACACTCGAATTAAAACAGCTGTTTTTAAAGCAGATACCCTAGTTGAACATTTTGTTTTTAGTACCGAGTCGTTTGATGAAGGCTTACAACAAATCCTAAGTCAATATCCTATTCAGTTTGGAATCATTGCCAAAGTTACTCATCTTAAAGACGATTCTTTACTTAAAAGTAAGCTTCCATTTGCACTGCTTGAGCTAACTGCAGAAACTCCAGTATCTTTTATAAATACGTATGCTACCCCAAAAACTCTAGGTATAGACCGTATTGCATTAGCAGCAGGTGCGGCAACAAAGTACCCTAGCTCCAATGTATTGGTTATTGATGCAGGTACCTGTATTACATATGATTTTGTTTCTGCTGAAAACACCTATTTGGGAGGTGCAATATCTCCAGGTATTCAAATGCGTTATATAGCCTTACATCAACAAACAAGTAAGCTTCCATTACTAGAGCTTAAAGCCCCAGAGGAACATGTTGGAAAGTCAACAGCAGAGGCGATTCATTCGGGAATAATTCATGGTGTTTTACACGAGATAGAAGGGGTTATAAACCACTACAGTGCTCAATATCAAGATTTAACAATAGTTTTAACAGGAGGTGACACAAATTTCTTGGCTAAACGATTAAAAAGTAGCATATTTGCCAATCAAAATTTCCTCTTGGAAGGATTAAATTCAATATTGATTTTTAACACTAAAGAATGATTAAAAAAGCACTGTTTATTGTAGCCTTGGCAATTGTATTTCAAGCGCAGGCTCAAAGAACAAACTCATCACCCTATTCTTTTTTCGGAATTGGAGAAGAATTTAATTCGAGAACCATAGAGCAAAATGCTATGGGGGGTATTGGTGCAGCTTTCAATTCAACCTACAATATAAACTTAGTTAATCCAGCGGCTAATGCATATCTTAGATATTCAACATACACCTTTGGAATTCTAAATAACGATCTTACCATTAAAGACAGTAATGGTGATCAATCTTCTACATCTACCAACTTAAGTTATTTGGCTTTTGGAGTTCCTTTCGGAAATAAAGCAGGCCTTAGTTTTGGTATTCAACCGGTATCCTCTGTAGGGTATTCTTTGTTAAATTCTACTTTAGATGCAGATGATTCATTAACAGAGTTAACTCAATTTACCGGGAACGGTGGTGTTAATAGAATTTATGGTAGCATGGGGGCTTTTCTACTTAAAAACCTATCTGTAGGTTTTGAAGCAAGCTACCTTTTTGGTTCCATAGAAAACAATGTAGCCAATCAAAGAGTAGGGGTGTTTTTAGCTTCGAAAAACCAAGAGGTATTGAATATTCGTGGGGGGATGCTTAAACTAGGAATTCAGTACAAAAAAGAACTAAAAGATAAACTACTTTTAGATGTTGGTGCTGTTTTTAAACTAAGTAATGATTTTAGAGCTACAGGAAATGAATATTTATATTCACTTTCTTTTGCCGCATCGGGAGGAGAAATCCCAAGAGATACGATTTATGCAGCTTCTGTTAAAGGAAAATTAAAGAGTCCGATTCAAACCATTTTAGGTGTAGGTTTAGGAAAAGAAAACAAATGGTATGCAGGTGTTGAATACGAACATCAAGCGGCATTAAACCCTGAAGGGTTTCTCACTCAAACGGGAGGAGCATTTGATTATGATACTTCAAGCAGAATTTCCGTGGGTGGATTTTACACCCCAGATATGAACTCGATTTCTAGTTATTGGAATAGAGTGATATATCGTGCAGGAATACGATATGAAAATACAGGACTGTTAGTTAGTGGCTCAAATAGCACTAATTTTACCAGTATTAAAGATTTTGGCATGTCTTTTGGATTAGGTTTTCCGATGGGAAGAAAATTATCGACAGTTAACCTAGGTTTTGAATTTGGAAAAAAAGGAACCACAACAGATAATTTAATTCAAGAAAATTATTTTAACTTTCGATTAGGACTGTCTTTAAATGATCTTTGGTTTATAAAAAGAAAAATTGATTAACTCAAATAGATAGATGATGAAAAAAGTAATGTATGTTTTAGCTAGTGTGTTTATATTTCTAGCAGTATCTAAATCAAATGCACAGACGGATCAAGAATGTATCATTAAGTACAATTATTTTAATGGAGATTATAAATCTAAAAAGTTTGATTCAGCGTATACGCATTGGATTTGGCTTATGGATAATTGTCCAACCTTGTCTGTAAACATATATAAGTTAGGGGGAAATATTGCTGAAATGCGATATAAAAATGCTGCCAACAAAACTGAAGCTATGGCTTTAGTACGTCGTGTATACGAGCAACGATTAAAAAATTATCCAGATCAAGATCCTGCAAAAGTACATAGTGATTTTGCAACATTTTTAATTGATAACAAGGAAGGTTCTGAAAATGAAATCTTTTCAATATTAGAGAAGGCGTATAAAATTGATCCTACACGTTTAGGAGTTAAAAACATATATCGTTATTTCCAAGGAGTAACCGATAGAAATAAAGATACAAATCCACAAGTTGTTTTTGATACTTACGATGATGTAATAGAATCGGTAAACGAAAAGTTAGATGATTATTCTAAGAAAATTGCTCCTCTAAACAAGAAGGTAGATGCTGAGCAAGAATTATCTGCAAGAGAAAAAAGATTATTAAGAGCCTATTCTATCAATTCTAAGGCATTAGGAATGGTAGAAGCAGGATTAGACAATATTATTGTTGAATTATCTACTTGTGATCGATTAATTCCTTTATACACTAGAGATTTTGAAGCAAACAAAACCAATGCAAAATGGTTGAGTAGAGCGGTGTCTAGACTATTTAACAAGGAGTGTACAGATGATCCACTATATGAGAAATTAGTTGGAGCATGGGTAGCTGCAGATCCTTCTCCAAAGACAACAGTATACTATGCTGGAATCTTATATAAAAAAGGAAAGGTAAATGAAGCTATGGACTACTACAAAAAAGCAGTAGATCAGGAGCCAAATCCAATCGAAAAGGCGAAAAATTTATTAAAGATTGCACAGTTATTTTCTGCAAAAGGTCAAAAAGCACAAGCTAGAAATTATGCAAATCAAGCACTAAGAAACAACCCAAACTTAGGGAATGCTTATTTGTTAATTGCAGGTATGTATGCGTCTTCTGCTAACGATTGTGGAAACAACCTTTTTGAAAAAAGAATGGTATATGTAGCCGCCTTAAATAAAGCAAGAAGAGCAGCTGCGGTAGATCCATCTATTTCAGTAAAGGCTGGAAAATACATCTCTAACTATAAGTCTAACTCTCCTTCTAAAAAGGAAATCTTTACTCAAGGTGTTCAGCCAGGAACTTCATTTACGATTAAATGTTGGATTGGTGAAACCGTAAAAATTCCAGAAGGTAATTAGTGAACCCACTACAACACATACATTTTAAAAGCATTGCCGCTGTTCTTACAGTTGCAATGCTTTTTTCTTGTAAAAACAACACCAATGAAGTTCGTGATTTTTTAGCTGAACAAAACTTACCTATAGGGGTTGCAAAAGACGCCTACCATGTATATAAAGACTCAGGAAAAATCAGCTCAAAATTAATCACCCCGTTACTTTATGATTTTAGTAATAGAAAAGAGCATCCTTATAATGAGTTTCCAGAGGGCGTTCGTATTATTAATTTTCAAAATCAAGGAAAAGATTCTGTAACAATACTAGGCGATTATGCCATTTCGTATACCATAACGAGCGTTTCCGAAATCAAAGGTAATGTGGTTATTATTAACCATACAGAACAATCACGTCTAGAAACAGATCAACTTTTTTGGGATCAGAATACGGGGTATTTTTTTTCAGAAAAACCTTTTGTACTCACTACATTAACAGATACTATTAATGGGGTAGGTTTTGAATCTAAAGACGATTTGTCTAAATGGGTGTCTAAAAATATTACAGGAGAACTCATCACAAAAGAAGCATTATAATGAATACACTTTGGAAAGTATTACAATACGGATATTTAATTGTTGGAGCTATTTTTTTAATAGAAGGAATACTGACTTGGAATAATGATAGAGAAAAAGCCATTTTTATGTTTTGTTTTTCTATTTTTATAGTACTAATATTCTT
>CBFHVY010000132.1:0-1495 GCA_965659555.1 Flavobacteriaceae bacterium
AAGAATTTAGCAGCATATTACAGAAGTACACCCTCAGAAAAATATGGTATTAAAGTAGCAGATCGTTTGTATTTGAACAGCAGTTACAAAGATTCTATGTACCACTATATTAGAGAAGCAGATCAACGGGAAGAACCGGGTTATAAATACAGCGATTTAGGGTATTATATATTTAAAGAAGCTCTAGAGCAATACTATAAACAACCTTTAAACACGCTTGTAGATCGTTATTTTTATGCTTCATTGGGGGCCAATAGAATGAGTTATTTACCCTTGGAGAAGTTTCCAGTAAACGACATTGTTCCTACAGAAAAAGACACCTATTTTAGGAATCAATTATTGCGAGGGTATGTGCATGACATGGGCGCAGCAATGCAAGGAGGTGTTGGAGGACATGCTGGTGTGTTTGCAAACGCAAATGATGTGGCTAAGATGATGCAAATGTATCTACAAAAGGGGTATTATGGTGGCAAGAGATATCTCAAACCTTCAACCATAGATGCTTTTAATAAGCGTTATTTCGAATCAAAAAAAGTACGCAGAGGTTTAGGTTTTGACAAACCACAATTAAATCCAGAGATTGAAGCTACTTGTGGTTGTGTATCAAACCAAAGCTTTGGGCATAGCGGTTTTACAGGAACCTATACATGGGCAGATCCAGAAAGCGGAATCGTTTATGTGTTTTTATCAAATAGAGTGTACCCGACAATGGATAATGTAAGTTTGGTAACATCAAATGCAAGAACCGAAATTCAACGTATTATTCAAGAAGCTCTTCTGTTGGAGTAGGACTACACTTTGTATAAAGCAGCAATGCCAGTAGAGAAAATCCAATATAGTATACCGCTACACTACTGTTGATGAAATACGATACAAGCAGGGTTTGAACACCATAAAATAATGGAATTAATACTGCCAATACCCCAAATCGAAAGGTATCTACAAATTCAATTTCTCTAATTGATTTTTGAATCCTTTTCCAAATCAACCATGGGACTATACTGTTTAAAACGATAAGGTATTTTAATACCATAAGCACATTTCCTTTTTTAGCCTTTTGCACCACTTTACCACGAGCAATCATCTCATGTACCTCTGTCACTTTAGTAAAGTCCACTTGAGCAGCATTGAGACTGTTTAAAGTGTTTTGATAGTGTTCGTTATCAGGAATGTGAACAGTTAAGTTTTGCATGGCTTTAGCAACAGTAGTTTTTAATTGTAATGTCGCATTATGCATATCCTTGGGTGTGTAGAATTGTCTAGCCAGAATAGGTTCTCCAAAATGAAGTGCAACTTTTGCTGGATAATAAGAGGCATTTTGATAGGTAAGACCAACAGGTACAATTTTGATTTCCAAATCGGCATCTTTTTCTAAGGCGCCAAAAACAATTCTTGTAAACCCTTTGCTTAAAACTCTCAGTGTACGTTTTCTATTATGACTTCCTTCTGGGAAAATCATTAAGGCTTTTTGTTTATGAAGTATGGAAAAACACTG
>CBFHVY010000132.1:1505-4053 GCA_965659555.1 Flavobacteriaceae bacterium
TTTGAAAGTTGTTGTACACCGTCTCTAATTCTATAAATGGGCATCAAGTTTAGAGAGCCTAATATTTTTTTTACTAAAGCACTATTAAACGCGCCTGCTCGAACCAAAAAATGTAATGTTCTTGTAGTTACAGAGGTTACTATAAGGGGATCAATAAGTCCATTAGGGTGATTTACAGCAAACAATACAGCTCCCTTTTTAGGAATATGTTCTTTGCCTACAACTCGAATCTTTTTAACATAGAAAAAAAGGGCAATTTTAATATAGAACCAAACCAAAAAATACCAGCATTTTTGTATCACGTGCTATAGTATTACCATTCTTTTAATAACCTTCTGCAATCTTTTTTAATGCTGTAGCATCTAAAATTTTGATTTCTTTTCCTTTAAGTGAAATAACGTTTTGCTTTTTTAATTCCGATAATAAACGAATTGCCGATTCAGTTGCAGTGCCAATCATATTTGCGATATCATCTCTAGATAATGAAATATCTAAAAGACCCGTATTTTCATCTCTAAAGTTTTTATTTAAGTAGAGTAGGGTTTCAGCCAAACGTTGTTTCACTGTTTTTTGAGCCATATCGACCATAGCATTATCGGAGTTTTTTAAAGAATCAGATAGGTCTTGTAAGACTTTCATGCTAAAGTTTGAGTTTTTCTTTAAATCTCTAACAATTTCTTCTTTAGGAATAAAACAGAGCTCCATATCATTAATTGCAATAGCTTTGAGGTTGGAAGCTTCATTAGAAACTAAGCTTCGTTCTCCGATAATATCCCCTTTTTTTACTAATTTAAGAATCTGATCTTTGCCGTTTGAACTCATTTTAGAGACTTTAGCTACACCTTCTTTAATACAGTACACCCCATTTATATGCGATCCTTCATCAAAGATTAACGTACCCTTTTTTATAATTTCCGAAGTTTTACACGCAGAGACTCTTAAGAGTTCATCTCTAGTTAGTTCATTGAGGGAATTTAGTTGTCGGATTATACACTGTTCACATTTACTCATGGTCAATATACACTTGAAAGTATTCAAATATACTGTAAAAGATGATAAATATCATGTTTTGACGTGATTTCTTATAAGATATTTGCCGAAGGCAAAAGAGTAAATATGGTATGAATACAACTACATGTTTTCATTGTGGGAATACGTTCGATTCTCAAATTATAACGAGTAACGATCATTCCTTCTGTTGTAATGGTTGTAAAACGGTGTACGAGTTATTTTCTGAACATGACTTGAGTTGTTATTATGATTTTCAACAAAACCCTGGTGCAATCCCAACAGAAATAGAAGGAAAGTACGATTACTTAGATCATGAGTCCATCATAGAAAAATTAGTCAGTTTTACCGATGACACCACTCAAGTAGTTTCGTTTTATATTCCACATATCCATTGTAGTTCCTGTATTTGGGTTTTAGAAAACTTACATAAGCTACATGATGCTATTCGGTTGTCTCAGGTTAATTTTCCAGAGAAAACAGTTCGTATAACGTATTTAAAAGACAAGACAAGTTTAAAAGACATCGTAAAGCTATTAGCATCCATAGGTTATGAGCCTTTGATTAGCTTAGAGGATTATCAGGCAGAAAAAAAGGAAGTCAATAGAGCTTTAATATACAAATTGGGAATTGCTGGTTTTGCCTTTGGAAATGTGATGTTTTTATCGTTTCCAGAATATTTTGAAGTCACTGAATATTGGTTAGAGCAATACAAGTTTGTTTTTCGTTGGATCATGTTTAGTTTTTCACTTCCCGTAGTTTTTTATGCGGCCAATGACTACTTTATTTCAGCATATAAAGGACTTAAAAACAAGTTTTTAAACATTGATGTTCCTATTGCTTTAGGAATATCGGTTTTGTTTATACGAAGTACGGTAGAGATTGTATTTGATCTCGGAACAGGCTTTTTTGATAGCCTAACAGGCTTGGTTTTCTTTTTGTTATTAGGGAAGTTTTTTCAACAAAAAACCTATAACTTTTTGTCTTTTGAGCGCGACTTTAAATCGTATTTTCCAATAGCGGTAACAAAGTTAAGTGAAGGTCAAGAAGTCCCCACACCCATATATGATATAGAAAAAGGAGATCGCTTATTAATTAGAAACCAAGAATTAATTCCAGTTGATGGGATACTCATTAAAGGAAAAGCAGAAATCGATTATAGCTTTGTTACCGGTGAATCAGACCCCGTTTTTAAAACTTCAGGAGATAAACTTTTTGCAGGAGGAAAACAATTAGATGCCACTATAGAGATAGAAGTACTCACTAATGTGTCGCAAAGTTATTTAACGCAACTCTGGACAAACAGTGTTTTTACAAAAGATAAGCAAGCCACCTTTAAAACATTAACAGATCGAATAAGCAAACACTTTACCATTTTTGTATTGAGTATTGCTTGTATTGCTACAAGTTATTGGTTGTTTGCAGACGCTTCTAAAGCCCTCAATGTGTTTACTGCGGTGTTAATTATCGCTTGTCCCTGTGCAATAGCTTTGGCAGCACCTTTCACCCTGGGCAATTTGCTACGATGGTTTGGAAACTA
>CBFHVY010000133.1:0-4008 GCA_965659555.1 Flavobacteriaceae bacterium
TTATTTATATATATAATGTGATCTTCAACAGGTAATATGGTTTGACTAAAATGAATAGATGAGATTAAGCAGAATAGAAATGTACTGATATATTTTTTCATAATTGATAGTTTTTTAAGGTTAACAATCGCCGGTTTCAACACGGTCATTTGCATTAAGTGTTTTTGGACGAATACGTCCACTGTCTTTTATTTTAAATAATTTTATGCCTTGTATCTGTATGACTTCATTTAAAAATTTTAAAAATCCTCGTTCTCTCCCATTTTCTTCAAGCAATGACTTATATATATATTTTAATTCTTCAGCATTTAAGTTGTTAGGTATATCGCTTCGTTTTCCTAAAAAGCGTAGGGTATAGGTTCCTGTACTAGACACCATGCTACCATAAACTGAGGATAAAGGAATATTAGATGCTGCAGAACGTTTAACAATGCTTAAAAAACTAATCACATCATTTGGAGAGAACATACGTGTTATTTGTTTAATCTCAGGTAACCCCTCAACTATTTTACCTGTTTCATAATCATCTAGGTGCGTATGCAAATACCCAGTAGTGGTGTTGTCTATTTGAAAATCTAAATGATCTCCGCCATTAATGGGAGTAAGAGCAGTAAAAACACCAGAATTATTTTGTTTATATCCTGTTTCTTCGTGCAAATGCGTTTTACGTTTTAGTTCTTCTAACTTGGCATTAAAGTTAGGGTTGTCTAATTGTGTTTGTACTTCGGCACAAGGGTTACGTTCTACACATTCTCCAAAAGCATCCATTTCGTATCCAGGATCACAATTTTCTTCTTCTTCCACAATATCGTATTTACATTTACCACCTGGGCAATCACTATACTCACCACCATCACCAGAATTTATATATGAGCCAGTAGAATTTCCTCCTCCTGTGTCTAAATTTGGTAAATGATAACTATCACAATACTCTTCATACGTAACTCCAGTTAAACGTGAACCTGTATACACTCTGTAATATTCTTCCCCATTTACTGAAAATGTAGTGTAGAAGTCAATATAATGATACGTAGCAACGATTTGACAATCTTGAATCATTCTATTTTGATGATTAGTGTTGTTAAAACGATCTCCAATATAAATATTCTGATCTGGAGTGCCGTCTTTAATCCTTTTCGCAAAAACCAACTTAGACTTCATTGTATACAGATGAATACTACCTGAGAAATTAGTAGCAACAACAGACCTTTCTAGTTTTGATGTCTTTGTACGAACTGAATTGGGTATTTCTTCCATTATTTTTTTAAGAAAAAAATCATATTTCCCATTATCGCTTTGATACACCCAAATACTATAATGAGAACGATAATCCACTTTTTTTACTGTAGAGTCTTGGTTTTTAGTAGGGTATACTGAGCTGTAAGTTATAGGAAATTCAAAGTATGCAACATTTAAATCGTTATCAAACCCTTTTTGTCCATCAGCCCAATGAATCGTATGTTCAAGTTTAAATTGAGTTTTGAAAGCTTTGGAGTCAAATTCTTGTTGTAAATGATTTAGTAAATCATGTGCTATAGGAGGTTCTAAAACTTCAATAGATTGACAATACACACATAGAATGCATAGTAGTATACTAACTATCCCTCGCTCCAATGTGATGGAGTACTTTTTCATTTTTCTCATAATACAAATTTTAAGACGCTAAAAAAATGGAGGGAACACAATAATGAGTTTATTGTGCATTAGTGTTGACATCGACGACTAATAATAGATTGTTTTACACAGTATGTAAAGTACCAAATGTACACTAAATTATAATACGAGTCAATCCCCAAAAGTAGTTAATCGATAAAGCTATAATATTGATTATTAGCATTTTGTAATACAGTATTTCAAGTTTTTGAATGTGTTTTTAGATGGGTTCTCAAACTCGATAAAATATGGTAAAGACCAAAAAACAGACGATAGATTTATGTATATTTGAGCAATGAATCAGGTAAAACTTATTGAATGTCCTAGAGATGCCATGCAAGGCATTAAAAGTCATTTTATACCTACCCAACAAAAAGCAGATTATATTAATACCTTGCTACGCGTAGGGTTTGATACTATTGATTTTGGAAGTTTTGTATCGCCCAAAGCGATTCCACAAATGAAAGATACAGCGGCAGTTTTAGACTTGCTCGATCTCTCGGCAACTTCTAGCAAGCTTTTAGCAATTATTGCCAATGTAAGAGGCGCAAACGATGCGGCTCAGTTTAAGCAAATCGATTATCTGGGCTATCCCTTTTCGATTTCAGAAAACTTTCAAATGCGGAATACGCACAAAACCATTTCACAATCAATAGAAACACTACAAGAAATCTTAACCATTGCCAACAGAGCAAATAAAAAGGTGGTTGCATACCTTTCTATGGGTTTTGGAAATCCGTATGGCGACCCTTGGAATGTTGATATTGTAGGGGAGTGGACTGAAAAACTTTCCGAGATGGGGGTTAACATTCTTTCACTATCTGATACCGTTGGGGCATCAACCCCAGAGGTTATAAAACAACTGTTTTCCGAATTAATTCCTGCCTACCCGCATATTGAATTTGGGGCTCATTTACATACCACACCCTCTACCTGGCACGAAAAGGTTGATGCAGCCTACAAAGCTGGGTGTACCCGCTTCGATGGGGCTATTAAAGGGTATGGAGGCTGTCCGATGGCAAAAGATGATTTAACAGGCAATATGCCTACCGAAAAAATGGTGTCGTATTTTACAGCTCAAAAAGTCCACACCAACATTAAACCTATGGCTTTTGAAAGAGCCTATAACGAAGCTTTAACCGTATTTCAATAGATGAAAAACCTAAGTATAGTATGTAGTCTACTACTAATTTTAAGTAGTTGTTCTCCAAAAAACGATCATGAGATTGCATTTAATTTTATACAACTTAACGATGTATATGAAATTGCTCCTGGTCAGCACGGAAAAATAGGTGGAATGGCACGTGTAGAATCCATTCATCAACAGATGCTTGCAGAAAACCCCAATACCTTGTTAGTCTTAGCAGGTGATTTTTTAAATCCCTCTTTATTAGGCGGACTCACTTATGAAGGCGAGCGTATTAAGGGTAGACAAATGGTTGAGGTAATGAATGCCATGAATGTTGATGTAGTTGCTTTTGGAAACCATGAGTTTGACCTCAATAAAGAAACGCTTCAAAAACGAATCAATGAATCGAATTTCGAGTGGATAACATCTAATGTTTCTTTAAAAGAAGGGGATAGTCTACGCCCTTTTTATAGGGAGAAAGACGGAAAACAACACCCTTTAAAAAACACATACATTACCACCTTGACAGATGCTGATGGAACCTCTGTAACATTGGCTATTTTGAGTGTCTGTATACCCTCAAACCCTGTGCCTTATGTAGCATATTCCGATATGTATGAAGCCATTCAAAAAGAATATAATGCGGTTAAGGATGATGTGGATATGGTTTTTGCCTTAACACATGTAGAAGTGGGACAAGATAAAAAAATAGCCGAACTTTTACCCGATCTTACCCTTATTATGGGGGGGCACGAACATACCAATATGCTGTACCATGTGGGAGATGTTGTAATTAGTAAAGCTGATGCCAATGCAAAATCTATCTATTTGCATGCGATTACATACAATACCGAAACTAAACAAGTTAAGCTCAGTTCACAACTAAAACAAATTAACGAAACAGTTCCTTCTGATTCTAAAATTACAACCCTAGTAGATCGTTGGCAAGAGGTTTTAACCCATGAAATTAAGCAGGTATTTCCGTATCCTGATTCGGTTATTTATGTAGTAAAAACACCTTTAAACGGTGAAGATATTCCGATACGTTCAAGACAAACTAATTTAGGAAAAATACTTGCAGCCTCCATGGCCAATGCTTATCCATCGGTAGATTGTGCCTTAATTAATGGAGGGTCGATTCGATTAGATGATGTTCTGGAAGGGCCTATCCATCCCGTAGACATATTTAAGGTACTTCCTTTTGGAGGAGGGATAGTTCATGTATA
>CBFHVY010000134.1:0-3898 GCA_965659555.1 Flavobacteriaceae bacterium
AAGATAGTACATCCGGGCTATGCCAAAGGCAAAATGGTGAATGCCATCATGATTGCAAACGAGTTTATTGCTGCACTACCTGCCCATGAGGTGCCTGAAAAAACGGAAGGCTACGAAGGCTTTTTCCATCTACATCATCAAGAAGGGTCTGTTGAAAAAACTACGCTTCAGTATATTATTAGAGATCATGATATGGAGCTATTCAACCAACGAAAACAACTCATGCAACACATCGCTACAGATCTAAACACCAAATATGGCAACACTATTGTAGAGGTCAAACTAAAGGATCAGTATTACAATATGAAAGAAAAAGTGGTTCCAGTAATGCATATTGTAGACATTGCAGAAGAAGTAATGCTCGAATTAGGAATTACCCCTTTAATTAAACCAATAAGAGGTGGTACAGATGGTTCTCAGCTCTCATTTAAAGGACTTCCCTGCCCTAATATTTTTGCTGGCGGACATCACTTTCACGGTCGTTATGAATACATTCCAGCAGAGTCTATGGTTAAAGCTACCGAAGTTATTATTGGTATTGCTCAAAAAGTAGCCGAACGTTATAAGGCTTAAAACTGATCGGGGTGTTTCCCTTGAACATCAGAAAAATAAGCGTGGAAAAATTTGAAATCAGCTTTTTGATCTGAGGTGGTATAATACGGTTCTGAGATCTTTACTTGCTTCTTTCCAAAGTCAAGCGTAGCCATGACTATAGGTACATTGGCTCCTTTTGCAATATGGTAGAATCCTGTTTTCCAACGCTCTGTTTTTTTACGAGTACCCTCTGGAGATAATGCAAGTCTAAACTCATCGTTACTTTGAAACGTAGAAACAATAGCATCGACTAAATTATTGCTTTTAGAGCGATCTACAGGAGTCCCTCCCAAGCTTCTAAAGACAAAGCCAAAAGGACCTTTAAACAAGGAATCTTTTCCGATAAAATTAATTTTTGCACCCTTAGCACCTCTCGCTAAAACACCAATAGGAAAATCTTGCCAGCTGGTATGTGGTGCCGCAATAACAATATATTTCTTAAGCTCTTTGGGGAAATCATTTACTATTTTCCACCCCAATACGGTATGTAATATAAATTTTGAAAATCCTTTCATGTTCTCTCTTAAAAGCCCTAAATTTAGGACATATTTATGAAACTATGAGTGACTTATTTGTATACATTGCTATTGCCATTGTTTTTACAGTAATCGGTTTATTTTTAGGTCGAATGCTTGCCTCCCTTAGATCTGAAAAAGAACAAGCAACCTTAGCCGAACGAAATACGATCTTAAACACTACTATTCAGGAAGTTGTTCACGATCTCAAGGCAATTCAATCTGAAAAAGAAAGTCTGCTCACCTCAAATACTCGACTAGAAACTGAATTAAAAAATAGCGAACTATCGATTCAAGAAAACAAAAAAGAGTTGGAGAAACTCCAGGAAAAATTTACCAAAGAGTTTGAAAATCTTGCCAATAAAATTCTAGAAGAAAAGTCCACTAAATTCACCGAACAAAACAAACAAAACATTGATGCTATTCTAAATCCACTCAAAGAAAAAATTGAGGGATTTGAAAAGAAAGTATCAGAATCACAAAAAGAAAGTATTGGTATGCATTCTGCCCTACGTGAACAATTGGGACACTTAAAAGACCTCAATCTTCAAATGAGTAAAGAAGCTATTAATCTTACCAAAGCGTTAAAGGGCGATAGCAAAGCCCAGGGAGATTGGGGAGAAACGCAACTAGAGCTCTTATTGGAAAAAGCCAACTTAATGAAAGACATTCACTATACCACTCAAGGGGGCTTTAGAGATACCGAAGGAAAACTTAAAAAGCCTGACTTTATTATCAACCTTCCAGACAACAGACATTTAATCGTCGATTCTAAAGTGTCTCTAACGGCCTACGAAGGCTATTTTAATGAAGAAGATGAGCAGAAAAGAGAAGAGCATTTAAAAAAGCACGTAGAGAGTATTCGTAAACATATCAAAGAACTTAGTGAAAAGAAATACGAAAGTTTATACGAGATAAACACCCCAGATTATGTACTTATGTTTGTTCCTATTGAACCGGCATTAATGCTTGCTTTAAACAAAAACAATAATTTGTATTTAGAAGCTTTAGACAGAAACGTAGTTTTGGTATCTACTTCTACCCTGTTGGCCACACTAAGTACGGTCTCTTCTATGTGGCGACAAGAAAATCAAAAGAAGAATGTGCTCGAAATCGCAGATCAAGCCGGACGACTATACGATCAATTTGTAAATCTCACAGATGATTTGATTAAGGTAGGTAATCAACTTAAAACCGTACAAGGTAGTTACGATACTTCTATGAAAAAACTCACGGGTAAAGGAAACCTGATTAAAAAAGTAGAACGTATTAAAGACTTAGGAGCTAAAACGAGCAAGACCATGAACAAAAGCTTGTTAGATAGAGCTCTTGAAGAATAAGCCTAGCTACCAATTTTAGGTAAGGCTATAGTAGTACGATCTCTTCTAGTAAAATACCAAAACGCTCCTTTTTGCTGTTTAGCACGATAGCCAAACAGGTGAAAAATTCTTGTGGTTTTAAATTTAGCTACTTTTGGATTGACTTCTAAAGTATAGTCATTTACTCTTCTCACCCCGGGAAACATGGGTAAAATACGATACAAATTACACTTTCGTACCCAAGACGATAGCTGGAGCCAAAAGCGAGATAAACGATGTACCATAAAAAATCCGTCATCACCTTGTTGTTGATACAAAGGCATAAAAATGACAGTATTCGCTTTAGCATTAATTCTTTTTCCATTTGAAATGGCTAGTGTTGTTCCTTTTCTAACTCGCTGAAAATTATCATAGCCAGGAAGCATATGAAACACTTCGTTAGGAGCAATACTGTAGCGATCTGTAATATGGTAAAAAGAAGTGTGCGATTGATTAGAGAGTGCAACACTAGGTGCCTTAAAAGCATCAGCGTATTTTTTTTGAATACAACCAATCAAAACTAATGAGCGAGTGACCATGGTATAACAATGTTTAGCAGATAACTCATCGTCATGCTGACCGGCTTCAAAGCCCAAAGCAACATGTCCGTATTCATTAATATAACTAAGCAATGCACCTTCTAATTGCTCTTCAATTCCTAAAATAACAGGTATCTTAAACTGTGAGGAAAAAGATCTATTATTTAACGCATCACTAATGGTAATAAAAGGGCTTGTTTGTGAAGAGGTGGTGTGCAAATCTAAAAAGTAACATGGGCCTGTTGTCGTTGAGGTAATATATGCTATAAGTTCATATAACCCCATGAGTTCTTCTTGTTCGGCTACACCTGTTAAAGCATCCACATCGAAAAGATGCCTGGGAGTCCAAATTCTATTCAAATCAATATCGATATATCGGGTATGTAAGGCTAAAGCCTTATTATTTCCTTGTAAAGCAAAGAAACTCCCTTCAAAAGGAATGGGATATTCGTCTAGGTGTTGCATTATATTACGAAGTGCAATAACCCCAGCGTGTTCATTACCATGAATTCCACCTATGGCTACTAAAGTTGGAGAGTTGGGAGTCCCTATTCGGTATCCTACTACATGAGAAAGTGCGTTTTTACTAAGCCTCTTAGCTTGAAATCTGCTCATGAATTACGAATCTTTTGAAGGTCATTTTGCGTAACAATACCTATACATTGTTCACGAAAATAGACAATAAGAATTGTTGCATGATATGTCTGCATTACAGTGTTCATTTCTTCCAGAGTGGCCTCTGGGTGGATACGATGAATATGAGTATCCATTATGTCCTTAGCACTTATGTTGTCCCAATCCTCATTAGAATTCATATTTGTAATATTTTGTGCACTAATTACTCCTATAATTTTTTGTTTTTTATCTACAACAGGCAAATGGTGAATATTTT
>CBFHVY010000135.1:0-3897 GCA_965659555.1 Flavobacteriaceae bacterium
CTGAAGTATGAATTTTTCACCAATACGCTCAGAAGCATCTTGACTAAAGTTTATAAAAGAGCCGCTAACACCAAACGCCCATTTACTATCGCTGCTTTGAGAAAACAGTAGTTGTGTAGCCATCAAAAATAGGAAAAGAGTCAGTACGTATTTTGCAGTTTTCAATGTGTAAGAGGAGTTTAAGGGATTATTGCTTTTAAAACTACAATGTTACGATATTATTGTATTGGTATAGATTTAGAAAGGCAAAATTATTTAATTTAAAGATTAGCATGTACCTTTGCTAAAAATTTAGCGTATTGGGAGCAAAGACCATTAGTAGTCACTACCAAAAATCGACTAAGACCCAAGATGTTTTAGCACAACTTAAGCAAGACAACAACCATTTTCAAGTATCGAATTTGGCGGGTTCGTCGTTTTCTTTTGTATTTTCTGAAGTTTTTAAACAACTAGAAAAACCCTTCCTTTTTGTGTTTAATGATAAGGAAGAAGCGGCTTATTTTCTGAATGATTTTGAGCAATTAATAGGTGAAAAAGATGTTTTTTTCTACCCTGGCTCCTACAGAAGGCCTTACCAAATTGAGGAAGTAGATAATGCAAATGTATTGTTGCGCTCAGAGGTTTTAAACAGAATCAATTCTCGTAAGAAACCTGCCATCATTATTACCTACCCCGATGCTCTTTTTGAGAAAGTAGTAACCAAAACTGAACTCAACAAACACACTTTAAAAGTCGCTGTATCCGATAAATTGTCTTTAGACTTTGTAAACGAAGTTTTATTCGAGTATCAGTTTAAACGTGTCGATTTTGTAACTGAGCCTGGCGAGTTTTCTGTAAGAGGTGGATTAATCGATGTGTTCTCTTTTTCGAACAATGAACCCTACAGAATTGAGTTTTTTGATGACGAAGTAGAAAGCATCCGTAGCTTTGATGTAGAAACTCAATTGTCTAAAGACAAGTTGAAAAAAGTGGCTATTATGCCTAACGTATCTAAAAAGATCGTAGAGGAAAAAAGAAAGAGCTTTTTGTCTTATATCTCAAAAAATACAGCTGTTTACATAAAAAACTTAGCCCTACTTGATGGACGTTTAGATCAACTTTTTGAAAAAGCAGAAGAGGCTTTTACTACACTTTCAAAAGAGCTAAAACATGCTACACCATCAGAATTATTTTGCAATAGCACTTTTATTGCAGAACAACTCAAGGAACACCCCCTATGTTTTGAAAAAAAAGCGGGCAACCAAACGGAAAAAGAAATTGTATTTAAGACCCAAGCTCAACCTTCGTTTAACAAGCAGTTCCCTCTGCTAGTAAACGATTTAAATAACCGACACCAACAAGGCTTTACCAACTATATTTTTTGTGCCAACGAAAAACAAACCCAACGGTTTCACGATATTTTTGACGATGCCAAAGAAGAAGTCCATTATCAAACCATTGTATTTCCACTTCATCAAGGCTTTATAGATACCGATGAAAAAATAGTTTGTTATACCGACCATCAAATTTTTGAACGATATCATAAATTTCGATTAAAAAATGGCTACGCTAAAAAACAAGCCATCAGTTTAAAAGAGTTAAACAGTCTTGAAATTGGCGATTATGTAACTCATATAGACCACGGAATTGGAAAATTTGGTGGGCTTCAAAAGATTGACGTAGAAGGGAAAAAGCAAGAAGCCATAAAACTTATCTATGGAGACAGAGATATTTTATACGTGAGTATTCACTCTCTTCACAAAATATCAAAGTTTAATGGAAAAGACGGCAAACCTCCTAAAGTCTATAAACTTGGTTCTGGAGCTTGGAAAAAAATCAAACAGAAAACCAAAACAAAAGTCAAGCAGATTGCATACGACTTAATTCAACTTTATGCCAAACGAAAACTTCAAAAAGGATTTGCTTTCGGACCAGACACTCACATGCAACATGAGCTAGAAGCTAGTTTTTTATACGAAGATACCCCAGACCAATACTCCGCTACCCAGGATGTAAAAAAAGACATGGAAAGCACTATTCCCATGGATCGACTTGTTTGTGGTGATGTTGGATTTGGGAAAACAGAAGTTGCTATTCGAGCGGCATTTAAAGCGGTAGATAATGGGAAACAAGTCGCCATTTTAGTACCAACAACAATACTAGCTTTTCAACATGCTAAAACATTTAAAAAGCGTTTAAAAGATTTTCCTGTCACAGTAGATTATCTCAATCGGTTTAAAACCCCTAAACAACGAAAAGAAACCTTAGCAGGAATAGCAAATGGCAGTATCGATATTGTAATTGGTACACATCAATTAACTAGCAAGCAGGTTGTTTTTAAAGATCTAGGTCTCTTAATTATCGATGAAGAGCAAAAGTTTGGGGTTGCAGTAAAAGACAAACTCAAGACCATAAAAGCAAACGTAGACACCCTTACCTTAACCGCTACTCCTATTCCAAGAACCCTACAATTTAGCCTTATGGCTGCTCGTGATTTATCGGTAATCAATACCCCACCGCCAAATAGGCATCCTATTGAAACCAATGTCATTCGTTTTAGCGAAGAAACTATTAGAGATGCCATTTCTTACGAGATTAATCGGGGTGGACAAGTCTTTTTTATTCATAACCGAATAGAGAACATTAAAGAAGTGGCTGGATTACTGCAACGTTTGGTTCCAGATGCTAAAATTGGTATTGGACACGGACAAATGGAAGGTAAAAAGCTCGAAGATTTGATGTTCCGTTTTATGAATAATGAATTTGATGTCTTAGTTTCAACCACTATTGTTGAAAGTGGTCTAGATGTTACTAATGCCAATACTATTTTCATCAATAACGCTAATAATTTTGGGGTATCCGACTTGCATCAAATGCGAGGTCGTGTAGGCCGTTCAAATAAAAAAGCCTTTTGTTATTTTATTACGCCTCCCTATCATATGATGACGGATGATGCCCGAAAGCGAATACAAGCTTTAGAATTGTTTTCAGATTTAGGAAGTGGCATTCATATTGCCATGAAGGATCTTGAGATTAGGGGTGCAGGAGATTTATTAGGAGGAGAACAAAGTGGGTTTATAAATGATATTGGATTCGAAACCTATCAAAAGATTTTAAACGAGGCCATAGAAGAGCTCAAAGAAAATGAGTTTAAGGAACTCTATGAGCCCGAAGCACATCCCTTTAAAACATTTGTCAAAGAAGTTCAATTAGATACCGATTTTGAGGTCTTATTTCCAGACGATTATGTGAATGCGATCACAGAACGACTCAATTTATACCATGAACTTTCAACTCTAGAAACCAAAGAAGAACTCGCTAATTTTGAACGATCACTTATAGACCGATTTGGCCCATTACCAGTGCAGGTTGAGGCGCTTCTACAAAGCTTACAGTTAAAATGGCTGGCAAAGACATTAGGCCTAGAGAAACTTGTTTTAAAGCAAAAACGCATGATTGGGTATTTTGTTTCAGACCAACAGAGCGCCTATTATCAGTCCGATATGTTTAGAAAAGTGTTGAATTATGTACAACAACATCCAAAAGATTGTGTGATTAAAGAGAAGCAAACCAAAAATGGATTGCGACTTTTGGTTACTTTTATCAGAATAGATCGTGTTCAAAAGGCCCTATCTATTTTAGAAGCAGTAGCAACCTAATTTTTGAATTCCCCCGCATGAATAAAAGCCATCTTCAACACATCTACGGTTTACTACTTGCAACCTTCTTTATTAGTACTTCTGGAGTATTAGGAAAATACATTGCCTTAGCCCCCGAAGTTATTGTCTGGTTTCGCTCTTCATTGGCGGCTGTTTTTATTTATATCTTTTGTAGGTATCGAGGTATATCGCTGCGTATTACCAATAAAAAATCATACAGTCCATTTATTTGGAGTGCACTTTTTATGGCTGCCCATTG
>CBFHVY010000136.1:0-3732 GCA_965659555.1 Flavobacteriaceae bacterium
GTGAATATTTTTCCATTGCATAAGATGGGTAATCACATCTAAAGGATCGTCTTGTTCAACCACAAAAAGCTCTCTACTCATAATTTTATATGCTTTGTTGTTTGTGTATTGCTTAGCTTCTTGAACTAGAGAAACATCTTCCCATTGATGCACAGGCTTATTTTGCCTTTGGTATTCGTACATTTTCTCGGTTATCCGTATATTGGTTTCATGAGCGGAAAAGACGGTTCTCAAATGACGTTTATTTCTAATCATCCATTTGCTACCGGTGTTTTTAGTCTGGATGCGTGCCTCAATAACATGCAGGTACTTTTCAATATCAGAGGTGGAGATTCCTAACGTTAATAGCCCATTTTTAGCCATAGGAAGCAACGTTTTTGTTAGCATTTCTTCGGCTGAAACTTCTAAACCTGTGCGTGCGGCGTTAACAAAATTTCCTTTGGCTTCTAAAAAAGTCATCGTTTTCCAAAACTCAGCGTAGCTTTCGGGCATTCCTTGCATTACACCTATCCATAACATGGCATTGGCTACTTCATCAATCACCGAAGGTCCTGAGGGTATATATCTATTTTCTATTCGTAAATGCGCAACATTTTTATGTACACCATAACACAATCGATTCCACTTATACAAGGTACCATTGTGGAGATTTAACGCCGTAAGCTTAGGCATAATTCCATCGGCTAATGACGCCATTGCATTTTCCTCAAAATCAGTAGTAACAAGAGGACTATACCGTGCAATATCATCCATAAATATTTCTGTAGCAGAATGGTAAATCCAGTCCTTACCAAAGGTCACTCTTGGTTGTTGTTCTCTGCTCAAATGCGCTGTAGTTCTCATGTCTATACTTTGTTGAAAAAGCGCAATTCTGGTCTCACTCCACAACTCTTTCCCTAATAATAAAGGGGAGTTTGTCATTACAGACAACAAAGGTCCAGCAATAGCCTGTGACCAATTGTATTTGGTAACTACATCTTTAGCTTCAACTTGTAGGTGAACTTGAAAACTAGTATTACAAGCCTCAAAAAGAATGGAGTCGTGTTTTAATCGAAGTTCATCAACACCTTGAATATGTAGGTTAAAATCTTCACCTCGAATGGCTTTTAAAACCTTGTTTAAGGTTTTATATCGTTTGTAAGGTGTGATGTATTTAAAATCTAAATCTTTAATACGTAGGGTGGGCAAAATACCAACCAATATGGGTTTGGTTCCTTGAGTGTCATGTGCTGTTTTATCTAGATGTTGATAAAAGGAGTGTAGTTGAGCTTCTAGTTTTGAAAAACAAGCTCCACCTAACTCGTAAGGATCTAAATTGATTTCAAGGTTAAAAAGGCCAAGTTCTGTGGTAAAATGCACATCATGAACCTGTTCTAAAATAGCAAGAGCCGTATAAGCTGGTGTATAATGAGTGTTTACAAGACATACTTCTTGTTCTGCGCCTACCCTAAAAACCCCCTTTTCAAACCGATCTTCATCAAGCATTTTAGTTAATGCTTGTACATCGATTAAAAACTGCCTTAAAAATGTTCTTCGTTCTTCTTTAGTTTGAATAACTTGTACTGACTGCGATCCCATGCCTGAAATTTAGACAGGTAAGGAAAAGAAAAACAAGGCAATATCATATGATATTTATCATATGAAGAGTTTCGATATTAGGCAAATAATGGGCGTTCACTCATCATGTCGTTCACCTTTTCTGCAACGGCTTCTAAGACTTCATCATTTTCGTAATGCATAATTACTTCATCGATGAAAGCTACCACAGTTTCCATGTCTGCTTCTTTAAGACCACGAGTTGTTACCGCGGGTGTTCCCACACGTATTCCTGAAGTTACAAAAGGAGATTTATCATCAAAAGGAACCATGTTTTTGTTCACGGTGATGTCTGCTTTACCTAGGGCTTTTTCAGCATCTTTTCCTGTGATGTTTTTGTTTCTCAAGTCGATAAGCATCATGTGGTTATCGGTACCTCCAGAGATGAGCTCATATCCTCTGCTTACAAAAGCTTTTGCCATAGCAGCAGCATTTTTCTTAACCTGGATTTGATAATGTAAAAACTCATCTGTTAACGCCTCTCCAAAAGCAATTGCCTTTGCTGCGATAATATGCTCTAAAGGACCTCCTTGATTTCCTGGAAAAACAGCACCATCTAAAAGCGATGACATCATTTTAAGCGTACCATTTTTAAGGGTTAATCCAAACGGATTTTCAAAATCTTTACCCATCATAATCATTCCTCCTCTTGGTCCACGCAGTGTTTTATGGGTTGTGGTGGTAACTATATGACAGTGCGGTAATGGGTCGTTAAGTATTCCTTTAGCAATCATACCTGAAGGATGCGATATATCGGCTAATAAAAGGGCGCCAACACTATCTGCTATGACTCTAAATCGTTTAAAATCTATATCTCTAGAATATGCAGAAGCACCTGCTATAATGAGTTTAGGTTGTTCTTTAAGGGCAATTTCTTGAATGGTGTCATAATTTAAAACACCCGTTTCTTTCTCCACTCCGTAAAAGCTTGGCTTGTATAATTTTCCAGAGAAGTTTACTGGTGAACCATGCGTTAAATGCCCTCCATGCGAAAGATCAAATCCTAATATTTTATCTCCAGGTTGCAACACAGCTGCAAAAACAGCAGTATTTGCTTGAGAACCCGAATGGGGCTGAACGTTTACATATTCGGCACCGTACAACTCTTTAGCACGATCTATAGCTAACTGTTCTACAAGGTCAACTACTTCACACCCTCCGTAATACCGTTTATTTGGGTATCCTTCTGCATATTTGTTGGTTAGTACCGATCCGGCAGCTTCCATTACTTGTTCACTAGTAAAGTTTTCGGAAGCAATAAGTTCTAAACCGTTTATTTGGCGTTCTTTTTCTGCTGCTATTAAATCAAAAATTTGGGAGTCTCTCTGCATGTTAAATTTTAATTAAGATTTCAAAAGTACTTAAAAAATCACTTTGATAGTAATAAGTTTCTGCTATATTTGGTTAAAATTTAAACACGTTATTAACATGATCATTACGGCAAATAATCCTAAAAGAAAATCTTGGTTAAAGGTAAAAGAGCACTCTGATTTCCCCATACAAAACATTCCTTTTGGTGTGTTTATCACTAAAGATGATATTATTACTATTGGGTCTAGAATTGGAGATTATGCTATTGATTTAGGTGCTTTGCATCAATTAGGATACTTCGAAGGCATACCCCTTACAGATGATATTTTTCTTCAAGACACCTTAAATGATTTTATCGCTGATGGAAGAAAAACATGGAGGTTAGTACGTAATCGAATTGCAGATATTTTTGATGTTAAAAACGGTAAGCTTCGCGATAATCCAGAACACAAATACAAGGTTATCTTTAGAATGGAAGATGTAGAAATGTTACTTCCTGTGAGTATTGGAGATTACACAGATTTTTATGCCAGCAAAGAACATGCTACCAATGTAGGAAGCTTGTTTAGAGATCCCGAAAACGCATTATTACCCAACTGGCTTCATATTCCTATTGGGTATCACGGAAGAAGTTCATCTATCGTACCCTCTGGCACTAAGATTAGAAGACCATATGGACAAACAAAACCTGCAGAAGGATCTAAAACTCCAGGTTTTGGGCCAACTAAATTATTGGACTTCGAATTAGAAATGGCCTTTATTACTACAGATGCAAATAATCTTGGAGAACGTATTGCCGTTGGAGATGCCGAAGAACACATTTTT
>CBFHVY010000137.1:0-3714 GCA_965659555.1 Flavobacteriaceae bacterium
TAAGAGAAAACAGAGTAAATACCGATCTGAATTACGCAAAAAACAGGCTGAAGAACGCAAGGTAGCTGCACGAATTGATAAATTGATTAAAGAAGCGATTGCCCGTTCAAATGCTAAAAAAGGGGTAACTAAGTCAACAGGCTTTGCGCTAAGTCCTGAAGCTAAAGCCCTAGCATTAAAATTTGAGGAGAATAAAGGAAAACTGCCTTGGCCTGTATCTAGTGGCTTGGTGGTACGAAGGTTTGGTAAACAACCTCACCCAACGCTCAGTGGCATTACCATAGAAAGTACAGGGCTACATATTGTAACAGATAAAAAAAATCAGGCCGAAAGTATTTTTTCTGGCGAGGTATTGGCTGTTCAAAATTTATCCGATGGTCGGAAAGCCGTCTTAGTGCAACACGGAAACTATATCTCTGCCTATAATAACTTAGAAAATGTTTATGTTAAAAAGGGAGACAGCATAACAACTGGTCAAGCCCTTGGGACCATATTTACAGATAAAGTTTCTGGAAAAACCACTTTAGTATTTGTCCTCTTTAAAAATACTACACGATTAAATCCAGCCTCTTGGATCTTAAAAAGGTAGGGTTATAAATCGAATAAAGCTTTTAATTCGGTAGCTTCATTAGCCTTCATTTTTCCTGCTAAAACCAAACTTAGTTGTTTTCTTCTCAAGGCACCGTCAAATCGTTCTTTTTCGATATCGCTTTCAGGAATTACTTGAGGAATTTCAACGGGTTTCCCAGTTTCATCAACAGCTACAAAGGTGTAAATACCCTCATTAACTTTAGTTTTTGAGCCAGATTGACGATCTTCAATCCAAACATCTACATAGATTTCCATAGAAGATTTAAACGCTCTAGAAACTTTTGCTTCGATGGTTACAACACTTCCTACTGGAATAGATTTATTAAAAGCAACATGATTTACAGAGGCGGTAACTACAATACGTCTAGAGTGTCTTCGTGCTGTTATACTACAGGCTCTATCCATTCTTGCCAATAACTCTCCACCAAACAAATTATCTAAATAGTTAGTTTCGCCAGGTAAGACAAGATCTGTAAGTGTGGTTAACGATTCTTTAGGTGTTTTTGCTCTCATTTTTACATTTTTGGCAAAGATAGTCCATATGCCTCAAAAAGCAGAAGAAAAGCGTAAAGGATACGTGTTTTTAGAAGGTTTTAATAAGGATCCAAGCGTCTTTAGCCACCTCTTTTCGGATAGTAGCTAACTGTTTAAAAGCCTCGCTTCTATTGGCATGACTTTCAAAAGCAACTTGAGTAAGCCCCCATTTGTTTTTACCTAATACTGCAGCGTTAAATCCATTAGCTTTTAACTGGGCTACTTTTTTAGTTGCATTTTCTTCAAACTGAAAAGATCCAGCAATAATATGATAGGGTTTAGCCACTTCTTTTTGAACTGTTAGTTCAATAGTTGGTAAAGGTGTATTAATAACAAATGTAGCAGACTGTATTTTTTGCTCTAAGGCTTTTTGTTCTTTTGCGAAGTTTTCTTTACTCTGCGTGTTTTGGTAACCGTTCCAACCCGAAAATCCTAAGGTTAAAACCACCACTGCACTGGCTGCATATTTAACAAAAACAGGAAGGCCTTTTGAACTTTGATTAGAAGGTAAGTGAACCGTTTTTGAAGCCGCTCTTGAAATCGTTGAAGCTTCAATTGTTGATAACCCAAACGAACTAGTGAGGTAATTGTGCGATGTTTCAGGTTCGAAATGAAGCTGTTGATCTACTAGGCTAAGACTTCCTATAGCTTTTAGAGAAATTGCTTCGGTTGCTAATTGTTGTTGCCAAAGACTCACACATGCTTCAATTTTAGCAGTGGCTTCATCAAATGAAATGCTTTCAGCAGATGCAATGTAGTTTGTAAGCAAGCCATCATTGTGTCTAAGGTTTGCATTAAATCCTAACTTTTTTGTTGGTGGATAAAATGTATGGGTTTCATTTTGATAGGTAGCCCCTATTTTGTTGGTGATAAATCCTCCAAAATCAGGAATAATTACACAGTCGTATCTGTGGAGTAAATCGTGTATGTAGTGTGGTATTGACATCTAAACAAATATAGAGATTTTGCTTAAAAATGGACCTAGTAGTGCGAAAAATTATTAACAATAAATTTGTATCTTGATTATCAAAATGTTATGGTTTGAAAAAGCAAGAACTCTTGGCCGTTTTACGGTTGCAAAAGGTGCCTCTAGTGGGAGCAATTACGGCTAAAAAATTGATTGCTCATGTTCAAGGAAATGTAGCAGCTTTATTTGAGAAAGATCCCACTACGTTTCAAAATATACATGGAATAGGAAAACAAGTACTCAGCGAACTTCAACATAAAAAATATCTAATCCAAGCTCAAGAAGAGTTAAACTATATTGAAGACCACAACATCTCCTATCATTATTTTTTAGAGGAAACTTACCCGATACTATTAAAAGAAACCATTGATGCTCCAATACTTCTTTTTTCGGAAGGAACTTTTGACGCTCAAGCACGTCGAGTGATTTCAATTGTTGGCACAAGAAATTGCTCTAATTACGGTAGAGATTTTTGTAAAAGTTTACTCAAAGATTTGGCGAGTTATCAACCGATTATTGTAAGTGGTCTTGCATATGGAATTGACATTCAAGCTCACCAATCAGCCTTAGCGAATGGACTTCAAACTTGGGCAGTTTTGGCACATGGTTTTCAGGAAACCTATCCGAAATCTCATCTTAAGTATCGTAATGCCATACGTAAACAGGGAGTACTATTTACAGAATATGGTTTTAAAGCAAGACCTCAACGTGAAACCTTTTTGCAACGCAATAGAATTATCGCAGGAATCTCTCAAGCTACTTTGGTCATTGAATCGGGTAGTAAAGGTGGGGCATTGGTTACTGCCGACATTGCAAATTCATACGATAGAGATGTGATGGCACTGCCTGGAAGAAGTTCAGATTATTACAGTGTTGGATGCAATACCCTTCTAAAGCATCACAAAGCACATGTACTTACCGAGGCCACCGATGTTGCTCGTCTATTAAATTGGGATACCCCGAAAGTGCCCAAACCTAAGCAGGTACCTTTACAGCAGCTAACTATAGAAGAAGAATTGGTACTGCGTAGTTTGTCAGAAAACACCTCATGGCATTTAGATGATATTGCAAAAGTATGTGAGTTGTCTATTGCGCAGTCGGTTACCCTACTCTTACAACTTGAATTAAAAGGGCTAGTGAAGCCATTACCTGGAAAACGTTACGATTTGTGTTAATGTTTCTTCTTAGAACGAATACTCTCAATAACCACAGTACATAGTATTAATGCCCCACCAAGGTAGGTGTTAAGTGTGGGCGTTTCATTAAGAAACAAGAATGCCAAGATCATTCCAAAAACAGGTTGAATACTACTGATGATACTTGCCGTGGAAACAGAAAAATAATGTAAAGAATGCACCATTAACGTATGGCCAATTGCCGTGGTGAGCAAGGCAATTAAAATAAGATAGGGGAACTGCGAGGCAACAGGACTTAAATCCATAAAAAATAATACAGGAAGCAAAGCAATGGTAATGATAAGGGTTTGATAAAACATGAGCATGCTGCCATGATAATGGGCGGTTTGTTGCTTGAGAATTAAAATTCTAATAGAATAAAATAATGCCGATGCTAAACCAAAGATGATGCCCTTAAATTGGTCGCTTTCTAAAGTAAATTGAGGA
>CBFHVY010000138.1:0-3672 GCA_965659555.1 Flavobacteriaceae bacterium
CATTGTCTATTATTATGGATATGAGACGTTATTTGGTGATGGAGCAGTCTGCAGCACCACAAGAGTTAAATATGATGATGACCAACATCGAGAATAACGGAGCCCCTTGGCAGTATAATCAAATGGACAGACTTAACTGGAAAGACGAATCATAAAACACACCCAAGTACTATGAGTTTACACGTACCTACAATGGCCGAAATGATGGCAGCTGGAAAACAACCCGAAGTTTTATTTTGGGTGGGTGCAGCAGGAAGTTATGATGATAGAGCTAAAAAAATCTCCAGAGCTTTTGTAAAAATTTTACAACAAGCAAAAGTAGATTTTGCGGTTTTGGGAACCGAAGAAAGTTCTACAGGCGATGCTGCAAAAAGAGCAGGAAACGAATTTCTTTTTCAAATGCAGGCCCTAACAAATATTGAAATTTTAAATGCATATGAAGTAAAAACGATTGTAACTACCGATCCGCATTCCTTCAATACCTTAAAAAATGAATACCCAGGTCTTGGTGGACGTTATGAGGTATATCATCATACTCAGTTTATTCAAAAACTAATCGACGAGGGGCGTTTAACGATTGCTGCAGAGGTTTTTAAAGGTCAACGTGTAACCTATCACGATCCTTGCTACTTAGGTAGAGCGAATGATGTATATGAGTCGCCAAGAGATTTGATCAGAAGACTAGGGGTAAACCTCGTTGAGATGAAACGGAATAAAAAAAGCGCATTATGTTGTGGAGCTGGTGGGGCTCAAATGTTTAAAGAACCTGAAAAAGGAGATAAAGATATTAATGTGTTAAGAACAGAAGATGCATTAGAAACACAGCCTCAAATTATTGCTACGGGGTGTCCGTATTGCAATACCATGATGACCGATGGGGTAAAGTATAAAGAAAAGGAAGATGCTATCGTCGTAAAAGATATTGCGGAGCTAATTGCGGAATCTGAACGTTTATAATGATCAATTAAAAATAATGAACATGAAAACAAAACTAGTATTTATCGGACTTGCTTTAGCGTTTTGTATCTCTTGTGGAAAAGAAGAGCCCAAAACAACACCTAACCCAACACCAGTTCCAGTAGAAACAGAAGTTCCAGTAGAAACGCCAAAAGAAGTTAAAGCACCTCGACTTGTGTATACAGTTCAAATTGGGGCGTATAAAAAGTCAAATACCTCATTATCAAATCTAGCAGATGTTCAAGTAATGAATGAGCAAGGTTTAACTAAATATCGATTAGGCACATTTGAAACCTATCGTCAAGCTAAGGCCTACAAAAACACTATACGTTCTCAATATCCTGATGCCTTTATTCAACCGCTTGAAAACAATTCACCTATTGGTATTACAAGAGCACTTTCGTTAGAAAACTAAGCCATTGAAAAAGTATTTACTCGCTGCCCGTCTAAGAACACTTCCACTATCTCTTTCGGGAATTATTTTAGGGACAGCTTTAGCATACAGTAATGGCTTTTTTAATCTTTGGATAAGCGTTTTAGCACTTTGTACAACCATAGGATTCCAAGTGGTTTCTAATTTTGCTAACGATTATGGTGATGGAATAAAAGGGACAGACGCTGATAGAGTTGGTGAAAAGCGACTCGTAGCCTCCGGCGAAATAAGTCCGCAAGCCATGAAACGCGCTGTGGTGCTAAGTTCTTTAATTAGTCTTGTGTTAGCTCTACTTTTAATTTACGTTTCATTTAAAGGGCAATATCTTTTGTATAGCCTTCTTTTTTTCATCCTCGGAATAGGAGCTATAGTTTCAGCAATTAAGTATACAGTTGGTAAAAATGCCTATGGTTATAGTGGCTTGGGAGATGTTTTTGTGTTTCTTTTTTTTGGCTGGGTAAGTGTTTTAGGGGTCTTTTTCTTGTTTAGCAAAAGTGTCATCCCTTCTCTTCTTTTACCCGCAACGTCAATAGGCCTGCTAAGTACTGCCGTTTTGAATCTTAATAATATGAGAGATCAATACAACGATCTAAAAGCCAATAAAAGGACCTTAGTGGTAAAATTAGGATTTAAAAATGCAAAAATTTACCACTATACCTTACTTTTTCTTGCGCTAGTTTGTGCAGTAGTCTATACCCTACTAAACTATCAAACACCCTATCAGTTTATTTTCTTAATTGCATATGTACCTCTTGTAAAACATGTGCTGTTTGTAATAAATACTTCAGAAGTAAGTCAGTTTGATGGGGAATTAAAAAAAGTAGCCTTATCAACCTTTTTGTTTGCTATTTTATTTGGTTTAGGACTTTTGGTACACGTTTTTAACTAAAGCTTAAATCGAGTACTTTTGTAGCAACAGTACTCCAATTATAAATCATTTAGAATATGAAAGCCATTAAAATAATTTTATCAATCATAATCGTCTTTACGGTAGTTTTCTTTTCAACAGGTCTTTTTGTAAAGCAAACAAACTACACATCGCAGGTAACCGTTAATAAATCGCTTGAGGAGGTTTTTACATTATTTAATGACATGAATGAAATTAAAAACTGGATACCTGAAATACAATCTATAGCACCCCTTGAGGTTAAAGACGGTGTCATAGGGAGTACCTATAAGATGGTTGTTTTAGACAACAATGGACAGCCTATAACCATGGAAGAAAAGGTACTAGCCTATGTAGAAAATGAAAAGGTAACCCTGTATTTTGATGCTGATGGGATGTTGAAAACAGACGACTATGTATTTACTTACCAGAACAATCAAACCACTATTACCAATAGTTCAACATGTAAAAGCAACTCTTATATCTTAAGCTGTATTTTCCCGTATTTTAAAGGTACCTTTCAAGAGATAGATCAAGGATATCTAAATAACTTTAAAGCTTATATTGAACAGCAATAAAGACATGAAGGCAAGGTATCAGCAGTATCAATTACAGTTTAAAAATCCTAGTGGTACCTCAAGAGGGGTTCTTACCACAAAAGATACTTGGTTTATCTACATAGAACACGAAGGTAAAACCGGAGTTGGAGAATGTGGAATGTTCAGAGGCTTAAGTGTTGACGATCGGCCTGATTTTGAAGACAAGCTGCGTTATGTGTGTACTCATATAGACTTAGGACTTGAAAAGCTATTGATAGAAACCACGGAGTTTCCAAGTATTCAATTTGCATTAGAACAAGCTTTTTTATCCCTCAATAGTGAAGCTCTTTTTGATTTATTTCCCTCTAAATTTACCAGGGGCGAAGATGACATTTCTATCAATGGTTTGGTATGGATGGGAGATCAAGCTTTTATGAAGCAGCAGATAAAAGACAAAATTGCTGATGGGTTTTCATGCATAAAAATGAAAATTGGAGCTATCGATTTTGCTACAGAACTTGAGCTTTTACAATCGATTAGAGCTCAATTTTCTAAACAAGATATTGAGTTAAGGGTAGATGCTAATGGAGCTTTTAATCCCACAGAAGCATTAGAAAAGTTAAAGCGATTGGCGGCCTTAGACATTCATTCTATAGAACAACCCATTCGGGTGAACCAGTGGGAAGAAATGGCCTATTTATGTGAATATAGTCCCCTGCCAATTGCTTTAGATGAAGAACTTATTGGTGTTTTTGATGTAACAAAAAAGGAGGAACTACTACATATAATACAACCTCAATATTGTATATTTAAACCCACATTGATTGGTGGATTTAAAGGCACTAGTGAATGGATAT
>CBFHVY010000139.1:0-3450 GCA_965659555.1 Flavobacteriaceae bacterium
TTTAGACCCCACCACTAAATTATTTTCTTTTGCCCCTTTTATCCATTGGATATTATCGGCCATTTGCTGTTGTATTTCAGCAGGAACTTCTTGCTTTAAACGTGCTAACACCTCACAAGCAATCTGATCTGTTTTTGCTAAGTCTTCTTCTGTACCCGAAGCACATACCCATCGAAATGGGCCAAAACCATAATCAAAACACATAGGCCCCATAATGTCTTGTACATAACTTGGGTATTTAAAATCAATTCCATTTGCAGCCATGACATCGGCGCCTGCTCTACTCGCCTCTAATAAAAAGGCATTGCCATAATCAAAAAAATACGTCCCTCTATCGGTATGTAGCTGTATTGCTTTTGCGTGTCTTCTTAAAGAAGCCTGCACCATTTCTTTAAATGTTTTAGGGTCGTTAGCCATCAATTCATTGGCTTCTTCAAAGGAAAGTCCAACAGGATAATACCCTCCTGCCCACGGATTATGAAGCGATGTTTGATCGGAACCTAAATCGATATGAATTCCACATTCAGCAAAACATTCCCACACCTCAACTACATTTCCTAAATAGGCAATAGAGATGACCTCTTGCTTTTCTTGCGCTACTTGTACTCTAGAAACAAGCGTATCTAAGTCGCTTATTTTTTCGTCTATCCAACCTTGATCTAAACGTATTTGTGTAATCTTTGGGTTTACCTCTGCACAAACGGTAATACATCCGGCAATATTACCTGCTTTGGGTTGAGCTCCAGACATCCCACCTAAACCAGAGGTAACGAAAATATGGCCTTTGGGCGATTTTCCAATCTTTCTAAATCCGTTTAATACAGTAATCGTGGTACCATGAACAATGCCTTGCGGACCGATATACATATAACTTCCGGCAGTCATTTGTCCGTATTGAGTTACCCCTAAAGCATTGAATTTTTCCCAATCGTCGGGTTGAGAATAATTGGGAATCATCATCCCATTGGTCACCACCACTCGAGGAGCTTTTTTGTGTGAAGGGAATAAACCCATCGGATGTCCAGAATACATCACTAAGGTTTGCTTATCGGTCATTTCCGATAAATACTGCATGGTTAATAGGTACTGAGCCCAATTTTGAAAAACAGCGCCATTACCACCGTAGGTAATTAACTCATGTGGATGTTGTGCGACAGCAGGATCCAAATTGTTTTGAATCATTAGCATAATCACTTTCGCTTGTGAAGATTTTCCTGGATATGCTTCAATAGGCCTTGCTTTCATTTCGTAAGTTGGACGAAATCGATACATATATATCCGCCCGTAGGTTTCCAATTCTTCCCTAAACTCCGGTAACAAGACCTCGTGATGCTTCGGGTCAAAATAGCGTAAAGCATTACGTAAGGCTAATGTTTTTTCAGAAGCTGATAAAATCTGCTTGCGTTTGGGTGAATGATTTACTGTGGGATCATAGGGGACTTCTAGAGGAAGTTGATCGGGAATACCTTGTTGTATTTGTTCTGCAAAGGTCATAGCTTCAAATTTTTCACGTACATCAACAAATATATTTCTTTTTTTAAAAGATTTTTTAAACATTCAAAGAATACTGGTTTTTTTTGAAAATTCCGTAAATTGCACTCCCAAATTCATAGCTTATTTACGAATGGAACAAATAACTCCGTATACCCCAAAACATAAAGTACGAATTGTAACTGCTGCATCTCTTTTTGATGGACATGATGCCGCGATTAATATCATGCGAAGAATTATTCAATCTACTGGTGTAGAGGTAATTCATCTAGGGCACGATAGAAGTGTAGAAGAAGTTGTGAATACTGCGATTCAAGAAGACGCCAATGCAATTGCCATGACTTCATATCAAGGAGGTCATATGGAATACTTTAAGTATATGTATGACTTGTTGCACGAAAAAGGTGCTGGACACATCAAGATTTTTGGTGGTGGTGGCGGTGTTATTTTACCTGAAGAAATTGAAGCACTAATGAATTACGGTATTACCCGTATCTATTCACCAGATGATGGAAGAGCATTAGGCCTTCAAGGAATGATTAATGACTTGGTGCAAAAATCTGACTATGCTATTGGAGACACCCTTAACGGTCAGGTAGATCGTTTAGCAAGTAAAGAAGTAGGCAGTATTGCACGCTTAATTTCTTCCGCAGAAAATTTCCCAGAAGTTGCCAAAGAAAGTCTAAAAACGATTCACGAAAAAAATAAAAACAACACCACACCTGTATTAGGAATTACTGGAACTGGGGGTGCTGGAAAATCGAGTCTAGTAGACGAACTAGTTCGACGATTTCTGATTGACTTTCCAGAAAAAACTATCGGACTCATTTCTGTAGATCCATCAAAAAGAAAAACAGGAGGCGCCCTTTTAGGAGATAGAATTCGAATGAATGCTATTAATAATCCAAGAGTATATATGCGCTCTTTAGCCACCCGTCAATCAAACCTAGCACTTTCTAAATATGTGCATGAAGCCATTCAAGTATTAAAAGCGGCTCAGTTCGATTTAATTATTTTAGAAACATCAGGAATCGGACAATCGGATACTGAAATCATTGAACACTCTGATACTTCATTATATGTTATGACTCCAGAGTTTGGAGCAGCAACCCAATTGGAGAAAATTGATATGCTCGATTTTGCCGATTTAGTAGCTATTAACAAATTTGATAAAAGAGGCGCCTTAGATGCCTTGCGAGATGTTAAGAAACAATACATGCGCAACAACAACCTATGGCATATTCATCAAGATGATTTACCTGTATTTGGTACAATCGCTTCTCAGTTTAATGATCCTGGAATGAACTCGCTTTACAAAGCGATTATGGACAAACTGGTGGAAAAAACAGGTGCCGATTTAAACTCTGAAATAGAAATCACTAAAGAAATGTCTGAAAAGATTTTTGTGATTCCTCCAGTAAGAACTCGTTATCTATCAGAAATTGCTGAAAACAATAGAGCGTATGACAAAAAAGCTAAAGATCAAGTTGATGTTGCTCAAAAATTATACGGCATCTACAAAACCTTAAGTTCGTTGAGCTCGCAAGAGGTTGTTTTAGGAAAAGTAGGTGTGGAGACCGATGAAGTCCTGAAGTTTATTCCGGAAGCAGAACTTCCTTTTGCAAAGCTTTTAATTGCACATTTCGAAAAGGTTAAAATGGACTTAGACCCTTACAACTGGGAAGTAATTTTAACTTGGGAAGAGAAAAAGCAACGCTATAAAGACCCTATATATTCGTTTAAAGTACGCGATAAAGAAATCAAAATAGAAACTCATAGTGAGTCACTCTCACATACTCAAATACCTAAAGTAGCCTTACCAAAGTACGAAGCTTGGGGCGATGTGTTGCAATGGAACTTACAAGAAAATGTACCTGGAGAATTCCCGTACACTGCTGGTTTATATCCTTTTAAAAGAACGGGTGAAGACCCTACTCGTATGTTTGCGGGCGAAGGTGG
>CBFHVY010000140.1:0-3427 GCA_965659555.1 Flavobacteriaceae bacterium
ATCATGGTAGTATCTTTTGTACATTCCATGATTTACAATACCTCTTAAAATATGCGCTAATGTATCGTCATTAGTAAAAATTGCACCACCATCTCCGTAGCAACCGAGATTTTTTGATGGGAAAAAAGAGGTGGTTCCTACATGACCAATGGTTCCTACTTTTTGTTTCTTTCCATCTTTAAAGGTATAGTTAGCCCCAATAGCTTGAGCGGTATCTTCAATTACAAAAAGGTTGTGCTCGTTGGCTACTGCTAAAATTTCATCCATGTTTGCACAAAGTCCAAAAAGATGCACAGGCACAATGGCTTTCGTTTTCGGAGTAATTGCCTTTCGCAAAGCATCGATATCTATATTATAGGTGTCTGGTTCAACATCAATTAATACAGGAGTTAACTTTAATAATGCAATTACTTCAACAGTAGCGGCAAAAGTAAAGTCTACCGTAATAACCTCATCGCCCTGTTGTAGATTCAAACCCATCATGGCAATCTGTAAGGCATCGGTTCCGTTTGCACAAGGAATCACATGCTTTACATCGAGATATTTTTCTAAATCTGCTTGAAAATCGTGTACTAAAGGACCATTGATATAGGCGGAAGTATTTAGTACTTCTTGAATTGATTGGTCTACAGTATCCTTGATTTTTTCGTATTGACCTTGCAGGTCTACCATCTGGATTTTTTTCATGAATCTGATTTTTTCAATAGGTCAAAAATACAATATAATTCTGTTATCTTTGATACCATATCAAACAGAATGAAATGAAAAAGCTAAAAAAACTACTAAAAATACTTTTGGTACTTCTCGTTTTAATAGGGCTTGGGAGTTGGGCCTACCTCAGGTCTTTTCAACCAACATACAGCGGAACGATAGATCTAGAAGATATTAAAGCCCCTGTTGCAGTCTATTACGATGTTGATGGTGTTCCTCACATAGAGGCTGGCTCTCAAGAAGATGCCTATATAGCTTTGGGGTATGTTCATGCGCAAGATCGATTGTGGCAAATGGAGTTAATGCGTAGGTTAGCTGCAGGAAGACTCTCGGAGTTGTTTGGAAAAAAATTACTGCCCACTGATGTGTTCTTTTCAGGATTAGGTATCGAAGAAAATGCTGTAAAGACCATTGCTGAATTAGATAAAAACTCCCCTCAATTTCTAATGGCAACAGCCTATTTAAAAGGGGTAAATCAATACATCAAAAATGGTACAACACCAATTGAATATATTCTTGTGGGTGCAGAAAAAGAACCATTTACCTTAAAAGACATGTATAATGTTTTTGGGTATATGTCTTTTAGTTTTGCAGTAGCTCATAAAACAGATCCTTTATTGAATGAAATAAAAGAAACGTTAGGGGAAGATTATTTAGCAGAATTAGGGATTCCTGTATCAGAAAACACGGCCTTGCTCAAAAGTACACCACCTAAAGAAATTACGGCAGCGTTTTCTAGAGCTGTAAATGCATTGTATGAAAACTTACCCATCTCTCCATTTATCGGGAGTAATAGCTGGGTAATTGGCCCTGAGAAAACTAAAAACGGTAAGGTTATTTTTGCGAATGACCCTCATATTAGTTATTCTCAGCCTTCAGTTTGGTATCAATCACATATCAAAACACCAGATTATGAAATGTACGGATTCAACCTTGCGCTCACCCCATTTTCATTACTAGGGCACAACAGAGATTATGCCTATGGATTAACCATGTTTGAAAATGATGATATCGATTTTTATATCGAAGAAGAAAATCCTGAAAATCCTTTAGAGTATAAGACACCAACAGGCTACAGTAAATATGAGCTTATTGATAAAACAATAAAAATTAAAGACGCTCCAGACACAACATATCAGGTAAAAGTATCTGTACATGGGCCTATTATGAATGGAATTATTGCTCATTTAGACGATGAACGTCCAATAGCGATGCAGTGGATTTTCACAAAGTTACCCAACAAACTTATGGACGTATCCTATAAGATTTCGCATGCTACTTCTCTGGAAACGTTTATAGAAGGGGTGGAGATATTACACGCACCAGGACTCAATATTATGTATGGTGATGCAAAGAATACGATTGCTTGGTTTGCCGCTGGTCAATTGTACACGTATAGAGAAGGGGTAAATACAAAAACCTATTTAAATGGAGCAAGTGGAGATGATGAGATTCTTGAACTTATTCCGTTTAAGGAAAACCCTCAGGCTATAAATCCGAGTTGGAATTATGTGTATTCAGCGAATAATCAACCCGATACTATTGCCGGGCACTTCTATCCAGGATACTATTTACCAGAGGATAGAGGACTTCGTATAGTACAATTGTTAGACGCTAAAAATGACTTCACTAAAGAAGATGTAGCTTCTATGATTTTTGATGTAACCTCAAGCGTTGCGCCAAGTGTTGTTCAGAATTTGTTAGAAGAGGTGGCTGTAAAAAAATTGTCAGATCAAGAACAACTAGCCTATGCAATCTTAGCAGATTGGGATGGAGCTTATTTAAAAAATACGGCAGCACCAACTATTTACAATCGATTTATTTACGAGTTTTTAAAAGCTACTTTTAAAGATGAGCTAGGAAAGGGGTTTGATCAATTTTTAAATACGCCGCTTCAAAAGAAAATGATTGCTGTTCAAGCAGCCAAAGACGAATCGGTGTGGTGGGATAATATAACTACGGAGAAAAAGGAAACAAAAAAAGAGATTATTCAAGGAGCTTTTGCACATGCAGTTTCATTTATTGAAAAACAACTAGGAGGAAGTCCTTCAGAGTGGACATGGAGCAAAGTGACCTCTGTAGAACACAAACATCCTTTGGGTGAAGTTGCTGCTTTGCGATCGTATTTTAATGTTGGTCCGTTTGAAATAGATGGTGGTAATGCCGTGATTAATAATAATATTTTTGATCTCAATGAATCTGGATACTACACCGTAAAAGCAGGTCCATCAACACGACGTGTTATAGACTTTTCTGATATTGAAAACAGCTTGAGTATATTGCCTACAGGGCAGTCTGGTAATGTGTTTAGCGACCATTATAAAGACCAAGCTCAAAAATACATCAATGGAGAATTTAACACCATGATTATTTCAGAGGAAGGTTATCGAGGCTCTCCACATAAAGTCACATTTACTCCAGCAAAAAAATAAGGTGGTTGTTTAAATTTCGTGATAAACTTCTTCAAAAGGGACTCTAAAGCGTTCGCCATAAATTCCTTTTTCAGTACGTATACCGCAGCTTACAATCATATTAACTTCTGAGCCGTAAGGTAAGCCAAGGAGTTTTTTTACTCGCCAGGTATCAGACCCTTCCATCGGACAGGTGTCGTAGCCATGAGCTGCCATACTCAGCATAAAAGTTTGTGCTGCCAATGCAGTGGTTTTATGCACAACAACACGCATGTCGCTTTTTCGAACTTCTCGATACATGGGCT
>CBFHVY010000141.1:0-3278 GCA_965659555.1 Flavobacteriaceae bacterium
GCGCTTTGTCTTCATTTGCTTTCATAATCATTGGAAGAGATGCCAAAATTTTGGTCAATGAAGCCACATCATACACATCAGAATGTAAGACTGGAAACTCTTTTTTATCGGTATGATATCCAAATGCTTTCGAATAGACCACCTTACCATTTCGGGCCACTAATACTTGCATGCCTGGAGCCATTTTTTCGTCTAAAATGTTTTGGGCAATAGAGTCAATTTTTTTAAGATGATGAGAAGACATACCTTCTTCCTCAGGTAAGCCATATTTTAAACGACTTAAACTAGAGGTCTTTATCCCTCTTCCTTCCGAAAATTCATTTTTAATAGATACGGGTAATGTACCTTCAGAAGCTATAGCACCAAAAATAAGTTGAGCAGTTAACTCTTGAGCAATTTCTGAATTTTGATACGACAGTACGAGTCCTTCAATAGTAGAAAACGATTTTAATTGTAGTAGGCTATACGGACTCGCAAAAACTGAAACAATGACTTCCTTTTCTCGTGCCAATTCTTGCAACCATACGATTTCTTTTTCAGAGAAAGTATAGTCTTTCCAGGGGTTTGCATTTGATTTATGGTAACCAATAAGCACTTGATTATAAGGCGCTAGACTATCTAATAGTTCATGTAAATTAGCTGCTTTTACCTCGGTAACTTCAGCATAGTTTTTCAGCATCGATAAAAATGACGCTCCTGAATCATCACCTAAAGCAACATAGGCTATTTTTTTAGTATCTAAATTTCGTATGGGTAAGATTTCTGCTTCATTTTTTAGCACCGTTAACGATTTCTGAACTAAGGTTCTATGCAAGACCTCATCGGTTCTTGTAATTAAATCTTCTTGTAAATGCTCTAGGGCAATAGGTTGGTATTGATGTAGACCAGCCCAATATTTAGCTCTTAAAATTTTGCGCACAGAACTATTGATGCGTTCTTCGGTTAACGACCCTAATTCTAAGGCATTTTTAAATAGTGCTACAGTTGATGGTACATCTTGTGGAATCAGTAGCATATCATTTCCAGCCAATAGTGCTGCTAAGTCTATTTGTGAAGGAGTTGCGTAATTGGCTGCACCCTTCATATTGAGTCCATCGGTAAAAATAAGTCCTAAGAAGCCCAATTCTTTTTGCAATACATCGGTTACTACACTTGGGGAAAGTGAGGTTGGCAAGGTAGCATTTGGTTCTAGAGCAGGAATGCTTAAATGTGCCGTCATTACCGACCCTACCCCAGCGTCAAACAGTCTACTGTATGGATATAATTCTACAGAATCTAAACGCTTTCTATCGAAATTCAATACAGGTAATCCTAGATGAGAATCGGTTGCTGTATCTCCATGTCCAGGAAAGTGTTTTGCGGTGGCCAAAACTCCTGCTTTCTGCATTCCTTTGGTAAATGCTATGGCTTTGTTGGTTACTTTATCTTTATTTTCTCCAAAAGATCGGTTACCAATAATTGGATTTAATGGATTGGTATTGATGTCTACCACAGGGGCAAAGTTTACATGAATTCCCAAACGCTTACAATGTGCTCCCAACCTTGCTCCAAAAGCTTCCAATAGTGCATCGTCTTCTACTGCACCCAAGGTCATATTCCACGGATAACGGAACGTGTTTTTTAAGCGCATATCTAAACCCCATTCTCCATCAAAACCAATAAGTAACGGAATTTTTGATTTCGATTGATAGAGGTTGGTAAGTGTTGCTTGCTTTTCTGGGGTGCCTTGCATAAAAATGAGATTCCCAACATGATATTGTTCTATAAGCTCTAAAATCTCTTGGGTGTGCTTTTCCTCTTTATTGGAATAGGCTTGTACCATAAAAAGCTGTCCAATTTTTTCATCAATAGTCATCGACTGTATAATACTATCTACCCAATCTAACTGAGCTTCATAATCCACAGTACGTAAGGGGTCAACATGCTGTGCATTTACAGTAACACTAAAAATTAAAAGCAGTAGAATACAATATGGTCTCATAGGGTTATAACTCCTTTTTACACTTTAAATTTTAACTGATTAAAAATCGTTGATGCCAACTTTCTTTTGCTGGAACTTCCCATTGCTGTAGAAGGGCCTCTTTAGTAGTTACTAGGTTGTTAAACACAATAGTATCTGGGGTAATCTTTTTAGCCGCTGCATAATTTTTAAACTCAGATAGTGAGACTATATTGATATGCGCACCGTCTTTAAATGAAATGTTCATTTTATTAAGTAAGTCTAGCGATAAGGCCTTTTGAAGTTCTTGTACAAAGTGCACTGATGCATCTATAGAGCATCCTGACACATTTGCAAAACGTTCATCTACTGCAATGACTAAAAACTGATTGTATTTAATGGTAAACGACCCTTTTAAATCTGCTCCATGACGTGTCCATTGGTTGATGAATTGAATGGCATGTTCTGAAATAAATGAGGCCTCTTGTGCTGTAAAGGCTTTGTTTGCTTGGTAAACCCAAACGCGGGCATCGTTGGGTAATGTATCGAAAGGAACATACATATTATCTCAAATTAAATTTTTGTTGTAGGGCTTGTAGTTTTTCTTCATCAGACTGTCCGGCAGGTGCTGCTGTCATTCGTTCTTTAATTTCTTTTAAGACCTTTTTGGTATACAACGGAAATTCAGCATTCTGAATCCATGCGAAATAGCCTGGATTTTCTTTAAAAACATCGGTTACCAATCTTCCTTTATATTTACCAAACGAGAAGATTTCTTGCTCTTCTTCGTTAAATAATATGAATCCTGCAAAGTCTGCTCTTTTGGTATGAGAAGAAAATGCACTAAGGGCGCTCACCGAGTTCTCAATATCATCATACTTGTCGAGTTGCGCTTTTAAAATCTCATATGTTGCCATAGTATCTGCCTCTGCAGAGTGTGCATTATCCAAGTCTTTACCACAGTAAAACTGATATCCTGCACTGAGTGTTCGTTGTTCTTTTTTATGAAAGATCACCTGCACATCTATTGCATTTCTACTACGCATGTCAAAATCTATACCAACACGTAAAAACTCTTCTGCCAATAATGGGATATCAAATCTGTTGGAGTTAAACCCTGCTAGATCGCAGCCTTCAATCATTGTACTAATGGTTTGGGCCAGCTCTTTAAACGTAGGTTCCGTTACCACCTTTTCGTTAGTAATACCATGAACAGCCGTAGCTTCAGCAGGTATTTCAATCTCTGGGTTCACCAACCATGTTTTACTTTCTTGTGTTCCGTTAGGAAACAATTTCAAGATAGAAATTTCAACAATTCTATCGGTTGCAATTTGTATTC
>CBFHVY010000142.1:0-3229 GCA_965659555.1 Flavobacteriaceae bacterium
ACAAACGTCTTTATTTATTTTGACATTGATGAGAAAGAAAATGCCACAGGCACTATTAACACTATAGATAGTATAGGTCAATAATTTTTGAAAACAGTATTTACATATCTTATTTTTCTTGTTGGTAGCTTTACGGGGCTCTCACAAACAACTACACCTAAGGTACAACTCGATACCCTCATTGTACAACCTTTACAGTTTGATGAAACTAGCATTGAGCGTTATAAGAATAATGACACTTTCAATTACGAACTGACCAAAAATGAACCAGGGATCATTGAACTCGCTTGGAACTGGTTTATGCGAATGCTCACTAAACTCTTGCGTTATTTATTCGATGATATTGAGCCAGCAATGGGCTTTCTTCAGCTAGTCTTTAGAGTATTACCCTATATTATTTCGATTGTTGCTTTGTATTTTATTCTTAAGTTTTTCTTGGACTTAGATCAAAAAAGACGTAAGAAGAATGAAAAACACGCTGATTTAATCAATATTAATGATGATGAGGTACTCATTCAAAATGCAAATTTATTGCAGTTAAAAGATGATGCAGTTCGTCAACAAGAGTATCGTTTTGCCATACGGTACTTTTATGTGTATACCCTCCAAAGACTTTCAGAGCGAGGACATATTGCTTGGCAACCCGAAAAAACCAATGAAGATTATACCCGAGAGTTAGCAACATCAAGTCTTTTAGGAACTTTTAAACAGGTGACCTATATCTATGATTTTGTTTGGTATGGAAGTTTTGCTATAGATAAAGAAGGGTATCTCGAAGCGGCTACCTATTTTAATACTTTACATACAGCGATAGATGGATAAGAAAACAAAATTCTATAGTGCCCTTTTAGTCCTTTGTTTGGCGAGTATTTTATATGCAGAATATACAAAGCCTAAGGCTATTAGTTGGTTTCCCTCATTTGTTGCTTCGCACACGGCGCCTTATGGAACTTATATTCTTAAAAAAGAATTGCCTTCATTATTTCCGAATACGCGTATTTCGGAAATCAATACCCCACCTTATGAATATTTAGCCGATTCTACTGTAAATGGAACCTATATGTTTATAGATGGTCAAATTAATATGGGAACATCAGAGTTGAGTAGGTTAATGCGTTTTGTATCTAGAGGTAATGATGTTTTTATGGCTGCCCAAGACTTTGATATCGATACCTTACATTTAGAAACTAAAGCGCTGTATGCCAATACTTTTATAGAAAACACCTTGTTAACCTTACAAAATGCTGCGTTATCAAAAGATAGCTTGTATTTTATGAAGCAGCAAAATCATATAGTATTTAGCAAGTTAGATACCTTAAAAACTACCGTGTTAGGTTATTTAAGCATTGTTTCTTCAGACTCAATTGGCGAGCTTAAAGAAGTCAATTATATTAAATACTCCTACGGAAAGGGATCCTTTTATTTGCACACATTTCCTTATGCTTTTACAAACTATGCGATACTTGAAGGTCAAAACCATACGTATGTAAGTAGTGCCTTATCTTATATAGATCCCTCAAAACTTATTTTATGGGACAGCTATTACAAAACAGGGAAGAGTAGTATTAGTTCTCCTCTACATTATATATTGAGTTCTAAGAATTTAAAATACGCTTATTATACAGTGTTACTTGCTGTGGGCTTGTTTATTGTTTTTAAAGGGAAACGCGACCAACGCGCTATTCCAGTTATTTCACCTTTAGTGAATCAATCAGAAGCCTTTACAAGAACTGTAGCCATGATGTTTTTAGAAGAAAAAGCACATCAAGAGATCGCTATGCATAAAATAAAATTCTTTTTAGAGCATGTTAGATCTGCCTATCAATTACAAACGCATACCATAGATGCAACATTTATTGCCCAATTGGCCATGCGAAGTGGAAATGATGAAAAGCGTATAAAACAATTGTTTGCTAAGATCGAATTCATTCAATCTCAGCAAGAAATTAGTCAAGAAGTTTTAATAGAACTCAATACATTAATAGAACAGTTTAAACAACATACCTTATAATATTATGGAAAACGAAACCCACCATTCAGAAGAAAATACATTTAAAAGCCGAATAGATCTAAGTCCTATTAAGGAAGCTGTCGAAGCGATTAAAGCTCAATTAGGCTCCGTAATTATTGGTCAAGAAGAATTTATCGAACTCCTTTTAGTCTCTTTATTTGCCAACGGACATGTTCTAATCGAAGGAGTGCCAGGAGTGGCCAAGACCATTACAGCAAAACTCCTTGCCAAAACGATTGCTACAGATTTTAGCAGAATTCAATTTACACCCGATTTAATGCCATCGGATGTTTTAGGGACCTCTGTTCTCAATATGAAAACATCAGATTTTGAGTTTAAAAAGGGGCCTATTTTCTCAAATTTAGTATTGATTGATGAAATCAACAGAGCGCCGGCTAAAACACAAGCGGCCTTGTTTGAAGTAATGGAAGAACAACAAATTACCATCGATGGACATGTGTATGCTATGAAACCTCCTTTTATGGTATTAGCGACTCAGAACCCCATAGAGCAGGAGGGAACCTATGCTTTGCCTGAAGCACAACTCGATCGTTTCTTATTTAAAATTAATGTTGGATATCCGAGCTTAGAAGAAGAAGTTCAAATCATTACCAGTCATAATAATCGAAAAGGAGCACAAGTTACCGATACCATTAGGCCTGTAGTTACAGAAGCTCAATTGAGTTCCTTTAAAGCAACTGTATTTGAGGTTTTTGTGGAAGAGAAAATCATGAATTATATCGCTGAAATTATTCATCAAACACGTAACCATTCACATTTATATTTAGGGGCTTCACCAAGAGCTAGTATAGCTATATTATTAGCCTCTAAGGCTTTTGCTGCAATTAATGGACGTGACTTTGTTATTCCAGATGATGTTAAAAAATGTGTGTATCCAGTGCTCAGACATCGCATTATAGTCACCCCAGAACGTGAAATGGAAGGACTTACTCAAGATGCTGTAATTGATATGATTATTCAAACTGTAGAAGTACCAAGATAACATGCTTCAATTTTTCAAGTCTTTATACCTACATCAACGCATGTATTTGTACTTAAGCCTTTTGGCGGCGTTGTTTTTAGTGTCTAATTGGGTGCCCATACTCTTTAGTATAGGCATATGTTGTGCACTTGGGTTAGGGCTTTGTGTTGGGTTTGATGTGTACCTTCTCTATACCGCAAAAGAAGGACTTCATGCCTTGAGAATTCTTCCTGACA
>CBFHVY010000143.1:0-3079 GCA_965659555.1 Flavobacteriaceae bacterium
CGGAATTATGTTAAAGCAATGGAGAATCTTAAAAAGTTTGAAACTAAATATTCGTAATCATGAATAAAGAACAATTCAACGGCAACAAATTAATAGCTGAATTTATGGGTGTTAGACCGTTAAAAACATGGGATCATAAATACTCATGGTCTGACGGAATATTCTTTTCGTGCTCACATGACACAGAGGAAGAGGTAATGAACTCTATATGTAATTACGTTAAATACTCAATTTCTTGGGATTGGTTAATGCCAGTTGTTGAGAAGATTGAGGAGATCCTTATAGAGGACGATAATCTTACCATAAAGAATCATAGGTTCATTATAGAGACACCTTTAACACTTTGTGAAATATATGACACGATTTCAAATGAGTTGGTTGGCAGTGGTGACCATGGATCTAAGATATTATCCACCCACAACGCAGTTGCCGAGTTCATTAAATGGTACAATAAACCCTAAAACTTAAATAATTAGAGCTATGGAACGTAATTATAAAAGCATACAGATTGGTGATAAGTGGTTTGTAGAAGTAGAGTATTATCGAAGCTACCATAGTGATTGGAGCAAGAAGATAATAACTGACTATAATGGTGATAAACTCCCATTTTTAAGTAAGCACGATGCCGATGAATGGATAAGTGTAAGGGAAGATATTATGAATGTTGGGCTTTAATTGCACACAACATTGAAGTATCAAGTCGTACTCGTATGACTGATACTGACTGTTATAAAACGTTTTAATATGAAGAAAATAGCAACTTGGAATGAAAAAGAATTAGAAGTAGGGGAAGAGTTTGATGCAGAAAAAGAATTAGAACTAACTATACTAGATAAGAATAATGATGATTGTAGTGTGTGGTTAACTAAACGTCAAATCAAACGACTTATAGAGCATTTAGTAAATGTTTTATAACGGTTTGGCTATGTTTAGTGCCGACTTTGAAACACAAAATTTTAAACTTAAAATACATTTACAATGAAAAAAGAAACTTCAAATTTACCGCAAACAGAGGTATTAAATATAGCTATTGTTAGCGGTAGTTATTATTGGGTAAAATGCTTTACAGATGATGAATACGAGCCAACAGTAGCGGTTGACCACTACAATAGTGGAACAATGTACTTTAAATTCTTAAACGGAGCAGTAAGAGAGTGTAGATTGGTAGCGGATTACAAAGAACTTAATTACCGATAACGTTTGATAATATGAAAAGTAGCGTAATAGGAGCACTACTTTTCGCAAACAGATGAAGTTTAATAAATGTAAATACTTTAATATTAACCAGTCAGCAGCTATTTTTTATATTATGTGTTAGGTGCTGGCACAATTAAAACGATTATGAAAATACAGAAAATTAATTCACAAAGTAGAAGAGACTTTTATGCTGACATGGTGTGCGAACATTGCGGACACGTTGAGAAAAATGTAAGTGGTTATGATGATGACTACTTTCACAGAAATGTAATTCCAAAGATGAAATGTAAGCAATGTGGGGAGCAATCTCCCGAAGATTACAGACCGCTTGGAACAAAGTACGCTGCTCACGAGGTAGTATGATTGATTTTGTTAGTGTGCGGGCATGGGTCGGCTGCGCTTGCACCTAACGGTTTAGCTATGTGCTGAACGTAGTGCAACGAAGTTTTGCATATAGCTAGTGTTATATGATTTTGTAGGCATTGCGAACCACGAAAATTTAATTACCTACATACTTTGATACGAGAACAAAAGATTGAATTATTAACCAACTGCCTATAAATTATATACTTTGTTATATGCTGGGCGGTTTCAAAAATAAGGATTTATGATAAAGTTTAATAGTGGATATAATAGCTACCCCAAAGGAATGCCAGTGTATAGGGTTGTAGTTACAAGTGGAGACTCAAGATATTGGAAAGTTGGAGATGTACTAGATGTTATGGAAAGCCTTAATCCTTATTTTTATGGTAAATGGAGAGTAACGGATTCGCTTTTTATTGATAAAGATAAATGTAAACTACTTACGTAGCCTTGCATATAACTAGTGTTATATGCTTTTTATTAACTGATAAAATATAATTAGAATGGAAAAGTTTTTGTTAACAATAGAATTTAGATATAAAGAAATACCTAAGTCAGATATTTTTTCTGAACATAAAAGCAAAAAAATTACAATAGGTGTATTTGATGATTTCGATACAGCTTGTGTTGAGGGAAACAAACTTATGATTAACCTTGAAAGTAAATTTCCATTACACGTATTCCCTAATGGTAAAGGTGTAGCTAAAAAAGAAAGATTTAGTAAAAATGGAGGATGCTTTGGTTCTAAAAATAGTCTTATTACCAATTTAGCTTACTTGAAAACCCCGTTTGAATTTTACGCTAAAATAGATACATTAAAAATGGATAATATTGAAGAAACTATTGAAGGTGTAGTTGATTCTATAAAGAAATATAGAGAACATAAAACCGCTGATGTAGACTAATTGCATATAACGGCAACGAGTATGAGTAGTAGCGGTATAAAAGCGGAGATAACCCTTTCGAATGGCTAACAACCGTAATAACCTGCAAAAGATGGGAAACCAAGTGAAGCTATTACTTATACTTATTGTTGTATGTCTTTTTTAATTGCATATAACGGTTTAGCTATGCACCGTAAAGCGTAGCACAATGTTTAATCTTAGCACTTCACAATCACGCTTTATGGTGTGTAAGTTGTGTTAGCAAATCGTTTTAAAAATGAAAACATTTAAGGTATACAAAAACGGCTCACTCGCTAATAGGACTGAATGGATGAGATTCCTTGAGGTACACTTAGGGGTACAAGAGGAGGTATTAAACTTCAAGTTTAACTGGGAATATGCAAAAACTACTGGTATTTCTGATGAAGATCTGTTGGAGAGTATGGAAACGGACCTATTCATAGAGTCAGAGTTGGATAGCTATTCAATGGATTGGGAATTTATAGATGTAACTAATTAATATTATGAAGCATAGTGACTTTGTATGGATATGCGGAATGCATACCATTGACCCATTGATTGCATTGGAGAATGATATGGTAAGAAAAATTTTGAAAATGAAATTACATTCAGTA
>CBFHVY010000144.1:0-3071 GCA_965659555.1 Flavobacteriaceae bacterium
GTATAAATACGATATCGACAATCAGATTAAAAAGTCTGATGTATCATTTTACAATCTCGTCTATGGCCGCTTTTTAGAAAAGTCTGCCGATGCTAAAAAATACTATGGAAAGTTATTACAACAGCCTTTCAATTTTTCGAAAGTTGAAGAAATCGATGTTGAGTTTTCAAAACTTCCTTATGCTGAAAATGAAAATCAACTGCTAGACTATTGGAGAAAGCAGTTAAAACTTCAAGTATTGAGTAGAATTCAAGAAAAGCAACAAAAGCAAGACGAAGCCCTTAAGAAAAATAAAAAAGTAACCCAAAAGACCTTTTCAGAATTTGAAAAAGAAGCGCGTGAAGAAGTATTGAAAAATATGGATGAGCTATACATTCGAATTGAAGAATTAGAACACGACGATTGGTTCTCTACTTTTTTAAATAGCATCGTAGGCGGTTTCGATCCGCATACCACCTATATGGCGCCTAATATTAAAGATCGTTTTGATTTAGAAATGTCTGGAAAAGTTGAAGGTATTGGAGCGAGACTTCAGAAAAAGGGAATCTACACCCATGTGGTAGAATTGGTTTCTGGTGGTCCGGCATGGAAACAAGGAGAGCTTGAAGAAGGTGATATTATCCTTGAAGTAGCCCAGGCAGAGGAAGAGCCTTTAGACATTGTTGGTATGCGCTTAGATGATGCTATTAAGTTTATCAAAGGAAAAAAGGGGACTGAGGTTCGCCTAACCGTAAAGAAAAAAATTGATGGTTCTACCAAAGTTATTTCAATTATTAGAGATGTTGTAGAACTCGAAGAAACCTTTGTAAAGTCGTCTATTGTAGAAAAAGATGGTAATAAATTCGGCCTTATTGATTTACCTAAATTTTATATCGACTTTCAGGATGCCTCGAGAAGAGATTCTGCAAAAGATATGGAGCTTGAAATTGCCCGTTTAAAAGAAGAAAATGTAGAAGGCCTATTAATCGACCTGCGTAATAATGGAGGAGGTTCGCTAAAAACTGCCATTTAAATTGCTGGATTATTTATTAGTAAAGGGCCTGTGGTACAAGTAAAATACAGAGGTGAAAACCCTATTATTAAAGACGATACCGACACCAAAATTCAATGGGACGGTCCGTTAGTAATTTTAGTAAATGAGCTTTCGGCTTCTGCATCTGAAATTTTTGCAGCCGCAATGCAAGACTATAACCGAGCAGTGATTATGGGAGGGAATCAAACCTATGGAAAAGGAACCGTACAAAATATACTACCCATCAATCAATTTTATCCAAACTACGAAAAGGACCTTGGATTTATTAAAATGACCATTCAAAAGTTTTATAGAATCAATGGAGGATCTACACAGGTTGAAGGGGTATATTCAGATATTGCCATGCCAAGTAGATACAGTTACATGAAGTTTGGTGAACGCGACCTCGATGGTGCTTTGGCTTGGGACAGGGTTCCTAAAGCAAACTACAGCACGGTTGATAGTTATGAGAACTTTTCGGAAGTAGTAAACCAAAGTAAAGAACGCATCAACAGCGATCCGAAGTTTAACTTGGTAAACGAGTATGCAAAATGGTTAAAAAAAGAACAAGACAATACCACCTACTCTTTAAATTACAAGGCCTATGTGGCTGACTTAAACGCGAAAGAAAAAGAGAGTAAGCGTTTTGATGCAGTATTTGAATTCAAGTCAAATTTAGATTTCAAATCACCAAAATACGAACTTGATGCGTTTAAAGGAAATAAAGATTTAGAGGAGAAAAGAACCATTTGGCATAAAAACTTAGCCAAAGACATGTATGTATCTGAGGCGCTAAATGTATTAGGTGCGTTACGTCTTCAGCCTAAAAATAAAATTGCCAAAAATTAATTCTAAGGCAATTATTTAATATTTAACCCGATCTACTTGTTTACGTAGTCGGGTTTTTTACTTTTGTAGCTATGGGTAAGCAGAACAATTCGCTTTGGCATGTTGCCATAAAAAAGTTTACACAGCAACGATTAGGTATGCTGAGTTTAAGCTATATTGTTTTTTGTGGTCTTGTAGCAGTATTTGCCTATGTCATTGCACCAGACAATACTACCGATGCCAATCAAATGCATTTAGAAATTCATTCTAAAAGTCCAGGGTTTAGTGTAGCACTTCTTTCATTACCAACGGGTGCTCAAAACACACAATCGTGGCTTACCAATATACTTCAGGGAAGACCTGCGCTCGTAAAAGAGATTCCCATAGCAAGTTACCGAACACAAACCGATAGCCTGTATATAACCCCCTATGGAGGGGTCTTAGAAAAAGGATATGCTCTTTCGCAAGTAAACAACACCCCAAGCCAATACATAGCTCACCGCACCTTTTATTTGGGTACCGATAAGTATGGTAGAGATGTCTTAAGCAGACTTATTATCGGTTCACGAATTTCTTTTTTTATTGGCTTTATTGCAGTATTTATCTCCTTGTGCATTGGTCTTTTTATGGGAGCTATAGCAGGTTATTTTGGAGGAAAAATAGATGCCCTAATCATGTGGGTTATAAATATTGCATGGTCAATTCCTACCCTACTCTTAGTAATTGCCATTACCTTAGCCTTAGGAAAAGGCTATTGGCAAGTATTTATTGCTGTTGGATTGACGATGTGGGTAGAAGTAGCCAGAGTTGTTCGAGGACAAGTACTAACCACAAAACAACAACAATATGTAGAGGCAGCTAAAGCCTTAGGTTATTCTCATTTTAGAATTATTAGCAAGCATATTCTACCCAATATCTTAGCACCAGTGATAGTGATTTCTGCGGCTAATTTTGCTGCAGCAATTCTTATAGAAAGTGGATTAAGTTTTTTAGGAATTGGCGCACAACCCCCAACACCCTCATGGGGTGCGATGATTAAAAATCATTATAACTATATCATTTTAGGCAAACCCTACCTCGCCTTAATTCCGGGAGTTGCTATCATGAGCTTGGTTATGGCATTTATGCTTGTAGGAAACGCTTTGAGAGATGCCTTAGATGTTAAAAATTAATTGCAGCACTCATTTTAGTAAACACACGAAAGGTTGTATTTTTACAGCTTAAATCCAAC
>CBFHVY010000145.1:0-3035 GCA_965659555.1 Flavobacteriaceae bacterium
TACCTTGGGCACTGAACACGTTACAATATAACTTAGGTAGTTTGACATTAGGTAGTTTTATTGTAGTAGCAGCATATGCTGGGGTAGGCAAATCAGCATTTTGTCTAACTCAAGCCATACACATATTTAAATACTTACAAACAAAGAAGGATGCGGGACCAATTATGTATTTTTCCTCTGAGGGATCACATCAAGAACTGTGGACTCGGTTCTTGTGTGGATTATATAGAAGAACAGAAGAACAAATAATACAAAACGAAGCTAAAGTAAAAGACCATTTTACCAAAAACTATAAAAGCAAACTGTTTATGTCGTATAACTTACGAGGTAAAACAATGCAGTTCGTGAGAAATAAGATGGAGAAATATAAACCATCTTTAGTAGTATTAGATTTAATTGATCATATGACACACAAGTCAGAGAATGAAGTTATTAAGAATAGAGAACTGTACCAAGAAGCACGAGAATTATCTGGGGAACATTGTCCTATCATGGCCACCAGCCAAGCTGATGGTAGTGCGACATATAAGAATAAAGACACAGGAGAATGGGAGACAGTTAGGTACCTAGGACTAAGTCAACTTAACTATTCTAAAGTGGAAAAACAAGGGGCAGCAGAAGTAATGATTATGATAGGAGCAGATAATAAATACCCTAATGAACGATATATTAATATTGTTAAAGAGAAACGAGGTAAAACAACTAAGTTTGCTTGTAAATTTATAGATAAATACAGTTTATATGAGGACGAAATATGACATACCACAGATGGGGAGACGAAGATTTTGATTGGGAAGCCCTAAATGAAGCTATGAACGATATATTTAATTTCTGTAAAAAGTGGGCTTATATGCACATACACATGAAAGAGAAATACGGTTCCATTAGATATGAGTTCACGTTTTCTTATTTAGTTAAGAGCTATATACCTTTACATGACATATTGAAACCAGGATACCTTTATATTAGGTATACCAACAATGAAAAATTAAATAATTTTATTTTCTGGCTGGATAGAAATATGGTTGGACCTTTAATTAGAGTTATGAGAATCGATGCACTTATTAATAAATATAGAAGATGGATATTTGATAAGTCTATAATAAAAACTGTAAAAAAGTATCCACATATTGCAGAAGAGATATTAGAGGATTACCCATTTGAAGAGAAACCCAAACAACTAATAGGTATAAAAAATATACCTTGGTCAAAAGAGGAGTAATAAATATGGAAGAAGTGGAAACAGTCGTAGTATCTGGGCTATACGAGGACATATTAATGTTATGTGGAGGGCATAAAGAAATTGAGGATGAGTACGCAGCTAATGCTATAATGGATCTCATAGTTAAAGAGTATCATTATCTATCTATGGTACAAAAACAACGCAATACAGCTATGGAAGACGTGATGGAAGAGGTAGCTGATGCAAGAGCCAAGAAAAAACGTAAGAAGATTACATCAGTAACATCGATAAGAGGAGATAACAATGATTGAAACTATGAAGAGGGTAACCTATATGTTACTAGCTGCCATATTCGCTTCGACAGTATTATTAGGAGCCTGTGCTCTAGCGGACCAAATGATCTACGACTCTACTCCAACCAAGGAGAATGCATATAAAGTTTATGATAAGCTGCTGAGAGCAGCAGGGTATGAATTTGGATTCATTAAGTTGGAGATTGTAGATAACCCTGTAGCAAATGCTTGGACTAACGGTAGTACTGTAGTACTGACCACGGGAATAATCCGAGAGCTTAAGACTATAGAAGAGATGGCAGCAGTATTAGCTCATGAGATTGCTCATAACACTTTAGGCCATACGTACGGAGCTAAACAGCCCAAGAACTTTCCTAGGCATTTTAGAGAAATCAATGCTGACAGAATGGCAGTGTTCTTATTAACAAAGGCTGGATATGGTATATGTGGATCACACACATTTTGGAAAAGAATTGTAGAAAAGCGTGGATTATATATGAACCACGGCTCTCATCCAACTTCACAATTTAGAATGTTAGATGGTAAGTTTCGGAGGTGTCAATAATGAGATATCAAGTTTTTGACATAGAGACCAGTATAGGCAAGGAAGATAATACTATTCATGTGTTGATACAAAAGAAACCTAATACCCCAGTTCGTCTAATATCATCAGTAAGTCCCATCAATAAGAACTTTAATTGGAATCTAGATGATACAGAAGTTATAATAGGACATAACTTAAAGTTTGATTTAGGTCATATATGGAAGAATGAAAAGCTACAAGCCTATATATCACGAGGAGGCCTCATATGGGACACCCAATATGCAGAGTATTTATTATCTGGACAGAGTCATATTTTCCCTGCACTTAAGGATTTAGCTAAAAAATATTTAGGGCGATCACTTAAGGAAAATAAGATTACTAAGTTGTTTAATGCTGGCATAGGCACAGATAAAATATTATCTCACCCCAGAGCATATAGACTACAGAAGCTGTTTCTGCAGTACTGTAAAGGTGATGGTTTAGATACAGAAGCTATATTCCTTAAGCAACATGCTAGAGCTAAGAAAGAAGGTATGCTTAATATTATTAAAGTATATAATGCCTATCTGCTATCACAGATAGAGGAAGAGCAGAACGGCATATATTGTGACATAGATCAATGCAGAGACGAACAAGGGTTGAAAACTATAGAAGCACTAGATATCCTAGTCAATATACACAATATAGCACAAGTACATTGGTATGATGAAAGATTACCAGAGTTTAATTTAAACAGTAAGAATCATATGAGTGCTCTTATATTTGGTGGTCGTATTAAGTGCAGAGTCAGGAAACAAGTTGGGTTCTATAAAAACGGCAACCCTAAGTTTAAGATAGAAGAAGTTCTGGTAGCAGTGAAGGGGTTTTTTAGGACACCCAGTCCTGATTTAAAAACAAAGGTTGATGGGGTTTGGAAAGTAACTGAAGCCGTACTAACAGAACTAATGAATTCGGATTCTGAATTATGTGCTAAATTCTGCACCCTGGTAATACAGCATCGTAAATTATTAAAGCT
>CBFHVY010000146.1:0-3003 GCA_965659555.1 Flavobacteriaceae bacterium
AAAAAGCATCTTACATATCTTGAAACAAAACACCAATTCAATAATTCCGTTCTAGAGAATACAGAATATATTAACGACAACATTTTAGGTAAATTTTTCAGAAAAGATTTGGTCAACCCAAACCCCTAGCGTATATTTACGTCTAAGATAAGGTTATGGCTAAAAAAAAGGTAAAAATAGGTGACACTGTTAGTTTTGACTTTGCTGGTCAACCCTTAATGGGAGTATTAGAGAGTATAGAAGAAATGTCATGGGGAACTGTTTCACATACATGGTATAAAGTAAGGCATGAAGAAGGAACTATATATCCTTGTAGAGTGGAAAATTTAACTATAGTAAATGATTAATCAAATACTACTAGGATTAGTAGAGTCGGTTTTAGGTAAAGGTCATACTACAGCTAGAGGAAATCATTCTTTTACTTGCCCCTTTTGCCATCATAAAACTCCTAAACTTGAAGTAAATTTAATTCCAAATAAAAAGAACGAAAATTTATGGCATTGTTGGGTTTGTGATGCAAAGGGCAAAACCCTATTTAGCATGTTCAAACGTTTAAAGGTATCACCTGAAAAACGAACCCAATTAAGCGAAATACTAGGTACCACAGACAAGTACGATACAATCGTTGCCTCATCTTCCGTTGAATTACCTAAAGAATATAAACCCCTATATAATCTTACTAAGTCAGATATACATGCTAGGCACGCACTAGCTTACCTCAAAAAACGAGGTTTAACAATGGTTGACATTTTAAAATATCAAATTGGATATTGCGAAAACGGTCGATATGCGAATAAAATTATCATACCCACATATAATGCTGAAGGTCAACTAGACTATTTTGTAGCTCGTTCCTTTGAAAAAGAACCATCTAGAAAATACGATGCACCATCTTCAGATAAAAACATTATAGGGTTTGAAAATATGATAAATTGGAATGTACCTATTGTGTTATGCGAAGGTGCATTTGATGCTATTGCTATTAAACGAAATGCAGTACCACTATTTGGTAAAAACATTTCACAAAAGCTGATGCAAAAATTAGTCACATCAGATATTAAAAAAGTCTACCTAGCTTTGGACAGTGATGCTATAAAATCAACTTATAAAATAGCAGAACAGTTATTAAAAGCAGGTAAAAGGTTATTTGTAGTAGAGTTAGACGATAAAGACCCTGCAGACATGGGTTTTGCTCTGTTTACAAATAAAATACAAGAGGCACAAGAATTTAATTTTTCTTCCCTCTTTAACTTGAAATTATCTTTATGATATTACGCAAAGCGATATTCCCAAAACAAGAATACAACCGCAATTTTACCCAAATTACAACAAACGATTCTCGTTTTTATGAGGACGGAAACAAAACTTACCCTTCTGTAACGTATGTTTTATCATACTATCCTAAAGGAAAGTACTTTGAAGAATGGCTTAAAAAAGTAGGCCACTCAGCTGACTTTCTAGCCAAAAAAGCAGCAGATGAGGGTACATTAGTACATAATCTAGCAGAAAGATATCTATTAGGTGAAGAAATCAAGCTAATGGGTGAAGGAAAGCCCTTATATGACTTAAAAGTATGGAAAATGTTCCTAGCTTTTGTCGATTTCTGGGAAACAAGTGGTGCAGAATTGCTAGAAACCGAAGTGTTCTTATACTCTGATACACTTAAAGTAGCAGGTACATGCGACTTGGTATGTAAAATTAAAGACGAAATTTGGGTTATTGATTTAAAAACATCAAATAACCTTCAAACCACGTACGATTTACAATCAGCAGTTTACGCTAGATCTTTCGAAGAATGCTACGATGTTAAAGTAGATCGTGTAGGGGTTTTATGGTTAAAATCAAAATCCCGTGGAGAAGATAAAAGCGGTAAACGTTTAAAAGGTAAAAAATGGGAAGTATATGAATCATCTCGTACTATAGATGAAAACTTAGAGATATTTTCTCATGTGCGAGCTTTATTCGATTTAGAAAACCCTGATTTAAAACCTATCTCAGAAAAGTGGCCAACAGTAATTAAAAAGCAGTAGGTTTCTTAAGTAATTTTTCGTATATTTATATGTAAAGTATAAGTATGATCAAATTACGACATATAATCTTAGAACAATCCACAAACCCTAAGGCACTTATTCTTGCTGGTTCCCCTGGAGCCGGCAAGTCTTCATTTATTGAAGGAGTAAAAGATGCTTTAATATTAAATGTAGACGACTATTACATGCGTAATTTAAAAGATCTAAATGTATCTTTAGATTTAAAAAACGCAACCCCTGAGGATAGAAGTAAAGCTGCTCAAGCAATGGCTGCTGCGAATAAAGAATTTCGTCCAATGACACGGGAAATTATCTTAGGTAAAAAGAATTTTATCTTAGATGGTACTGCTGCTTCTTCTGGTCCAACTTTAAAACTTAAAAAAGAATTAGAGGATCTAGGATACGATGTATTGATGGTATATGTGTTTGCTTCACTAGAAAAAGCATTAGAGCGAAACGATTCACGATTTGATCGCTCACAAGGTAAAGATAGAAGTTTAGCACCTGCTATTGTACTTCGTACTTGGAACAACATAACCCAAAACTACGATTTATATCAAAAAGAATTTGGAGACAATTTTGTTTCTGTTGTAAACGATAAAGCGTTAGAAAAAGGTGAATCTATGAAATCACTAGAAGATCTAGTAGACAAATATATTACACCATACGCTCCAACAGGCACAAAACCCAAAACAGATAAAGAACAAGCACGTTCTGAAAAAGCTAAAGCAGAACTCGAACAACAAGTAAATGACTTTGTCAACTCAGATAAAATCGAAGATATTAAAGCAAGTTCTATATCTAAGGAAGAAGCCAAATCTCGAGTAAATCAATTTTTCGCATGAACCCAGAAAGAATAGGTAAACAAATAGCGAAACGTCTATTAATAGAACAATTTACCGAAAAGGTATCTTTGTATCCTGGTGCGTTTAAACCACCACATAAGGGTCATGTTGCAACTATCTTAAAATCT
>CBFHVY010000147.1:0-1768 GCA_965659555.1 Flavobacteriaceae bacterium
TAGGAGTAGTCTCTCGGTCCTAAGTTTATCGGATTTTAATTCTAGAATGATTTTTTTAAGGGTATCATCACTTAGATTTTTCTGTACTACATTTAATTTATCGGTTAGTTTTTGCTTTGATCTAAGCTCTTTTATAGACTCTGTTAACAATAAAGCAACTTCTTCTTTAAGTGTAATCAATTGAGAAGACAGTTCTTCTAGTTTATGCTCTGCTTCTAAATATGTATTTTGATTGATGATGGACTGTAATAACAAAAAGCCCAGCAATCCGAAATTGGAGATAAATGCTGTTTGTATTTGGTTTTCACTGTATAACAAATCATTTGAAAAAATGATGATAGCCAACAATACATTAAAAAACAACACCTTTGACAGCCTTCTGTTATTTATAAGAGCTTTGGTTACGATAAACATCATGTAGAAGAGAAAGATCCAGCAGAAATATATATGGAGAAGTGGTGCATATGAGCTAATATAAACAGGCGTTATAAGCACAAAAACAAACATGATTGTCGAAAAAATAATGGTGGTATATATAAACCATGTCTTACTTTCACTTTTGAGCAATTCTTTAAAATACAATACAGCGCCTATCAAACCAATATACACTGGTATATAGCGCATTTTATGAACGACATTAAAACTGATGTCTGGGAAAAAACGATAAATAAATACCTCACCAACAAAAAACTCGCGCAATGCAATTGAAAAGGTGAATACACCAAAATACAGAAGCAAATACTTCTTTTTTTGCAGTAAAAAAAAGTTGACTATTGAAAAAAGGCTGATGATAAAAATAAACATCGTAGAAGACATGCTTATCAACAGAGTGTCTTCTCGATGCGTATTCATTACCTCACCATCGCCTAAATAGACACCAAATACCGAACCTCCTCCATATCTGTGGTGATAATTGGAGACTGCAATTATCAAGTCTATATTTGAAGCTTTGGGTAATTCTACATATAACAATTCACCTCCTGGAATAGCCTCTTTTTCAGACATTGAAATTTTACCAATACTCCCTAACTCTTTTCCATTTGCCCAAACCTTACAAGATGACCTCACGCGAAGTATTCTAAGCATATGGTGTTGCGTACTGTCTAAATTTCTTAACTGAGCTGTATATGTACCATATCCTTTAGAAGGAAACCCATAGTCGCTCCAAACTCCAGAAGAATGATTAAGCTTTGTCTTTTTGGTAAGCTGATTTAGAGCAAACTGACCGGAACTATCTATGGGAAATTGTTTCCAATAAAAATCCCATTCGCCGGTAAGTCGTATGGCAGATAATTGCTTTAACTGGGCTTGACTTATGTTTAGCACGCTATTTTCTTACCTTCCAATTGTGGGAGCAGTGGTACACGATTTAAGTGTTATCAAGCAAAATAACAGCACTAGTCCTTTAATAAAATCAATTCCTCCCTCTTTTTTAATAATTGCATTTTTTTTATTCATAATAATTGTGATATCGAATTTTTAAAAAAAAAGTATTTTAAATACAAGCAATTCCAAAAGACTTACATCTTTTGTACTAGGGGTAAATAACAAAATGGGGGGGAAGTATTTTACTTTATTTTTATAAAACTATACACTAAAAATTAGGCTACAATCCACAATAATAAATCAAATTTCAATACCTTGATGCTATCAAATGTACAATGTTTTTATAGAAATTCAATTAATTCTATAAAAATTAATTAAGAGCATATTACTCCATCTTGCATAGTTAATGTTCTGTCGGCCATACTTGCCAACTCTTTGTTAT
>CBFHVY010000147.1:1778-3003 GCA_965659555.1 Flavobacteriaceae bacterium
AAAAATTAATTAAGAGCATATTACTCCATCTTGCATAGTTAATGTTCTGTCGGCCATACTTGCCAACTCTTTGTTATGGGTAACAATAATAAACGTTTGGTTAAATTGTTCTCTAAGTTTAAAAAATAAGTGGTGAAGATTCTTTGCAGAAGTAGAATCAAGATTACCACTAGGTTCGTCTGCTAGCACAACAGAAGGGTCGTTAATAAGGGCTCTAGCTACAGCAACACGTTGTTGTTCACCTCCCGACAAGGCATTCGGTTTATGATGGTATCGGTCTTGTAATCCTAAGAAATCTAAAATTTCTTGAGCTTTTTTGAGGGTTTCTTCCTTGTTTTTATGTGCAATAAAGGCTGGAATACAAACATTTTCTAGAGCTGTAAATTCTGGCAGTAGTTGATGAAACTGAAAAATAAAACCGATGTGTTTGTTTCTAAACAAAGCGAGTTCTTTGGGGCTTAACTGAGTAACATCTGTACCGTCTATTTCTAATGCACTCGAAGTGTTTTTAGTAGAACTGTCTAAAGTGCCTAAAATCTGAAGTAGGGTTGTTTTTCCTGCACCAGAAGGACCAACAATGGCTACAATCTCTCCTTTTTTAATGTGTAAATCAACGCCTTTTAAAACAGGCAAGTCTCCGTAAGACTTTGTTATGTGCTGAGCACGAATCATATCTTTTATTTGCTCCTACGAATGTATTAAAAATAAAGAGGTTAAAAAATATTTTTGGCCCTATTGTAATCTATAAAGTACACAAGGCGAAGTGAAAAAACATGTTGCTTGGGTTGTTGAAACAAATTATTGATATTGTCTCCAAAACTCAATCCAGAAAACGCATCTAGACTAGAAATAGAATTTCGATAAAATGCAATGAGTTGGCTACCTGGAGCAAATTGCCAGATGTAATTTAAGTCAACATTCCAACTGTTAAAGTTTAAATCTTGATTTTCTGAATAGCTATTGGGATCCAGATATCCGTCAGTTCTTAAAGTATAGAATTGAGACTCATAGGCTACGGTAGACCAATTATGTCTAAACGAAAGCGATAATGAAGAATTAATGCTAAAGTTGTACTTGGCTGAAATCGTGTTTTCAATAGTTTTTCGATCACGTTGACCAAAGATGATATCTTGGTTGGTTTCATCTACATAACCTTGATCGTTGTAGATCTTATTAAAACGGAAATTAAAGACCATTGAAAACTGATTACTAAAACGGTAACGTG
>CBFHVY010000148.1:0-1258 GCA_965659555.1 Flavobacteriaceae bacterium
TAAAAAGGACAAGTACTAAAAATATGCGAAGTAGATGCTTCATGTTTATTCCCATTCTATAGTTGCTGGTGGTTTTGAACTGATATCATACACCACTCTATTTACTCCTTTTACTTTATTTATAATATTGTTAGAGGTCTTTTGTAAAAACGCATAAGGTAGGTTTACCCAATCTGCGGTCATACCATCGGTACTTTCTACAGCTCTCAAGGCAACAACTTTTTCATATGTACGTTCATCTCCCATCACTCCAACAGAGTTTACAGGTAATAAAATGGCCCCTGCTTGCCAAACTTTATCATATAGCCCGTCAGATTTTAAACCGTCTATAAAAATCGCATCTACCTCTTGAAGGATACGAACTTTTTCTGCTGTGATATCTCCAAGAATACGAATGGCCAATCCAGGTCCAGGAAAAGGATGTCTTCCCAATAAATCGGGATGCATGCCCATGGAAGCTCCTACTCTTCTTACCTCATCTTTAAACAACATACGTAAGGGCTCAACAACTTTTAATTTCATAAAATCTGGTAAGCCACCTACATTGTGGTGACTCTTAATGGTTGCCGAAGGTCCGTTTACCGAAATCGATTCAATAACATCTGGATAGATGGTTCCTTGTGCTAACCATTTGGCATTTTCTATCAGGTGTGCTTCATCATCGAATACTTCAATAAATACACGTCCTATAATCTTACGTTTTCCTTCAGGATCAATCTCTCCTGCTAAGGCGTCCAAAAAACGTGCCGAGGCATCTACACCTTTAACGTTTAATCCCATACCTTGGTATTGCTCGAGTACACTTTCGAACTCATTTTTTCGCAATAAGCCATTATTTACAAAAATACAATGCAGGTTAGCACCAATTGCTTTGTGCAATAAAATCGCTGCTACACTCGAATCTACACCTCCCGAAAGTCCTAAAACAACTTTATCATTTCCTAGCTTAGCCTTTAAATCTTCAACTGTTTCTTCGACAAAAGAAGCAGAGGTCCAGTCTTGATTTACATGGGCTATGTCTACTAAAAAGTTTTGCAACAATTGTTTTCCATCTGTGGAATGGTATACTTCTGGGTGGAATTGAATGGCGTAGGTTTCTTCTCCTTCAATTTTATAGGCAGCATTCGCAACATCATGCGTACTTGCCAAGCAAACACCTCCTGTAGGTAATGTTTTTATGGTGTCTGAATGACTCATCCATACCTGACTTCCGGTGTTGATGTTTTTAAAGAACGTTTCGTTTTCCTTTACAAAAGAC
>CBFHVY010000148.1:1372-2972 GCA_965659555.1 Flavobacteriaceae bacterium
TTTGAAATATCTGGGTGTGGTGCATCTTCTGAACGAACAGAAAACGGACTTCCCGATAATATTACGGCTTTAAAAATAGTAATGTCTTCTGGTAATTTGTTGTACGGATGAATTTCACAGTAGATGTTTAATTCACGTACACGTCTCGCAATCAATTGAGTGTATTGCGATCCGAAGTCTAAAATAAGTACGTTGTTATGTTGCATGTGCAAAAATAGTACAATGATTTTAGATTACAGAGTTTTGAATTTAGAAATTTAACAGAATTTACAAGCGATAAATAATGGCATTAATATTCATTCCAGCACCCACAGAAGCTAAGATCACCACATCGCCTTCTGCAACTTCTTGGTCTTCTATTTGCCCCTTTAACACTAAATCAAATAAGGTTGGAACGGTAGCAACTGAGCTATTGCCTAGTTTGTGAATGCTCATTGGCATTACCCCATTTGGGATTGGCTTTTTAAACAGTCTAAAAAAACGTTTAATAATAGCCTCGTCCATCTTTTCATTTGCTTGATGGATAAATACTTTCTTTACCTGATCTATTTCGATACCACTTTTTTCTAAGGCCGATTTCATGGCTAAGGGTACATTATTAAGTGCAAACTCGTAAATTTTTCTTCCATGCATTTTAATATAACGCACATCTGGATCTTCATTTTTATCGTAAGAATTACCGAAAAACAAATAATAGGCTTCTTCTTTGGTAAAGGTTTGTGTTGCATGACTCAAAATTCCTGATTGACTTCCTTCTTTGGCTTCTAAAATACAAGCACCAGCACCATCACTATAAATCATAGAATCTCTGTCGTGCTTATCGAGCACTCTCGATAGGGTTTCAGCGCCAATAACCAATACTTTTTTGGCTATGCCTGCTTTGATAAACGCATGTCCTTGAATCACGCCTTCAATCCAACCTGGGCATCCAAATAAAATATCATAGGCTACACAGTTGGGATTTTCGATGCCAAGCCTGTATTTTACACGAGTCGCCAAACTGGGTAAAATATCGCTCTGAATAGCCGCACTTTTTACATCACCAAAATTATGCGCAAGAATAATATAATCTAAACTTTCTGGATCTACCCCAGCATCTTCAATAGCTTTTTGAGCGGCAAAATACCCCAAGTCTGAAGCGTTGTACTTGGTTTCTGCATAACGACGTTCAACAATTCCTGTAATAGATTTGAATTTATCGATGATAATAGCATTACTACTGGGCAGTTCGGTACCGTCTGTGTTTAAGAACCGATTGGCTTCAAAAGCGTTGTTTTCCTTTTTAAGGGCTGGAATATATGTTCCTGTTCCTGTAATTACAGATGAAATCATACACGTTTAGATTTAGATGAATAACACAAATGAACAAGTTTTCATTAACGCAAGCAACATATTTTTAGCGTATTTACTTCTTTTTATGAAATTAATAAAATACCTCACAAAAATTAGTAATTATGAAATGAATGTCAACTATTACGCTAATTACGTTAACGGTAGTTAAAGATAAGAAGCATCAAATGAAAAGGGTAATAAATCTACCACCGATTGGGTTTTTATAATACTTCCTGTTTCTCCCATAAAAAAAACGGGTATAGGCTCT
>CBFHVY010000149.1:0-2647 GCA_965659555.1 Flavobacteriaceae bacterium
TATTGCTTTTATTGAAAAAGAAACTGAGGTGCCTGTTAAGATTGTTTCTGTAGGACCAGATAGAAAGCAGACTATTCTGCGCTAGTTTGGGTATTATCTTTGATGGCATAGTACTAAAATACATATGTTGAAACACGTTATTTTATTTATGGTATTGTGCTGCTCAATCTTGAGTCATGCTCAAGATAAAAAGATTAAAATTCTTAAAGCAAAGATTAACTATATCGATGAAGCAAAGTTCCCAGGTGCTATCATCCTCATCGGTGATGTTGCCATGCAACATGAAGGGGCCCTACTCTATTGTCAGAAAGCCTATTTTTACAAAGAAAAGAATTTCTTTAAAGCGATTGGTAATGTACGAATCAATCAAGGGGATACTATTTTCCAAACGAGTAGGTATGTAGATTATGACGCTAACACCAAGAAAGCACTTTCTTGGGGTAATGTTGTACTGAAAGATCCTTCTATGACGTTAACAACAGACACCCTCAACTTCGACCGAGCTGAGCAACGGTTGTATTACAACTTTTATGCAACGATTAGAGATCAAACAAACACGCTTAAAAGCAGAAAAGGGAATTATAATTTAACCTATAAAAAGTTTACCGCTACCAACAGTGTTACGGTGACCAATCCAGAGAATGTACTCAATTCCAATCACCTTGATTATTTTACGGAAAACGGACATGCCTATTTATTTGGACCTTCAACCATAACCAATATTAAAGATGGAAATAGCATCTATTGCGAACGTGGTTTTTACAATACCGTAACAGATGAGTCTTATTTTGTAAAAAAAGCCAAACTTTTTCTAAAAGACAGAACTATAGAAGGCGATAGTTTATACTATAACAAACCCAAAGGATTTGCCTCTGCCACCAACAATATAAAAGTTATAGATACTGTTCAAAACTTTGTGGCTAAAGGGAATTATGCTGAATTGTTTGAGGAAAAAGACTCCTTATTTATGGTTAAAAAAGCCGTAGCTATTTCTGTTATAGAAAAAGATTCCATGTACATTCATGGCGACACCTTGCTTGTTACCGGAGTTCCTGATAAACGTATTATTAGAACCTACAACAATGTAAAAATCTTCAAATCAGATTTACAAGGAAAATGTGATTCCTTGCACACCAATCAAGCTACTGGAATTACTAAAATGTATTTTAATCCAATATTGTGGTCTGAGGAAAATCAAATTACAGGAGACAGCATACAACTGCTAACCAATACAGAAACCGATAAACTTGACTCATTAAAGATCTTGAGCTCAGCATTTATCATATCTAAAGACTCTTTAGACGCTAGTAATTTCAACCAAATTAAGGGTAGAAATATGTTCGGTAAGTTTATTGAAAACGAACTTAGAAACCTTTTAGTTAAAGGAAATGGTGAAGCGATTAATTACAATCGTAATGAGCAAGGAAGACTAGAAAGCATTACCAAACAGTTGTGTAGTAATATTGAATTTGAAATTTCTAATAGTGAAATGGACGCCATCAAATGTTTAAAACAATCTGATGGCAAGACCTATCCTCCTTCTATGTTTCCCGAAGAGTTGCAGAAATTGCAAGGGTTTATATGGAGAGAAGATGAGCAACCCAAACGCATGGAAGATATTTTTATCAAAGGGAAACAACTTCCGAGACCAGCTTTAGGAAAACCACTCCCTATGAAGAAAAAAACAACAGCACCACCCCCTTTAAAAGCATTAAAGAAAGGTTGATATGCAGAACGATTTTTTAAGATATCAAGCGCAAACTAGTCCACATCCCTTAGCAATTGAAATTGCCTCTGCCAAAGGATCCTACATTTACGACACTGCTGGAAAACCGTATTTAGACTTTGTCGCTGGTGTTTCAGCTAATGCTTTAGGACATCAACATCCAAAAGTAACTGCAGCAATAAAATCACAACTAGATCAATACAGTCATGTTATGGTTTATGGGGAGTTTATTCAAAGTCCTCAACTAGCACTTTGTAAAGCGTTAAGTGAAACCATACCTTATGCTGAAACGAGTGTTTACCTAACCAATTCGGGTACAGAAGCCACAGAAGGAGCCTTAAAATTAGCCAAGAGAGTTACTGGAAGAAGTGAAATTATTGCAGCAAAGCATTCCTATCACGGTAATACTCAAGGATCAATGAGTGTGTCTGGGGCAGAACAACAAAATCGTGCATTTCGTCCGTTAGTCCCTGGAACTCGATTCCTAAGGTATAATATTGAAGAAGACCTAGCAAAAATAACCTCACAAACGGCTGCTGTTATTTTAGAAACCATTCAAGGGGGTGCAGGATTTATACAGCCTATAGACGACTATCTAGCGAAAGTAAAAGCACAATGCGATGCCGTTGGAGCCTTACTTATAGTCGATGAAATACAAACAGGTATTGGAAGAACAGGAACCTTTTGGGGATTCGAAAACTTTAATGTTCAGCCCGATATTATTATTACTGGAAAAGCTTTAGGTGGTGGAATGCCTATTGGTGCTTTTATTGCTCGTAAAGCACATATGGATAAACTCATGGATCAACCAAAATTAGGGCATATCACTACTTTTGGAGGGCATCCTGTAATTGCAGCGGCTGGCCTAGCTACAGTAACCGAAATTACGACATCAAACCTAATGCAAGAAGCCTTAGTAAA
>CBFHVY010000149.1:2657-2952 GCA_965659555.1 Flavobacteriaceae bacterium
TAAAAGAACAATTCCTCAGAAAACAGTTAACACACCCACTTATTCAAGAAATTAGAGGAAAAGGCTTGATGTTAGCAGCATTAGTTGAAACCCCAGAAATGGCGGCTCAGATTATACATCGTTGTTTAGCAAAAGGGCTTATTCTTTTCTTTTTACTATTTGAAGGTAGCGCCCTGCGCATCACTCCTCCCCTTACCATATCTACGGAAGAGTTAATTAAAGGCTGTACCATTATACAAGAAGTACTCGACGAAGTAGCGACTTCAAAGTATTAAAGAAATCATAAAAAACAGAA
>CBFHVY010000150.1:0-2909 GCA_965659555.1 Flavobacteriaceae bacterium
TTAAGGTGTTTAAAAATATAATCGTAATACCCATTAAAATTCGGCACCATATAGGTCCCGTGCTTCGATGCGTCTTGTAATATTGAAAGATCAATTAATTGAATATCCTCTACTTCATCAGCTTGAATTTGCAATTCTACTACGGGTACGGTAAGCGCGACCAAAAATACATGGTAAAATTCAAAATCTTTGATTCCGTTAGGATGAAAACGTTCCCCTTTTCTAACCCCTATTTTGTGAAGTTCTGAAGGACTAATTGTCAATCCAATTTCTTCTTTAACCTCTCTTACAGCTGCGGCTACTATTTCTTCTCCAGCGCCTATATGTCCTGCCACAGAAACATCCCAAAGACCAGGAAAGGTAAGCTTGGTACGAGCTCTTTTTTGCAAAAGAATTTTTCTGTCCGAGGCATCGTTTCGATAACACCACACGTGCACCGTATTATGATACCACCCTTGTTGATGTGCTTCAGATTTTAATGCAGTTTTTCCTGTAGGAAGTCCTGTTGCTGTTACAATATCGATCCATTCATCCATTAGCTAGTCTTTAAGAACGAAGCTAAACATCGGGTTAGGCGTTCAAAATCTTCTTTAGTATTAAAATAATGGGCAGAAACACGTATAAAGTTTCCGCGTAAGGAAACATGAATTTGCTCGTTTGCAAATGCTTCTTTTAAGGCGTTAGTATCAATGCCTACCGGAATTTCTATTCCAAATAAATGATTTGCTCTGGCATGGGTATCTTCAATAAAACACCCCATTTCTTTTAGCTTGGTAATACTATCAGAAGAAATGTTATTACAGTGTTTTTGCAAATCATTAGGATTCCACTGTAAGATTTGTTTTAAGGCAGCGAGTTGCATTTGTACATGAATAAAACTACCACTTTCACCAACATTATACCTTTGGGCTAGGGGTTTATATGCAGCTTCATATTGAGTAAGTTTAGAGAGGTCTTCACTTCCTTTTCTGTTCGTCCAATTTTCTTCTAAGGGTACCCCTTGGTCAAAATAAGGTCCAAAATACCCATAGGCACAACCATACGGACCAAATAGCCATTTGTATCCAGCACATATCAAGGCGTCTGGTTGGATATTTTCCACAGAAAATGGGAGCGCTCCAATGGCCTGACTTCCATCTAAAATTAGAAGCGCTTCATGTTGCGTTGCCTTTTCGCGGATGGCCACCAAGTCAAATAAAGTACCGTGAACCCAATGTAAGGGAGCCATGGCAATTACAGCAGTTTTAGAATTGATTGCAGCTAAAATAGCTTCGTTCCATAAGGCGCCTTTTCCTGCTTTTTCTTGCGGCTCTGGGATACTTACAAGCTTAGCTTGATGTTCTTTTGCTACCCGTTCCCAGATATAATAATTACTTGGGAATTGCTCTTCGATGATGAGAATTTCATCATCAGGTTTGAGCTTTATGTTTTGCGCTACAGAAGCCATTCCATACGAAACAGAAGGTAGCATGGCTATGCGCTCGAATTGATCGGTATCAATAACTTTTGCAAACGCTTTTTTTAAGGCATTTACAGGCTCAAAGAAATCTGAGGTAGGAATGGTATGTGGAATACTTTTGGCTTTTACTGCTTTTATTCCCGCTTCTTCTACGCTGGTAAAAGAAGGGGATAAGCTTGCTGTATCAAGATAGCATAATGCTGATGGTATCTGAAACAATTGGGCCTTTTCTGTATCCATGCTACACGGTTATACTTTAGTCAAAATAACTAAAAGACATGTTATCTTCTATGGTTAATAGGGTTTCGTAAATTAATTTAATAACGTTTTCAACATCATCTCTGTGCACCATTTCTACAGTAGTGTGCATATAACGCAAGGGTAATGAAATTAATGCAGAGGCTACACCACCATTACTATACGCAAAGGCATCTGTATCTGTACCCGTAGCTCTAGAGAGGGCAGAACGCTGAAAAGGAATTTTCTTGCTGTCTGCAGTATCTGTAATTAAATCACGAAGCTTTTGCTGCACTGCAGGTGCATAGGCAACCACAGGACCTTTGCCTGTTTCTACAGCTCCCTCCACCTTTTGATTAATCATTGGGGTTGTGGTATCGTGAGTTACATCGGTAACAATAGCTACATTCGGTTTAATGGTTTGTGTGATCATTTCGGCACCACGAAGTCCGATTTCTTCTTGTACAGAGTTGGTTACATACAAACCAAAAGGTAGTGTCTTCTTATTTTCGTGTAGTAGGCGTGCTACTTCAGCAATCATAAAACCACCCATTCTATTGTCTAAGGCTCTGCATACAAAATGATTTTTGTTCAGGATATGAAATTCATCGGGATAAGTAATTACACAGCCCACATGAACCCCTAGTTTTTCAACTTCTTTTTTAGTTTTACAACCAACATCAATAAAAATATTTTCTAGTGAAGGAGCTTCTTCTTTTCCTTTATTTCTGGTATGAATTGCAGGCCATCCAAAGACCCCTTTTACAATGCCTTTTTTAGTGTGAATGTTTACAATTTTACTCGGAGCAATTTGATGATCACTTCCTCCGTTTCTAATCACATAAATCAACCCATTGTCGGTAATATAATTTACATACCAAGAAATTTCATCGGCATGCCCTTCAATAACTACTTTGTATTTTGCTTTAGGATTAATAACTCCAACAGCACTTCCATAAGTATCTGTAATGAATTCATCTACATAGGGCTTGAGATAATCCATCCAAATTTTCTGACCTTCCCACTCATATCCAGTAGGTGCTGCATTGTTTAAATAGGCCTCTAAAAAGGCGAGTGATTTCTTGTTTAATATCGATGTGCTCATAAATCTTAATTACTTTAAACGTAAAAATAAGACGAATTTTAAAATCACTTCAATAATATTTATAAAAACTTGTAACAAAACTGTAGATCCTTTAACTAATATTCTGAT
>CBFHVY010000151.1:0-2884 GCA_965659555.1 Flavobacteriaceae bacterium
CCTCTAAACAGTGCAGCAAATAGAAAGACAAAGCTAATGTTTACAAGAATGTATTGTAAGTAATTTGGTATTCTTTTCATCGTTTCATTTCGAATGACAAAGCTAAAAAAGATTTACATTAAATCCTTACTTCTTTAGGATGTACTTAGCAAGATAACTTAGTTTAACCACATCCATTTTTTCGGAGTTTCTCAATCCTATTCCTATCACAGGAAAACTGTCTACTGCTCTTAGCGTGTTACTGTTAAAGTATAGCATTCCTTCTGACGTAGTTTCACTTGAAATTTTAGTGAGGTTAGTATGTGCTGGTACCGTATATTTTTTCGTTGCTTTTTGATTTTGAAAAACAATAAAAAGCTCAGCTTTCGTAAGGTCTAGCGTTCTCTTATAAGGATTGTTTAGGGTAATAGGAAGCGAATCTTGGATGGTATTCTGTAACACAACATTTGCTTGGTTAAATTGCATAGTAATGTTATAGATAGCCTCTAGGTGTTGTATATAGGACACAAAAACAGAATCTTTACTACCTCCTTTAAGGGGAAGTTGGGTGTATTCGTCTCGGATTCTAGTAATATGTGCAACGCTATCTTTGGTAAACTTCATATTGTTTTCTAACAATTCGAAATGATTTTTCCTTCCCAAATAGTTTTTTAGGTAATGTGGTTGCTCCTTGGTGTAAAACCAATAGGTTGCTGCATTTTGATAGGAATTGATAAAGACTTTATCGGTATTTCCTCCTTTTTGTTGTAACTCTAAACTCCACTCTTTTTGTCCGTAAGTTTTTAAGGCGAGTGGAAGAATGTTTTTGTTTGCAAACACCAATCGAGCAAACAGTAAACATGCAATATTAATACTTGCTAAAACAACAAAGCGCTTCACTTTAGCAGGGTGTTTGGTGAGGTAGTAAAAAGTACTGATGATTAATGAAAACATAATAGGACCAATCCATTGCGCTTGTACATGACCTCTAAAAGACATAAAAAAGAAAAACACCAAAAAGCCTATTACAAGATAATTGAGCGCTTTTCTAAAAGGGTCTTGAGTTTTCAATTCTTTAATAAAGGCCGTATAGACTATAGGAAAGGTTACCCCAACAATAGCAATTGCATTGACTAAGTGTAATAGGCTATCTTCAATAGCGTAGTTACTCACAGAAGCTCTTTCGTACAGATGGTATTTGATAGAAGGAAAGTCGTTTTCAAACTGCCAGTATAGATGCGGAAAAAATAAGAGAATGGCTCCTAGAACAGCAAGCCATAACTTTCCATCTTTAAATACCTTGATATTAGATAAGGCTACAAATAATACTACTAGTACTCCATGGTATTTACTATATAGCATTCCTGCTATGGTAATACTAATAAAGGCATACGACCAAAAATTAGGGGTATGTAAATAACGTTTATAAGACCATAAAAACAACGCTATAAATAACAGTAGCGGTGTGTCTGGTACCGTAATAAAACCATAGGCATGTAATAAAAAGGTACTACAAAAAATAAGTAAGTATAACCAGGTGTATTCTTTTTTGTTTGGGTGCTCAATAAGACTCCAAATAAGATATGCTAATATAGCATAACTGATTCCTGACAAGAACCGAACACCTAATTCTCCAGAGAACAGGAGTCCACTCATTTTTATAAAGAGTGCTACCATTGGAGGATGATCGAAATATCCCCAATCTAAGTGTTGACTATACACCCAGTAATAGGCTTCATCGGGTAAAAGTTGGGTATTTGAAGCTTGTAGTATATTAATGATACACATTAAAAAGACCACTCCCAAAAACAAGAAAGGATGATGTTTTAACTTATTCATCTGAGATACGTAATAATAATTGAGCGGCTATAAAAGGGGTTGTTTTTCCTTCTTGGATATTTTGAATTTGCTTTTCAAGTTCCTCTTTTACTTTTGCATTCTGGTAAAAACGTTGTTTAAGGGCATAGTCAATAGTAGTCTGAAGCCAATAGGTATTTTGTAAAGCTCTATTTTTTTCGAAGTAACCATTTTCTTTGGTGGTTTTTACATAGGTGGTTATGGTATCGAACACTTCTTTAATCCCCGTGTGTTCTATAGCGCTAGCAAGGGTGACTTTAGGTTGCCAACCACTGTTTTTTGGAGGGTACAGATGTAGCGCTTTCGTAAAAGCATTTTTGGCGATACTTGCATTTTTTACTTGATCTCCATCAGCTTTATTAATAACAATAGCATCTGCCATTTCAATAATACCGCGTTTAATACCTTGAAGTTCATCACCAGCGCCGGCTAATTTTAAAAGCAAGAAAAAATCGACCATTTGATGTACGGCGGTTTCACTCTGTCCGACTCCCACAGTTTCTACAAGAATAATGTCAAAACCAGCGGCTTCACAAAGGAGAATACTTTCTTTTGTTTTTTGAGCAACTCCACCTAATGAAGTACCTGAAGGTGAGGGCCTAATAAATGCTGCTTCTTTAGTAACTAAAGTTTCCATTCGAGTTTTATCGCCCAAAATACTTCCTCTATTCACAGAACTACTTGGGTCTACAGCCAAAACTGCCACTTTTTTACCCAGACTAATTAAATAATTACCGAAGGCTTCAATAAAGGTGCTTTTTCCTACACCTGGCACGCCGGTAATTCCAATTCGAATAGCAGTATTGGCATGTGGTAAACAAGCTTCTAAAACCTCTTGAGCTTTTGTTTGGTGTGTTGTATTGGTACTTTCAATAAGTGTAATTGCCCTACTCAACATACTAATGTTTCCCTCTAAAATTCCCTCAATTAGTGTCGTTGTCGGAGTGCTTTTTACACGGTGCAACTTAATTTTTTGAGCAGCATGAGTACTGGTGTTGGCTGGTTTAACAACCCCTTGTTTTTCATGTAAAGAAGATGAATGCTTTTT
>CBFHVY010000152.1:0-2835 GCA_965659555.1 Flavobacteriaceae bacterium
AACCATGGACTATATGAAAGGGATGCATCTTTCTGAGTTTGTTGCAGTAAATACCGATGAAAAAGCAGCCTCAAAGCTGGGTCAGGCCTTGTGGGATTTTTACATGTACCAAATTCACACCCTACGAAAGGTTCATGCCGATCCACATCCTGGTAACTTTTTAATTAATGATGCACATGAATTAATAGCCTTAGATTTTGGTTGTATGAAAGCCATCCCTGAAGACTTTTACAATCCGTATTTTGAATTGGCTGAAAAAGAAAACCTTGAAAACATGGCTTTTTTTACAGAAAAATTATACCAACTAGAAATCTTACGTAAAGACGATAGTGAAGCTGAAAAAACATTTTTTACAGCTATGTTTCATCAGTTATTAACTGTATTTACAGAGCCTTTTCAATCTGAAGTATTTGATTTTTCTGATCATACATTTTTCGATAAAATTGGTGCGTTGAGCGAACAATATTCAAAAAGTACTGAATTGAGAAATATGAATGGCAACAGAGGCTCAAAACACTTTATTTACCTCAACAGAACTTTCTTTGGACTCTATAATTTAATGTTCGACCTGAAAGCAAAAGACATCAAAATAAACAATTTTAATACCCTATAATGGTTTACAACAGAGCAGATATAGATCAACTCCAACACATTTTTAGAATCAACTTAATCAATAGTTGTTCAGGATATAAATCTGCAAACCTCATTGGAACCCAATCTAAAGATGGCATCAACAATGTAGCGGTTTTTAGTTCGGTTACGCATTTAGGGAGTAACCCCCCAGTTTTAGGATGTATCATACGCCCAACAACAGTTCCAAGAGACACGTATAAAAATATTCGAGAAACGGGTATATTTACCATCAACCATATCTACGAAGATATTCTTAAAGATGCACATCACACCTCAGCCAAATATCCAGAGGACGTCTCTGAGTTCGATCAAACAAATTTAGTAACTGAGTTTAAAGGGGATTGTTTGGCCCCTTTTGTACAAGGAGCTCCAGTACAAATGAAGATGCGTTATGTTGAGGAATACCATATTAAAACCAATGATGTAATACATATTATTGCTGAAATTGACACCCTTTACATCAAAGATGAATTAATCAGCAGTGATGGATTTATTGATTTAGCTAAAGGAAATGTAGCTGCAATTAATGGTTTAGACGGCTATACAGTAGCTAAATCACAACAAAGATTTGAATATCAGCGTCCAAAACCGACGCAGTAGTATAGTACACCTCTGTCCATTTTTATTTTGAAAAAACAACAGCTACCCTCTAAAATTTGTGTCGTTTGTAAACGACCGTTCAACTGGAGAAAAAAATGGGAAAAGAATTGGGATGAAGTCCTCTATTGTAGTAAAAGATGCAGACAAGAAAAAAAACAACGGGTTTAGTATGGTTTACCAACAACTTAAGAGTTGATGATAATACACTATTAGCTCTAGCTTGTAAAGAACATGAAAGTGTACTAGCAGTCTATTGTTTTGATCCTAATCATTTTGCAGAAACGGTATACGGGTTTAAAAAAACGGAACGGTATAGAGCACAATTTCTCATAGAAACCGTACAAGAACTGAGCACAAATTTGGCTCAAAAAAACATTACCCTCCTCACCTATGTTCAACATCCAGAAATTGTGATTTCAGAAATTTGTCAGACCTATGCCATTACAGACCTCTATTATCAAAAAGAGTGGACTTCTGAAGAACAAGAAACGATCTCTAAAGTCAAAGAGACAGTACCTTCGGCCGTTACTTTTCATGAGGAATACGATCAGTTTTTAATACATCCTAATGAAGTTTTAACCCTCTTTAATACTATTCCAGAAGTCTTTACTCAGTTTAGAAAAAAAGTAGAAAAATACGCTTCAATATCTAAACCCATATGTATTTCAGCGCTCGCTAAAGAAAATTACAGAACACAAACTACGGCAATCCCTAAGCTTAAAGACTTAGGCTATACCGCTTTTGAAAAACATGTGAACAGCGCCTTTCCTTTTAAAGGAGGAGAGCAACAGGCGCTCCACAGAATACAACAGTACTTTTTTGAAACAAAAAAACTATCGTATTATAAAAACACTAGAAATGGACTTGTAGGCACAGACTATAGTTCAAAATTCTCCCCATGGTTAGCCAACGGTAGTGTTTCGGCGAGAACTATATATGCCGCAGTAAAGGCATATGAAACTTCTATTGAAAAAAATGAATCGACCTACTGGTTAATTTTTGAACTTTTCTGGCGTGATTATTTCAAATACATTTCATTAAAACATCAAAACAACATCTTTAAAATTAGTGGTATTTTACACAAAGACTACTCCTGGAGTACAGACCCAAAAAAGATTGAGTCTTGGATAGAGGGTACTACTGCTAATGATTTTGTAAATGCAAACATGCTTGAGTTAAAACATACAGGATGGATGAGTAACCGCGGACGTCAAAACGTTGCTTCTTATTTTGCAAAAGAACTACATCTCGATTGGCGTATTGGAGCAGCGTATTTTGAAGCTATGCTTTTAGACTACGATGTGCATAGTAATTATGGAAATTGGCTGTATGTTTCTGGAGTTGGAAACGACCCAAGAGATCGTAAGTTTAATGTTGAATTACAAGCAGAACGCAACGATGCAAACCATCGTTTTAGAACCCTATGGCTACAACCTAAACTCTTTTAAATGAAAACGCTTCGTCTAATACTTGGAGATCAACTCAACGAACAGCATAGCTGGTTTAATGAGGTAGACCCAAACATCATATACTGTATGTTTGAGATGCAGCAAGAAACCAATTATGTAGTACATCATATTCAAAAAGTAGTTGGCTTTTTCG
>CBFHVY010000153.1:0-2827 GCA_965659555.1 Flavobacteriaceae bacterium
TGTATATTGGGTGGTAAAGTTGCTAAAAAAAGAAAGAAACCAAAACCCCTTTGCCTTTTTACCAAGTAGTGAGTTGTATTCAAAGCGGTCGTCTGTTTTTCTAAAGCCCTTTCCGCTAATATGACTTAATCCGTATACGGTAATGATTTTATTGTCCCAGTTCCACTTTCCTTTTTTATAGTTGAAATCGTAGTTTACACGGATGTTTCCTGCTGTGGTATTGTCACCCCCAGCAGCCCAATTGGTAAAGGAAGATTGATTGAATAAAAAGGTAAAACGCCCGTTAACTTTCCAATCGTTTATCTTTTCGGGTACTACCTGACCAACAGCATAATTGATGTAGAAAAGAAAAAATACAGCACAACATTTCTTCATAATTTTGGTTGATGTTGGAGGTTAAAAGTCGTAAAAATAGGAGGATAAATTTTGATATAAAAATTTATTTACGACTCTTGTATAGGGGCACTGTAGAACACGCCTCGCCAAACAGTAGGCTTTTTACTACTGGTTGTAGTTTTTGAATCAAAAAGCTATAAGCGCTTCCTGGGATAGGTTTGTTTGCACACCCTTTAATTATAACGGGCTTCCCTTCAAACGCTTCGGTAGAAAGTTCGGTAATTACTTTTTGAAAAATAACGGTTTCTAAGAGGGTAAGGTCTCCTTCTACTATTGTTGTGGCATAGGGTGCTAAAGATGAAGTGATGAGCATAAATGCCCAAGAGGGAATAATAGCCTCTGTAGAACAGGTTAGGGCAACATGTGTATCTTGGTACTGTGCCCAATTATGGTCTTTTATTGCTGCTCTAAAATCGTGTTCTTTTAGAATAAGACCCTCATATAACCAATCTTTAATATCAAAAACTACTCTATTTCCCTGCGGATAAAGCGCTTCTAAATCTAAGGTGATTAAGGGGCTATTGCTTACTCTATTTATAATGTCTTCTGCCATTGGAGTATCAATTAGAGCATTCCAAGTTCTAACTTTGCTTCTTCACTCATCATGTCTTGTGTCCAAGTAGGGTCAAATGTAATTTCTACTTCACAAGCATCGATTTCTTTTAGGGTTTTTACCTTTTCCTCAACCTCTACCGGAAGGGTTTCTGCTACGGGGCAGTTGGGTGAGGTAAGCGTCATTAAAATCTTAGCTTCATTTTTTTCGTTTACAAAAACATCATAGATTAATCCAAGTTCGTAGATGTCTACTGGAATTTCTGGATCGTAGATGGTTTTTAATACTCGAACTATTTTATCGCCTATTTCTTGTACTACTTCTTCTGTCATATCCTTTAAAAATAATGTGCAAAGATACTAATTAATTGGTCTATTTTGCTTGCTGCGCAATGGCATACATTTTTATTTGCTTGAGCATGGAACCTAAACCGTTTGCTCTGGTAGGACTCAAATGTTCTTTGAGTCCAATTTCATCAATAAAAGCAGTATCGGCATTTAAAATGTCTGCTGGTTTTTGATGGCTATACACACGGAGCAATAGGGCAACAATTCCTTTGGTTAAAATAGCATCACTATCGGCAGTAAGCTCAAGCTCATCTCCTTTGACTTCAGAGAACAACCACACTTTAGACTGACAGCCTTTGATGAGGTTTTCATCGGTTTTATGGGCAGGGTTTATCAAGGGTAGCGATTTTCCTAAGTCTATGATATACTCATACCGTTCCATCCAATCTTCAAACATCGAAAACTCCTCAATAATTTCTTCTTGTATTTCTTTGATAGTCATTTTTTAAACTTATTTTTGTACTGATTTTTAATGTCGAATTTCGACTGCAAAGGTACGATAAAATATAGAAATGAGTAAATTACTTGCTGTAGGAACGGTAGCTTTCGACGCTATTGAAACCCCATTTGGTAAAACCGATAAAATTTTAGGAGGATCTGGAACATTTGTAGGCTTAGCAGCTTCGCAATTTGGTGTTCAAACAGGCATAGTTTCTGTTGTGGGCGGCGATTTTCCAAAAGCCTATTTTGAAATGCTTCAAAGTAAAGGCATCAATACCGAAGGTGTAGAAATAGTAGCCGATGGAAAAACATTCTTTTGGAGTGGAAAGTATCATAATGATATGAACTCTAGAGATACTCTTATTACAGAGCTTAATGTTTTAGAGCATTTTAACCCGGTGGTTCCAAATGCATATAAAAATGCAGCTATTGTAATGCTCGGAAACTTACATCCCTTAACACAAGCCTCTGTATTAGATCAAATGGAGGAGCGACCAAAATTAGTTGTCTTAGACACTATGAACTTTTGGATGGATATTGCCTTAAACGATTTACATGAGGTCTTAAAACGAGTTGATGTTATTACCATAAATGACGAAGAAGCTCGACAATTAAGTGGTGAATATTCATTAGTTAATGCCGCAAAGAAAATCCACGAAATGGGTCCACAATATGTGGTGATTAAAAAAGGAGAGCACGGTGCGTTATTGTTTAACGAAGGAAATATGTTTTACGCTCCCGCATTGCCCTTAGCCGAAGTATTTGATCCTACAGGAGCTGGTGATACTTTTGCTGGAGGTTTTTGTGGATATCTTGCTAAAACGCAAGATGTTTCTTTTGAGAATATGAAAAATGCAATTATCTACGGTTCAAATCTAGCCTCTTTCTGTGTTGAGCAATTTGGTACAGAACGAATGCAGACGCTCACCGCAGATGAAGTTTCGCAACGATTAGCATCGTTTAAAGAATTAACACAATTTGATATAGATATATCTTAATTTTAAATCCGCGCCCTTGTGTGCGGATTTTTTTATTGACTGTCATAAACAAACTTTTATGAGTGATGCAATTAAGCACGAATGTGGTATTG
>CBFHVY010000154.1:0-2552 GCA_965659555.1 Flavobacteriaceae bacterium
CATAACCTCTAATGAGGGGAATGTTAATGGATTTTTAAACATGTTAGTGGCGTCTAGAGATCAACAAGTAAAACGTTTTGTGTACGCAGCCAGTTCTTCTCCTTATGGTGATTCTGAATCTTTACCAAAAGTAGAAGATGTCATTGGAAAACCTTTGTCACCCTATGCGATAACTAAATATGTTAATGAACTGTATGCTGATGTGTTTTCAAAAACCTATGGTTTAGAAACGATCGGACTTCGGTACTTTAATGTGTTTGGAAGAAAGCAGGATCCTCACGGAGCTTATGCCGCAGTTATTCCAAAGTTTGTTGGACAATTTATGAACGGAGAATCTCCTGTAATCAATGGAGACGGTAACTACTCTAGGGATTTTACGTATATTGACAATGTTATTCAAGCAAATATTTTAGCCATAGTGAGCACAAATCCAAAAGCAGTAAATACCGTGTATAATGTTGCTTATGGCGATCGAAATACATTAAATGATTTGGTACAGTATATCAAAGCAATTTTAGCGGAGTATGATCCAAAAATTAAAACTATCCCTGTGATTTATGGACCGAATAGGCAAGGGGATATCCCTCATTCGTTGGCTAGTATAGCAAAAGCAAAAAAACAACTAAACTATAATCCACAATATTCATTAGAAGCTGGTTTGCGAGAAGCGATTCAATGGTATTGGAAAAATTTATAATATGAATACTCCAAAAATTGCCATCATTGGTTTAGGGTATGTGGGACTTCCTTTAGCACGACTCTTTGCAACGAAATACCCTGTTGTAGGATTTGATATTCATCAAGAACGTATTGCAGAATTAATGTCAGGAACCGATAGTACTCTTGAGGTGGAGGATTCAGTACTCCAAGCAGTATTGGTAGATGTACCTTCTGATACTCCTGGCTTATTTTGTTCGGCTTCCATTACAGATATCGCAGACTGTACGTATTTTATTGTTACGGTCCCTACCCCAGTAGATAAAAATAACCGCCCCATTTTAACCCCTTTAATCAAAGCGAGTGAAACCGTGGGTAAGGTGCTTAAAAAAGGAGACATTGTTATTTATGAGTCCACGGTTTATCCCGGAGCCACTGAGGAAGATTGTATTCCAGTGCTCGAAAAAACATCGGGATTAGTCTTTAATACTGATTTTTTTGCAGGCTACTCTCCCGAACGAATCAATCCAGGAGATAAAGAGCATACGGTTGAAAAAATATTAAAAGTAACTTCAGGGTCAACCCCTGAAATTGGTCAGCAAGTCGATGCGTTGTACAATTCGGTGATTACTGCCGGAACACATTTAGCTCCAACGATTAAAGTTGCTGAAGCCGCTAAAGTCATTGAAAACTCACAACGTGATATTAATATTGCTTTTGTTAATGAACTGGCTAAGATTTTTAATTTAATGGATATCAATACCCACGATGTATTGGCCGCTGCAGGAACAAAATGGAACTTTTTACCCTTTAAACCCGGTTTGGTAGGTGGTCATTGTATCGGTGTAGATCCGTATTATTTAGCGCAAAAGGCACAAGAGTATGGTTATCACCCAGAAATTATTTTAGCTGGGAGAAGAGTCAATGATGGAATGGGACAGTATGTGGCTTCTGAAGTAGTAAAATTAATGATCAAAAAAGACATACCTATCAAAGATGCCAAAGTCTTAGTCTTAGGAATTACGTATAAAGAAAAGTGTCCAGACGTTAGAAATACCAAAGCAGTGGATGTCATTCATTCCCTAGAGGAATACGGAACACAAGTACATATTTATGACCCTTGGGCAAATACAGAGGAAGTAATGCATGAATATCGGTTAGTCTCTTCACAAACCCTTCCCGAAGAGCAGTTTGATGCAGTGGTGCTGACTGTAGCCCATCAAGCTTTTACGACCATTTCGTATAATTCATTATTAAAAGAAAAGAGCGTTGTGTACGATGTAAAAAATGTATTACCTAATTCGTTAAGAGATAAATGTTTATAGCATGAAAAATTTTGCACTGATAGGAGCAGCGGGGTATATTGCCCCACGTCATTTACAAGCGATTAAAGATACGGGTAATGTATTGCTAACAGCCTATGATAAATTTGATAGTGTTGGGATTTTAGACAGCTATTTTCCAGAAGCCAAATTTTTTGTGGAGTTTGAACGTTTTGATCGTCATATTGAAAAACTAAAAAGGCAGGAACATGTACGTTTAGATTATGTGAGTATTTGTACCCCCAATTATTTACACGATGCCCATATTCGTATGGCCTTACGAAGAGAAGCCGATGCTATCTGTGAAAAGCCCTTGGTCTTAAACCCTTGGAATCTTGATGCCTTAGCCGCAATAGAGCAAGAATCTGGAAATAGGATACATGCCATATTGCAATTACGTTTGCATCCGAGTATTCAAGCATTAAAAGAAAAGGTAGCGAAAAGTCAACAAGAAACCAAATACGAAGTTGATCTTACGTATATCGCATCAAGAGGAAGTTGGTATCATACTTCATGGAAAGGAGACGAGTCCAAATCTGGAGGTATCGCTACTAATATTGGTGTTCATTTTTA
>CBFHVY010000154.1:2562-2818 GCA_965659555.1 Flavobacteriaceae bacterium
GTCTTGGGTATTTGGAGAAGTGCAAGAAAGTCAGGTACATTTGAGAGAACAACATAGAGCAGCTGGTTATTTAGAGTTCACTAATGCTCGTGTGCGTTGGTTTTTATCGATTGATCAAAAGGATCTTCCAAAAGTGATTCAAGAGAAAGGACAACGAACGTTCCGATCTATTACAATTCATGGGGATGAAATTGAATTTAGTGATGGGTTTACAGATTTACACACCCAGAGTTATCAAGAAATTCTTAACGGAAAT
>CBFHVY010000155.1:0-2764 GCA_965659555.1 Flavobacteriaceae bacterium
TTGTTTTCACTGTCATCTACAATGGTCACATCGTCTAGCGTAAGGGTCGCAATGATGGACTCCTCTACTACGATAGTTCTAGTTCTAGCACAGTTGGTACCATCGGTTGTAGTGGCGGTTACCGAATAGGTTCCACCAGCATCCACAATAAGTTCAGCTCCAATACTGGTAGCTCCACTAGGTAAGGTCCAAAGGTAATCGTAGGTAGCAGCAGGATTTTCAACACTAAGGGTCGTAGTAGGTCCGTTAAGACAAACTATCTGAGGTGTGGTGACTTGAAAGTCAGGTAGTGGATTGACCACCACCTCAAAAGTCACATCGTCATAGACACACCCTGTAGTAGTGTTTACAATACGCACAAAAATAGTTTGACCACCAGAGATCGTATTGGTAAAAGGACTCACCAGAGGATTATCTCCCGAGCTAGCCTCAGCACTAGAGAGGTGATAGCTTACAGTAAACTCATTAGGGTCTTGCGTTCCTAATAAGGTAGCGGTTTGTACTTCAAGATCAATATTTTGTACAATGCCGTTAGTATCATCTCCATCGGTATCGTCATCACAGAAACTAAGATCAGCGATAGGTTCAGCAGTAGGCTCTGGATGTACTAAGACCTCAAAAGAGTTCACATCGTTTACACAACCCGTAGTATTGTTGATCACTCGAACAAAGAGAGTTTGAGAGAAGGCCGTGGTGTTGCTAAAAGGACTCACTAAAGGATTCGCTCCCGAGGTAGCTTCAGCAGAAGAGAGATGATAGCTTACCGAAAACACAGCAGGATCTTGTCCTCCCAAAATAGTAGCTGTTTGTAGTTCTAAGTCAATAGCCTGAGAAAAGCCATTCCGAGCATCGCCATCTAGAGGGTCGTCACAGAGTTCAAGGTCGTTAATAGAATTAGATTCTGGTAGTGGATTCACCACTACATTAAAAGAGGTGTGATCTGTAAAACATCCAGTAGTATTATTGCTTACACGAACAAAGATAGGCTGACTGGTGGGGGTGGTGTTGGTAAAAAGACCTGTAATTGGATTGGTATTAGTACGCGCATCAGCAGCAGAGGTATAGTAGCTTACCGTAAAAGCAGAGGGGTCTTGAGCTCCTAAGATAGTGGCATCTTGAAGAGTTAAGTCAAAACTTTGAGCGATTCCGTTGGTAAAATCACCATCATCAGCATCATCACATAAGACAAGGTCACTAACAGGATTAGCCTCAGGGACAGGATCAACGGTAAGGGTGATATAAGGTCCAAAACCTAAACAGTCATTATCTAAAGCACTATCTACACGAATATAAATAGATTGACCTCCGGGATATCCGATATTTCTATACGAGCCAATGTTAGCAATAGCATTGGCCTCAGCAAGGGCATCGGCCTCATTGCGGTAGTAGGTTACGATGAGTTGTTGGTTCGGAGGAAATAAAGCTCGAACTTCGGCATCCACACTACTAAAGTCAAAGGTAGTTACTCCATCGGTATCATCATTAGCAGCGGTATCTGATCCATCTAGGGTTAAGAAATCATCACAGGCAGTAAATGAACGAGAGAAATTTGATGGGATTCCTGTGGTAGAGACAACCATATTTACTTGGGCAATACGATAACATCCAAAACTGGAAATGGCACGTGCCCAAACAGTATCTGTAGTCACAGTTCTATTGGTAAACACGGTAGGATTGGCAATCGCATTAGTGTCGTTTTCAGCATCTGCAAGGGTAGGATAGAAGGTAAACGTTTCGTTCGCGTAGTTGGTGGAAATATCTGTTCTCGCTTCAACAAGATTAAAGTCACTAAACCCATCGGTATCGTTATCACATTGTTTTAACTCCACAACCGTTGAAATGACTGGCAGTGGATTTACAATGAGTGCAAACGAAACTGAAATATCGAAACAATCGGTGTTGTTTACATTTTCTAACCGTACATATATTGGCTGACTATTGGCTGTGGTATTGGTATACGGATTATTTTTATCAATCGGGTTAAGGTTGGCAGCGGCATCAGAGATAGAAGTGTGATAACTTACGGCAAAGGTAAGAGGGTCTTGCCCATTCAAAATTTCGGCGTCTTTAGTAGCTAATACAAAAGTAGATACAAAGCCGTTGGTATCATCACCATCGGTATCATCATCACAAATTAGATAATCTGTAGGTTTTGCGGGCACTGGATAAGGGGTGATAATTAGTTCAAAACTCATATCTGCCACACAATCGATGTTCGATCGGTTTCTAATACGAACATAGATGGTTTCTTGACTATTCGTATTGGTATATGCTGTGGGATCTGGTATTAGATTGGTATATCCAGGGTCGGTGAAATACAAGATTTCAAAAACGTTTTGATCTTGCCCGTTAAATACTTCAGTGTTTTTTAGATTCTCTAAATCAAAGGTGTTTACTCCATCATTATCGGTATCGCAAAAAATGATAGGGTTAATGGTGGTTGATACAGGAACATCAAAAAAGCTAATAATCACTTCATCTTCATCTGTAAAGTTATCTACGTTGGTGATTTCTACTTTATAAATACCAGAAACATCGTTGTTAATTGTTAAGGTAGCATTGGTTTCTCCCACTAACTCAGAAAAACCAGTTCCAATATCTAAGAACCATTTATAAGTTACAGGCTCTCCTGAAGCGGGTGTGGCATCTAATACTACGGGGGTTCCTTTACACACCTCTTGATCTGGACCTAAGGTGGTCTCTACAATAGAACAATCTAATTCGGTTCCATTAGGGTTTCCATCATCATCAATATTCCAAATAA
>CBFHVY010000156.1:0-2763 GCA_965659555.1 Flavobacteriaceae bacterium
AGGAGTGTTACTCCAGCTGCTTCTGCTATTACCTTTCATCAACACCATTCATTTATAGAGTTGCCAGATAACAACTACAAGCCTAGAGTATATGACCCTAGATCGGGATCTTTTTCTATGCAGTATTTAGATTACGCAACACCAGTAAATGAACCTATAGTGAAACGATTTATTTACAGACATCGCTTAGAAAAAAAGAATCCAAAAGCGGCAGTAAGTGAAGCCGTAGAGCCTATTATTTACTATTTAGATAGAGGAACTCCAGAACCTGTAAAGTCTGCATTATTAACCGGTGGTCGTTGGTGGAACCAAGCTTTTGAGGCCATTGGGTATACAAATGCTTTTCAGATTAAAATGTTACCTGAGGGTGCAGACCCTTTAGATATTCGTTACAATATGGTACAATGGGTACATCGCTCTACTCGTGGATGGAGTTATGGAGCAAGTATCTCAGACCCCAGAACTGGGGAAATATTAAAAGGGCATGTAAGTTTAGGCTCTTTGCGAATCCGTCAAGACTTCTTAATAGCACAAGCCTTAGCGGCTCCATATAAAAACAATTCGGTAGATGATTCCCATGCAATGAATATGGCTATTGCGCGTATTCGTCAGTTGTCGGCTCATGAAATTGGGCATACACTTGGATTTGCGCACAACTTTGCAGCGAGTACAAAAGGTAGGATTTCTGTGATGGATTATCCACATCCAAAATTAAGCTTGAAGAATGGTCAAATTGATTTCTCAGAAGCTTATGATGATAAAATTGGTGCTTGGGATAAAGTTGCTGTGGCATATTCCTATCAAGATTTTGAGGGCGATGAAACCACTGCACTCCGCAAGTTGTTAGATGATGCCTTTGCCTCAGGAATGCGTTTTATTTCTGATCCTGATGCACGTCCAGCAGGAAGTGCGCATGCCTATGCTCATCTTTGGGATAATGGAGCTACTGTTGCTGATGAGTTGGCTAATGTGTTAAACATCAGAAAAACGGCTATTCAGAACTTTTCAACAGACAATATTAAAACAGGCGAACCCTATTCTGTTTTAGAAGATGTTTTTGTGCCGTTATATTTCTTTCACAGATATCAAACCGAAGCTACAGCTAAAATCATTGGAGGCTTAGACTATAGTTATGCAGTAAAAGGAGGTCGTCAGCAAGTGGTAAAGGTAATTGAGCCTGCAATACAGAGAGCAGCTCTTGAGGCTGTTGCAAAAACTATTGCTGTAGAAGAGATTGCTATACCCAAACCACTCTTGTCTTTATTTCCGCCAAGAGCGCTAGGATATTCAAGAACTAGAGAATCTTTTAAAAGTAAAGCAGGTGTTGCTTTTGATCCTTTTAGTGCTGTTGAGGCTGCTAGTAAAATGACCTTCTCTTTTGTACTGCATCCAGAAAGAGCGACACGTTTAGTACATCAAAAGAGTTTAGATGCAGATCAATTGTGTTTGGGAGATGTTATTGATTATCTCATCGATCAAACGTTTCACCAGAAACATAACGACACCTATCATGAGTATTTACAACATGTAGTAAATGCGCAGTTGTTAGATCAATTGTTTTACTTACACAGTTCTAGTACATATCCTCAAGTAGCCGCATTGGTTTCAAGAAAGATCAATGAGTTAGAAACTAAACTCACCAAAGCAGATAAAAAGGGAAAAAGAAGCATGATACAAGATCAATATTTGTCTATGATTTCGAGCTTTAAGAAAAACCCATCAAACTATACAAGAACACAAACTTTAACACTACCTGACGGTTCTCCGATAGGTACCCAATATTAATAGCATATGGAAATAGATTTAATAAGCGATACCGTAACCAGACCTACCCCTAAAATGATGGAGGCTATGATGCATGCTCGTGTAGGTGATGATGTATTTAATAGTGATCCCACCATAAATGAATTGCAAGATACTGCAGCTCGAATGTTTGGTATGGAGGCAGCCTTGTTTTTCCCTTCGGGTACTATGGCCAATCAAACCGCTATTAAGCTGCATACACAACCTGGGGATAAATTGTTTTGCGATAAATACGCACATGTATACAATTATGAGGGTGGAGGCGCAGCCTTTAATGCAGGAGTAACCTGTCATCTTATCGATGGAGATCGAGGAATGTTTACAGCAGAGCAGCTTAAAGAGGCTGTGAGCGGTAGGGCAGATATCCATGTTCCTTTTTCTAGCCTAGTATGTATTGAAAACACCACCAATAAAGGTGGAGGTGCGTGTTGGGACTTTGAAGAGATTAAAAAAATAAAGGAAGTGGCTAAGGCCAATAATTTAGCGTATCATTTAGATGGCGCTCGCTTGTTTAATGCTTTGGTTGCCAAACAAGAAACTCCGTTGCAATACGGACAGTTATTTGACACCATTTCTATATGCCTTTCAAAAGGCTTAGGAGCTCCAGTGGGCTCTATATTATTGGGTTCTAAAGAACATATTGCAAAGGCATTACGCATACGTAAACTCTTTGGTGGAGCTATGCGTCAGGCAGGATTTTTAGCGGCTGCTGGGCTGTATGCTTTAGCCCATCATGTAGAGCGTTTAGCTGATGATCATGCTAAAGCTCAAAAAATCGCTCAAGTGTTGCAATCTTGTGATTATGTAAAGAAGGTAGAGCCTGTAGAAACTAATATTATTATTTTCTATGTAAAAGACCACCTAAGTGATCACTCTTTTATCGAAGCAATGAAAGCAAAAGGGATTCTGTTAACACCCATGGGACAGGGTAGAATTAGAATTGTAACGCATTTAGATTTT
>CBFHVY010000157.1:0-2580 GCA_965659555.1 Flavobacteriaceae bacterium
TTTGGTATGAGAGACTTACGCATTGTTTTTATGGGCACTCCAGATTTTGCTGTAGCAATATTAGATGCATTACACCAACAGTCCTACCCTATTGTAGGTGTAGTTACTGTAGCAGACAAACCCGCAGGAAGAGGGAGAAAACTAAGTCAATCTGCTGTAAAAAAGTATGCTGTTGAGCACGGACTCCCCGTTTTACAACCTGTAAAATTGGGTTCAGAGGATTTTATGGAGGCTTTAACCGCTCTAAAACCTAATTTATTTGTGGTTGTGGCCTTTAGAATGCTCCCCAAAAAAGTTTGGCAACTACCCGCTTATGGCACCTTTAATTTACATGCTTCATTATTACCAGCCTATCGAGGAGCAGCTCCTATTCATTGGGCAATTATTAATGGCGAAACTAAAACTGGAGTTACCACATTCTTTATAGATGACAAAATTGATACGGGAGACATTATACTTCAAAAAGAAACGAGTATTGGACCAGAGGAAACCGTAGGTACCCTTCATGATCGATTAATGGTATTGGGTGCTAAGGCGGTACTAGAAACCGTAAACCATATTGCAGAAGGTACTGTAACCACACAACAACAAAACGATAAACATTCGTTGGCGCCAAAGTTATTTCCTGAAAACTGTAAAATCAATTGGCAAAGCTCCTTAAATGAAATTTATAACCTAATTAGAGGACTAAACCCATTTCCAACAGCATGGACAACCTTACTAAATGGTCCTGAAGAAATTCAGGCTAAAGTCTATGAGGTGAGAAAAATAGAAGAAGAGCATACCTACTCGCCAGGACAAGTAATAGCTACCAAAAAAACACTTCGAATTGCAGTACAAAATGGGTTTATTGAAGTACTATCGATTAAACTTGCTGGCAAACGAAAAATGAGTAGTTCAGAATTACTAAATGGATTTTCATTTAATGAAGATGCTCGTATGGTATAAGCCCTTTATAGACAAGAGGTGTAGCGTTTAGCGCTCAAATTAATAGCGTTATTAACAATTTAACTCCTTTTATTAACAAAAAGGGGGTTTTTATAGGCCCAAACTTGCATAAGCCCTTAATCCGCCTATATTTGTTTATGCTTTGATAGCAAAAAAATAATCAATTAATTTTAAATTCTATTTATTATGAACAAATCAGATTTAATCGATGCAATGGCTGCTGACGCAGGTATCTCTAAAGCAGCAGCTAAAGCAGCTTTAGAATCTTTAACATCTAACGTAACTTCAACTCTTAAATCAGGAGGAAAAGTAGCTTTAGTTGGATGGGGAACTTGGTCTGTATCTAAGAGAGCTGCTAGAAATGGTAGAAACCCTCAAACTGGAGCAGAAATCAAAATTGCAGCTAAAAATGTTGTAAAGTTTAAAGCAGGAGCTGGATTAAGTGACTCTGTAAACTAATCACCACTTTTTTAAAGTATACAAAACTCCCTTTTTAGGGAGTTTTTTTATTTCATAAAATTACCTACATTTAAATGATAAAGAAAAACGTGTGTCTACAATTAAACCGAGTAAAGGAAAACTACTTATTGCAGAGCCTACCATATTAAATGATGATTCTTTTAATAGAAGTATTATTCTGTTAACCGAACATTCTTCTAAAAGTGCTGTTGGCTTTATTTTAAACAGACCTTTAAGCTATACGCTTAATGATATTTTTTCTGAAATCTCTTGTGATTTTACCATTTACCAAGGTGGCCCCGTAGAACAAGACAATCTCTATTTTATACACAGAGTTCCTGAGCTATTGCCTGGTAGCATTGAAGTAACCAATGGCATGTATTGGGGTGGAAACTTTGAAGCCTTAAAAAGCTTATTAATCAATAATGAACTCAATACCGATGATATTCGGTTTTTTCTTGGCTATTCTGGTTGGGATGCACTGCAGCTCCATGAAGAAATTGACGGGAATTCTTGGTTTGTTACAGACAATGACTATCCCAACATTTTAAATGCAGACGAAAAAAGTCTCTGGAAAAACAAGCTATTACAAAAAGGTGGAAGCTATAAAATATGGGCAAATGCCCCTAGTGACATTCACCTTAATTAGCCAAAGTAATTGCTGACACCTTAATGCTTGCCGCTAACTTTGGAGCTACAGCTACAGTAAATGTTTTTTTACGGTAATGTGTTACCGGTTGAATTCCCATAACTGCATTGGTTACAAAGACTTCCTCTGCTTTTTGAATTTCAAAAGGAGAAATTACGGTTTGTTCAATTTGGTATTCAGCATGTTTTTCTAGGTGTTCTATCACCTTTTTACGCATAATTCCTTGGATACACCCTTCAGTTAATGCCGGTGTTTTAACAAGATTACCCGTTCGTATAAAAATATTTCCATTGGTGGTTTCAACTACACCCTTACGTTCATTTAATAAGATACACGAATCTAATTCATTTTCTTGTGCGTAGACACTGGCTACCGTATTGAGCATTCTATTATTGGTCTTTACTGTAGACAACAAACCCGAATAGGTATAGAAATCTTTAAAAATGTCGATTTCATAGCGCTCTTTAGTTTCATACTCAAATGGGGTTGCCTCGATGAGATAATCAACCTCATTGGTTTCAGGA
>CBFHVY010000158.1:0-2549 GCA_965659555.1 Flavobacteriaceae bacterium
AATTACCGATAACACCAATACCGTTTTAACGAATTATAATGGGGTATTATACACTACAGTTTTTGACAAACCAATCGATAGAACAACCTTAGATAATGATGGTTTTGGAGTTCAGTTACCCTTCGATTCTCAAGAAAGTAAGCTCTTTAAAGGAAAAGCAACGATAACAAATGGGACGTTTAATTTTGATTTTATTGTACCTAAAGATGTAAGGATTGCCTACGGAAAAGGGAAGTTGAGTTTTTATGCCACCAATCAAACCGATGAAAAATCGGGGTATAATCTAGACATTATTGTGGGAGGTATTAATCCTAATGCTGCTGATGATACTACGGGGCCAGAAATTCGATTGTTTATGAATGATGAATCGTTTATAGACGGCGGAAACACAAATACATCGCCAAACCTAATTGCAAATTTATCAGATCTCAGTGGAATTAATACCTCGATTACCGCAGTAGATCATGATATTGTAGCTGTTTTAGATGGAGATGAATCCAATCCAATAGTCTTAAACGACTTCTATGAAACAGATCTTAATGATTTTACCAAAGGAAAAGTAACCTATCCTTTGCGAGATTTAGAAGTGGGGCCTCATACCTTAACATTAAAAGCTTGGGATACCTACAATAATTCTTCAGAAGCTACGTTACATTTTGTTGTAGTTAGTGATGCATCACTAACTCTAGACCATGTATTGAATTACCCAAACCCCTTTGTAAATTATACGGAGTTTTGGTTTCAACATAACAAACCGAATGAGCCTTTAGAGGTGCAAGTTCAAATTTTTACTATTTCAGGAAAGCTTATTAAAACGATACAACAACAAATACAAACCACAGGAAACCTTTCTAGAACTATTCAATGGAATGGTTTAGATGATTTTGGAAACAAAATAGGTAAAGGGGTGTATATTTATAAATTACAAGTAAATGCAACCAGTAGCAATTTAGTTGCGCAACAGTATCAAAAATTAGTTATCTTACAATAATTTTAATTCAACCAACACAAACTCAACTAATGAAAAAATTAAGTTTATGCATATTGCTTTTATTTTTTGGACTTTCAAAAATACAAGCACAAACCACTAATGGAATAACAACAGCAACCCCTTTCTTACTTATCGTACCTGATGCTAGAGCAGGAGGAATGGGAGATGTAGGGGTTTCAACATCGGCAGATGCAAACTCATTATTTCACAACCCTTCAAAGATTGTATTTAGTTCAAGACAAATTCAAATCGGATTAAATTATTCGCCTTGGTTGCGAAATCTAACCGATGATATTTTTATTGGAGGTGCGTCTTATATCAATAGATTTAGTGAAAATGCAGCATGGGGAACAGAGTTTAGATACTTTTCTTTAGGTCAGGTAGATTTAACAGACAATCAAGGAAATCCTACCGGAACCATAAAACCTAATGAATTTTCATTGTCGGGAACCTATGCATTAAAGTTGAGTGAAACCTTTTCTATGGGGGTAAGCCTAAAATATTTCAGATCTAACTTAGCCTTTACAGGAACCAATACCAACCTACAACCTATCAACTCTTTTGGTGTAGATGTATCGGGGTATTATCAGTCTCAAGAAGAAAACTACGGAAACTTTAATGGTAGATACCGAATTGGATTTAATATTGCCAACATCGGGCCTAAAGTGTCTTATGTACCAGGTGAAGAAGATTTTATTCCAACAAACTTAAAGTTTGGAGGAGGTTTTGATTTTATTCTCGATGATTATAATATCATTGGCTTGAATTTAGAATTTACCAAATTATTAGTGCCTACTCCACAACCCGATGGTTCCGACAGAGATCAAGGATGGTTGTCTGGAATGTTTAGTTCTTTTGGAGATGCACCAGGAGGTTTTAGCGAAGAGTTAAGAGAATTTACTTGGGCGCTTGGAGCCGAATACTTATACAATCAAGCTTTTGCCCTACGAACTGGATATTTTCATGAAAGTGATGAAAAAGGAAGTCGCCAGTATTTTACATTAGGTTCTGGTTTTAAAACCAATGCTTTAAATATTGACTTATCGTATCTAATCAATGCATCAGATGTAAATAACCCTTTAGAAAATTCACTTCGATTTTCAGTTTCTTTCGATTTAGGAGAACTTTATGAGGATTATTAGTACTTTAAAGGACTATAAAACTGTTTGATGAAAGAACTCCATTTAGCCACTAAGGCTATTCAATACGATACGCTGGATGAATTGCCTGAAGAAGATAAAAAGCTTTTGGTATTAGCCAAAGAGGCTACGCAGAAATCGTATGCACCCTATTCTAAATTTAAGGTAGGTGCTATTCTCCTATTAGAAAATGGTACAATAGTGTCTGGAAGCAATCAAGAAAATGCAGCATACCCCTCAGGCATGTGTGCAGAACGCGTTGCTATTTGGAAAGCAGGTTCTGAATATCCAGGAGTTTTAATTAAAAAGTTAGCTATAGTAGCTACAGCTAGCTATACCAAAGTCACCAAACCTGTAGGTCCTTGCGGGGCATGTAGACAGACCTTACTGGAATACGAAACCAATCAAAAAGAGCCTAT
>CBFHVY010000159.1:0-1919 GCA_965659555.1 Flavobacteriaceae bacterium
TTACCCTAATCTCGGTGACATGAGAAAAGGCTTCTATTGAAAATAGAAGAAATAAAATACCAATAAAAAGGGGTTTCTAATGGTTTTACTAAGTAATTGTTTTTTCATAATTGGGTGATTGTTAAATTGGTTACGTTATAATATTGTTAAAGGTACGTTAAAATTATAGCTTATAGCTAAACATATGTTTAGTATTAATTAATTATTAATTGACAATCAAATGTTTAGTATTGTTAAAGAATTGTTAAACAAAATAAAAGTAAACAGCCTTATTTGGAGGTTTTTACGGCTTCTATAAAGGCCTTACCCAAACTTTTGAGTCTTGGATAAAGTCTTCTGTATCCACCCTCTACGGATGTTCTATGGGTGATTGCAATGTGGGTATTGTGGGTAACATAAGGAAGTAGAGACGGACCGTATTTAGTTTGTATTCTTTTTATAGCTACTTCTGAAGAGTCTCTGTATGTCCTCCTAATAGAGCTGTAAATCATAAAGTTTGTGATGTCCACTTCTTTTTTAATTGTCGCTTCCATGCTCTCCATATAATTGTTGTAGCTTAATTCAACTTCCCTAATAGTGTTAACAGTCATATAATAGTTTGTTAACAAGCTATCTAAAAGTTTGTTCTTAATTTCACCAACATATTTGGAGTTTTTAAAAGCATCATAACCACTTCTATTGGGTATAAAATAGAACTCATAGATACCTGCACCCCCTTTTAACAATTTATCAAGATTCGAATAATCTCGCTCTCGTAGTGAGGTAGAAGCTTCAATACTCCAGTTTCGTAATCGATCTCTTCTGGTTTTTAAACTGTCGATAATTTTAATATCAATAGCCATATTGTTAGCAATCTTTTTTAGGTAGCTTCGAAGTTCTGCTTGTTCAATTCTTGCATTATTGGCATTATTAATCTGCAATGCGATTAGGATACCAATAACCACTAAGACAATTTCGCCCAATGCGTATATCAAATACTTCGTAAATTTATTGTCGATAAATAATTGTTGACGAATGTTTCTCAGAAAAGATTTCATAAATGAATGGATACCAATATGATAAGGTATCATTCAAATATAGCTAAATATATGTAATTACTGATTGTATTTTTCAATGGCGGCTTCTGCACAACGCTCTCCGTCCATGGCAGCAGAAACAATTCCGCCAGCATAGCCTCCGCCTTCACCGCATGGATACAAACCTTTTAATTCGGGGTGTTCTAATTGGGCTGTTCTTGGAATATTGACTGGTGATGAGGTTCTAGATTCAACTCCAATAATATTTGCTTCTTCGGTATAGTATCCGTGCATTTTTCTGCCAAAAGCAGCAAACCCTTTTCGTAATCGTCCGCCAATACTCTTGGGCAATAACGAATGTAAAGGCGCTTCTTGTAAGCCCGGTTGGTAAGAGCAGTCGTTTAACAGGGTAGATGCTTTTCCTTCAACAAAATCAGTTAACCGTTGTGCTGGAGCTGTTTGAGATCGTCCTCCGGCGGTAAAGGCTAAACGCTCCAATTCCTTTTGAAAGGCTAGCCCTTTTAAAGGTCCGAAAGCCTCATATTTATGAAAGTCTTTTTCGATGTTGAGTTCTACCACAATACCCGAATTCGCAAACTTGTTATTTCGTCTTGAGGGCGACATCCCATTAACCACGACTTCTCCCGGAGCTGTTGCCGCAGGAACAATAAATCCTCCCGGACACATACAGAACGAATACACCCCTCTACTTTGAACTTGTTCTACTAAACTATATGCCGCAGCAGGAAGAACTTCATCTCTAGTTCCAGAGCAATGGTATTGAATTTGGTCTATGATTTCTTGTGGATGTTCTACACGGACTCCCATAGCAAAAGACTTTGCTTTTAAGGCCACCTTTTTTCGATGTAACAATTCAAAAATATCTCTTGCAGAATGTCCCGT
>CBFHVY010000159.1:1929-2292 GCA_965659555.1 Flavobacteriaceae bacterium
TTACAGACTTTACAGCGACCTCTTGTCCGTTGGCTAAATGAAGCGCTACGAGTTTGTTGTTTGAAATGGTAAAATCGTTTACATGGGTTTCAAAATGAATTTCACCACCATAGTTTAAAATGGTAGCTCTTATATTTTGAATGATTTTAGGAAGTTTATTGGTGCCAATATGTGGATGTGCATCTATTAGAATTTGATCTGTTGCACCATGATACACTAAATTCTCGAAGATGCGCCGAACATCTCCACGTTTTAAACTCCGAGTATATAGTTTTCCATCTGAATAAGTTCCAGCACCTCCCTCTCCAAAACAGTAATTAGAATGTTCATTGACAATATGATCTTGATTGATGGCTTTTAAAT
>CBFHVY010000160.1:0-2262 GCA_965659555.1 Flavobacteriaceae bacterium
TGGATTTATTCTATCGTAAAGACACATCAATAGTCTCAATGTTACAGTTATTCATTATTTTTTTGCACTATCCAATTTTTAGCATTTACAAAGGCTTCTAGCCATGGACTTACTTCGTCTTTTCTTCCGGTAGGGTAGTTGGCCCAGTTCCATTGAAACGTAGAACGTTCTATGTGTGGCATGGTAACCAAATGACGTCCTGAAGCATCTGCAAGCATCGCGGTGTTAAAATCAGAACCGTTAGGATTGTGAGGATACGCATCATATCCGTATTTAGCAACAATATGATAACGATCTTCTTGGTAGGGTAATTTAAATTTACCTTCACCATGAGAAATCCATACCCCTAAGGTTGTTCCTGCTAATGTAGAAAGCATCACCGAAGTGTTTTCTTGAATAGTTACCGATGTAAAAGCACTTTCGTGTTTTTTAGAATCATTATAGGTCATTCTACCATGTTGCTCATGTTCTGGATTAATTAAATCTAATTCCATCCATAATTGACAACCATTACAAATACCTACACTTAAGGTGTCTTCTCTTTCAAAAAACTTCTTTAAGGCATTATTGGCCTTTTCGTTGTATTTAAATGCACCTGCCCATCCTTTTGCTGAACCCAATACATCCGAATTTGAAAACCCTCCTACAGCACCTATAAACTGAATGTCTTCTAAGGTTTCACGACCAGAGATTAAATCGGTCATATGAACATCTTTGACATCAAAACCAGCCAAGTACATCGCATTGGCCATTTCTCGTTCAGAATTACTTCCTTTCTCTCTTAAAATAGCCGCTTTAGGTCTATTCTCATTATTATGTAGAGGTAACTTCCCCGTAAAATGTTGAGGGAAAGTAAAACGTAAAGGTTGTGTTTTAAAATTTTGATAGCGCTCTTGTGCTAAACCATTTGCGGTTTGCTTCTGATCTAGTAAAAATGAGGTTTTATACCAAACATCTCTTAAGTTCGATACCGATAAAGAGTAGTTTGTACTAAAGTTTTTAATGTTCAATCGGTCACTATCGGTAACATTTCCTAGCTTTACGAATGAAATCGCGTTGTTTGAAAGTACGTTTTCAATTTGCTCGTTTTTAGCTTGAAAAACAATTCCGGCATTTTCAGAAAACAATACTTTAATAGCATCCTCTTCACCTAATCCCGAAAGATCAAGATTAGCACCTAGGTTAACTTCTGCAAAGCATAATTCTAATAACGTGGTGATTAACCCTCCAGAGGCAACATCATGTCCTGCTACAATATCTCCTTGTCTAATTAATTGTTGAAGAGTATTAAACACTGTTTTAACATAGGCTGCACTGGTTACTGTTGGTGTATCTGTTCCAATTTTATTCACTACTTGCGCAAATGAACTCCCTCCCAATTTAAAATCGTCTTGAGAAATATTGATATAGTAGATAGCCCCACCATCTTTTTGAAAAACAGGTTCTACTACTTTTGTAATATCATTGCAATTAGCTGCTGCTGAAATGATTACAGTACCCGGAGAAATGACCTCTTCATTAGGATACTTCTGCTTCATAGATAAAGAATCTTTACCAGTAGGAACGTTTATGCCTAAGGCTATTGAAAACTCAGATACCGAAGCTACTGCTTCATATAAACGTGCGTCTTCACCTTCATTTTTACAGGGCCACATCCAGTTTGCAGATAAGGAAACCGATTGTAATCCGTCTTTTAGTGGTGCCCAAAGAATATTGGTTAATGATTCTGTGATAGCGTTTCTACTTCCTGCAGCAGGATCTATCAAGCCTGAGATGGGTGCATGACCAATAGAGGTGGCAATTCCTTCTTTACCTTTATAGTCTAGCGCCATTACGCCAACATTGTTTAAAGGAATTTGAAGCGCCCCCACACATTGCTGTTTTGCTACTTTTCCTCCTACACAACGGTCTACTTTATTGGTTAACCAATCTTTACACGCTACAGCCTCGAGCTGCAATACTGCTGAAAGATAATGTTCAAAATGAGCATTATCGTAGCTTACTGCTTCGTATAGTCTGTGTACACTAACATCGTTCATTATGGTTTTTGGTGAAGAACCAAACATGTCCTCTAAAGCCAAATCCATTGGGGTATTTCCGTTGCTGACTGACTTAAATGTAAATCGATGATCACCTGTAACATCACCTACCTTATACATTGGAGATCGTTCACGAGCTGCAATTTTTTGTAAGGTATCGATGTGCTCATTCGCGATGACTAAGCCCATACGTTCTTGAGATTCGTTCCCAATAATTTCTTTA
>CBFHVY010000161.1:0-2189 GCA_965659555.1 Flavobacteriaceae bacterium
CCAATTCCCATACCAATAGATGAAATTAAAAAGGCAATAGGGAGTACTACAGTAATTGCGGCAATAGCTAAAACACCAATCCATTGTCCCACAAAAATGGTGTCAACAATCATGTTTAAAGACATTACCAAAATTCCTATAGAGGCCGGTACTGCTTGCTTGATTAATAAAGTACTAATCTTATCGGTACCTAGTTTACTTGTAGATGTTGTCATAATAGGTCTCAAATATCACAATTATATATTCACGAATTTCTCCCTAAGAATATTTTATCTTATAATTAACATTTACCTTGTTTTGAGTAAGTTTGTGGAATGATTATTAAAGGAGCTCATTTTACAGAACAACGACAGGTACTTGCCTCTGAAATTGATGATTTAGATCATGTTAATAATGTGGTGTATTTAAAATGGGTTCAAGATATTGCTGAACACCATTGGCAAAAGCTCATTGAACATCATCAAGACACTCCTTTTGTTTGGGTAGTTTTTAAACATGAAATCACTTACAGGGCGGCAGCCTTTGTTAACGATATTATTACCCTAAACACATGGGTAGGCCATACAAGCGGGGTTACTTCTATACGACATGTAGAAATTTACAAAGGGGACGTACTGCTTGCAGAAGCTCAAACGACCTGGTGTTTGGTAGACGCCAAAAGTCACAAACCAACTCGAATTAATAGTACTGTTGAAAAGATACTACTCGGCAATTAAAAAGTATATTTGCAGTCTAAAACGCATAATATATGGCTACTTTTTCTGCCTTAGGAGTTCCTAAAGGATATGTTCAATCGTTAAAAGAATTAGGAATTACTTCTCCAACCCCCATTCAACAAGAATCCATTCCAAAGCTTTTAAACACCGATACAGACTGTATAGGCTTAGCACAAACGGGAACTGGTAAGACTGTTGCGTTTGGTATACCTGCCTTAGCTTCTGTAGATCCTGATGTCAATCAAATACAGGTTTTGATTTTGTCTCCTACGAGAGAACTGGTCCAACAGATTAAAAAGCAGTTGTTTAAGTTTACAAAATATGTTCCTGAACGTATTTTTATGGAAGCTGTATTTGGCGGAGAAAAAATTGACAAACAAATCAACAATTTAAAACGGACTACCCATGTTTTAGTGGCTACACCTGGTAGACTCATTGATTTAATTGAACGTGGAGAAGTAAATTTAAAACATGTAAAAACATTGATTTTAGATGAAGCTGACGAAATGCTAAGCATGGGCTTTAAGCAAGACTTAAATCGAATTTTGAAATACACCTCTGGTCATAGTAATACTTGGTTATTTTCTGCTACCATGCCAGAAGAAATTAAGAAGATTGTTAAAACGTATATGGATGCTCAAGCAGTTCGTATTTCCGTAGACCCCAATGCAATGGTCAACAAACAGATCAATCATTTTTACATTCAAACTTCTTTAAAAGAGAAACTCAATGATATCATTCGTTTTTTAGAATCTAAAGCATCAGAAAGGGGAATCATCTTTTGTAGAACCAAAGCTGGGGCACAAAATATTCATACTCAACTTGAAGCTGAAGGGTTTTCAGTGGGGGTGTTAGAAGGCGATATGCAACAAAAAGAACGCGATAAGGTGATGCGTGCTTTTAAAAATGAAAGTCTTCAATACTTAGTTTCTACCGATGTGTCTGCGCGTGGTATTGATGTTTCAGGATTGGGTTTTGTGGTTCATCATCAACTCCCAGAACAAACAGCATACTACACCCACAGAAGTGGTCGAACAGCCCGCGCTGGACAATCTGGACAATCTGTGGCCTTTATTTTACCCAATGAAGTCAGTAGCATTAAGACACTTGAAAAAGAATTACACATCTCATTTAAAGCGATTACTTTCTAGTGGAACTCATTTATTATTTTGACATTGTTGGTACGTTTGCTTTTGCAATTAGTGGTGCCTTGGTTGCCTCTAAACGTAAATTTGATTTATTCGGTGTTATTATCATAGCCTTTGTTACAGCTGTTGGTGGTGGTATGCTTAGAGATGTACTTATTGATGCGCATCCTATTAACTGGATTGGCGATTTAAATTATATCTGGACTATTCTAATTGCTGTTGTATGTACGTTCTTATTTAAAAGCAAAATTGCACCCTTAGCAAAAACGTTATTTTTATTCGATACTATTGGTATTGGTGTATTTACCTTATTGGGTCTAGAAAA
>CBFHVY010000162.1:0-2178 GCA_965659555.1 Flavobacteriaceae bacterium
TAAAATCATGTCAGAATTTGTAGACGGTTATGAAAAACTCAGCAAAATAGGACCTTGTGTGTCTATCTTTGGTTCTGCAAGAACAAAACCAGATCACAAATACTATCAACTTGCAGAAGAAGTCGCTTTTCAACTTACCCAAAACGGATATGGCGTGATTACGGGTGGCGGACCTGGAATAATGGAGGCAGGTAACAAAGGTGCACACAGAGGAAAAGGAACTTCTGTTGGACTAAACATAGAACTCCCTTTCGAACAAAACGACAATCCTTGGATAGACAACGATAAAAACTTAGAGTTCGATTACTTCTTTGTAAGAAAAGTAATGTTTGTTAAATATTCGCAAGGGTTTATTGTCATGCCTGGTGGATTTGGAACCTTAGATGAACTTTTCGAAGCGATTACCCTAATTCAAACCAATAAAATTGGACGCTTTCCTATCATCTTAGTGGGCTCTTCTTTTTGGGGTGGTCTTTTAGAGTGGATTAAAACAACCCTTATAGAAGAAGGGAATATTAGTGAAAAAGATTTAAACTTGTTTAGAATTGTAGATACTGCTCAAGAAGCCATTGATCACTTGAATAAATTCTATGATAAATACAGTTTAAAACCAAACTTTTAAGAACTACAAACAATCCCCTAACCATTGTAAACATAAAGACATATAACCAACCCATAAAAACACCTATTTGAAGTCCTTTTATAAAATAGTGCTTGTATTGTGCTTTCCAATTAGTCTTGTGGCTCAAGACAACAAAGTGAGCATCGTAGCTTCTTTAGATGATGACCAGCAAATCTTAAGCATTCAGCAAGACATTATATTTTATAATACTTCCAAAGACACATTACGTGAAATCTTTTTACACAATTGGCCTAATGCCTATAAAAACAATAAAACGCCACTCTCAAATCGGCTGATTAAAGACTATAACAAGTCCTTGTATTTTGCAAAACCTGAAGACCGTGGTGAAACAACAATCCTTAATTTCTCTGTTGATTATGAATCAGTTGCTGTACATACAGTGTCCAATCAGATTGACATTTTAAGAGCTCCATTAAAAAAAGGGTTGCTCCCTCAAGATTCTGTAAGGCTAAGTGCAACCTATAAAGTAAAAATACCAAAAGACACTTATACCAAACAGGGTAAAACAGCTACAGGATATCATTTAGAGTTTTGGTACCTCAGTCCTGCAATCTATTCTGAAGCAGGGTGGCAAATTATGAGTAACCTCAACCTAGACGATTTGTATACTGGACCTACTAGTTATGAGATCACATTAAAACTTCCCAAAAAATACATCCTTCAAAGTAATCTATATCAATACAAAACACAGAGAAAGGATCGTGTAGAATATTTATTAGTAGGAAAACAAAAAACCAATATAGAACTAACTATAGATTCTGTAAATAACTTCAAATCGTTTAAAACTAAAAACATAGAAGTAAGAACCGATATTCCCACCCCTATTGAAAGTACCTTAGCAACAGAAATTTTAAACAGGGAATTGCTCTTTATAGAAAAATATCTAGGAAGCTATCCCCATAAAGAAATTCTACTTTCAAAATTAACGCAACAAAAAAATCCCATCTACGGACTCAATCAATTACCCAATTTTGTTCGTCCTTTTTCAGATGTTTTTAAATGGGACTTAACCTTATTTAAAGCCCTTTCGAAAGATTATATTGAAAACACGTTGCTTTTAAACAACCGAACTGACTATTGGTTGCTCGACGGACTTCAAATCTATTTAATGTTAGCTTATGTAGATGAATATTATCCAGAAGTTAAGCTTCTTGGAAACCTCTCAAAAGTTTGGGGTATTCGTAGCTTTAATTTTTCAAAACTCGAATTTAATGACAAATACCCTTTTGTATATCAGTTTAGTGCGCGTAAATTTTTAGATCAAGCTTTAACCACAAAGTTAGATTCACTTTCAAACTTCAACAGAAAAATAGTAAGCAAGTACAAAGCAGGTATGGGGCTGCGCTATTTAGAACAATATTTAGGAGACGATGTTCTTAAAAAGGCCATTCAAGAGTTTTACATTACAAAGAGCTTAAAGCCTACAAGCAGTAGCGATTTTGCGACGATACTTGCCAGAAAAACTACAAAAGATATCCGTTGGTTTTTTGGCGATTTTATTCGCACCAATAAAAAGATAGACTACACTATTAAGG
>CBFHVY010000163.1:0-2169 GCA_965659555.1 Flavobacteriaceae bacterium
CCAATTCTTTGTAATGTTTTACCAAAGTACCCCCAGCAACCTGCATTAAGTCGCCTCCCCAAAAACGGATATCTGCATTGGGATCTTCTTGTAATATGGCCTTCATTAGATTAGACCCATGAAGATCTCCCGAAGCTTCTCCTGCAATGATGTAGTACTTCATAAAGCCTAAATTAGTTTAAAGACAAAGGTAATTAAAGCGATGAAAATAGCAGCCATAAGTACTCCCCTAGCCCTATAATCTTGTTTCTTTTTCAAATAGATAAAAAACACCCCTAAATTAGGTAGCGATGCTAATGCTAATGCTGGGGCATGTAATTGTTCTTGATGAATTTTTTGGAGAGAGGCTTCAAATGTGAGCTCAGAGAAATACGTAATGTATAGAAATCCGCCACAACAAGTAACAGCAACTGCCACAAAAAAACCGATGGCAATTTCTTTTCTTATATATCCCACGAATTTAATTTTTGAATCATATGATGTGCCGTAAGATCAAACTGCACAGGAACCATAGAAATATAACCGTTCTCTAAAGCCCAAATATCTGTGTCTTCTCCTTTGTCTTTATTAATAAATTCTCCAGATAACCAATAGTATTCTTTTCCAAACGGACTCTTTCGTTTATCGAAATCTTCTCTCCAATACCCATTTGCTTGTCTACACACTTTTACACCTCTAATCTCTTCTTTTGGAAGCTTTGGTATGTTGACATTTAACACCACACCCTCTGGAATTCCATTTTTTAAGGCGCTTAAGGTAATCTGTTTAATAAACTCAGAAGAAGGTCTAAAATCTGCGTGATAATTATAATCTAACAACGAAAAACCAATGGCAGGAACACCTTCAATACCCGCTTCAACAGCAGCACTCATCGTACCATAGTAGATAACATTAATAGAAGAATTGGAACCGTGATTAATTCCAGAAACGCATAAATCTGGCTTCCGGTTAAGAATGTTGTTTACCGCCATTTTTACACAATCTGCCGGTGTTCCAGAACAACTGTATTCTAACTGAGGTCCATCATCTACCGTAATTGGGTTACAGGTAAGTACATTATCTACCGTAATAGCATGCCCCATACCACTTTGAGGACTGTCGGGTGCAACCACAACCACATCTCCTATGGTATTCATAACAGCGATTAAATTACGAATTCCTGGAGCTGTTATTCCATCATCGTTAGTTACTAATATTAGTGGTTTTTGGTTTTGCATACATCAATGTTTTACACAAAAGTAAGTCAAAAAAACGGAAGTTTATTTTAACGTTTTGTAAAGATATAAGCTCTATAATTTTAACTAACATTGTTGTAGTAAATCTTTGGGCATGAAAAAAACAGTACTATTATTCCTCTTCGTAAGTCTTTCAGTAGGCTTTACCAATAAAAGTACTGCTCAGCAAAAAAACGCGCCATGTTCGAGTGAAAAGTACCAAGAATTTGATTTTTGGATTGGCTCTTGGGAGGTGTACAGTCCTCAAAATAAACTGATAGGTCTTAGTACCATACAAAAGCTTGCCAATGCTTGCGGTATCCAAGAACATTGGACCTCAAAAACGAGTACATACACAGGGACAAGCTATAATTATTACAACAGTACCGATGACAGTTGGAATCAGGTTTGGATTGATAATCTTGGCGCTTCCTTAATCCTTAAAGGTTCTTTTAAAGCGCCTCAGATGATTTTAGAAGGAAAGAGTAGCAATGGAAAAACTACCGATACATACAATAGAATTACTTGGACTAAAAACAATGATGGAACTGTCATACAGCTTTGGCAAACAATAGATAAAAACAATAAAGTGACTCAAGAATTATTTAGAGGGATTTATAAAAAAATCACCAAGTAAATTTGGTATCATTTTAGTAAATTAGCAAACATAACTTTTATAGAAAACAGCAAACGATTTATGAAGACGAGATTACTAGTTTCCTTTTTAACATTACAATTATTTTTTACAACTGCTTTTGCTAATGCAAACGTAGTGGATACAGATCCTGAAAAAGACCGAGTACTGATTGGTGTGCTCAACTATATGTTAACCCGTGGTCATTTTGTAGAAAAAGACTTAGACGACGATTTTTCAGTACATGTGTTTAATAATTTTATAGAAGGCCTAGATCCTTCTAAGCGTTATTTTACGCAACAAGACCTAAGGGCCTTTTCG
>CBFHVY010000164.1:0-2109 GCA_965659555.1 Flavobacteriaceae bacterium
TGCTATTATTGATAACCTTACAGCGACTATTGTATTGATCTCTATCTTACAGAAAATCGTTAAAAAGAGAGAAGATCGAATTTGGTTTGCAGGATTAATAATTATTGCAGCAAATGCTGGTGGAGCTTGGTCTCCTATTGGAGATGTAACCACTACAATGTTGTGGATTGGTAAAAAAGTAAGTACCCTAAAATTAATTGAATACCTATTACTACCTTCATTACTATGTATGGTGGTCCCTACGTTTATCGCTACGTTTTTGCCAGCCTTCCAAGGATCTATAGACGATGAAAGTGATAAAGAGAAAGCAAAAAGTAAATACAGTGGTACGATGTTGTATTTAGGGCTAGCAGCTATTGTTTTTGTACCTGTATTCAAGACCATTACACATTTACCTCCTTATGTAGGTATGATGCTTTCGTTAGCTGTAGTAGCTACATTTGCTGAAATATTTAGTAGAACAAAATTTGCCTTATCAGATTTCGATAAGACTGAATCTGATGCACATGCACATCATAGTCCTGTGCATAGTTCACTCTCCAAAATTGAAATGCCCAGTATCTTATTTTTCTTGGGTATTTTACTAGCAGTTGCAGCATTGGAATCCTTAGGAATTCTATTTGGATTTGCTGATTGGTTAAAAGAATCTACACCAATGATGGGTACAGAATTACACGGTGAAGGAGTCTCTGATCTTGTTATTATGTTACTCGGAGTAGGATCTGCAGTGATTGATAATGTACCTCTAGTAGCGGCCAGTTTAGGGATGTTTTCGGAGCCTATTGATAATGAATTGTGGCACTTTATTGCCTTCTCAGCCGGAACAGGTGGAAGTATGTTAATAATTGGTTCTGCAGCAGGAGTTGTAGCTATGGGTATGGAAAAGATTGATTTCTTCTGGTATTTAAAGAAGATATCGTGGCTAGCCTTAATCGGATTCGTGGTCGGCTCTGCAACTTTTATGATTACCAGAACCTTATTTTAAACGATTACAAACCGAGATTTTTATCTCGGTTTTTTTAAACAATTTTAAAAACAAAAGCTCGTTAGTATACTGAACAATACCATACACTATGAAGTTACCCTTTCAAGAAACTATTACAGACCCTCTACAAGAAGAAAAAACACTATCTATCTACAACCTTATTATGGATGGTGGGGTTGGTGGTCAAGTTATTATAGCAATTTTAGTTGTTTTATTAGCTGTAGCCCTCTATATCTATTTTGAACGCTTTTTTGCAATTAAAGCAGCAACTAAGGTGGACAAAAACTTTATGAATCAGATTAAAGATTATGTTTCCAATGGAAACATTTCTGCAGCTGATGCATTGTGTAAAAACGCAAATACACCTACAGGTAGATTAATTGGAAAAGGAATTTCAAGAATAGGAAAGCCGTTAGAAGATATCAATACCGCTATTGAAAATGCTGGAAAATTAGAAGTCTATCAGTTAGAACGCAATGTAAGCGTTCTGGCAACTATTGCCGGTGCGGCTCCCATGATAGGTTTTTTAGGAACCGTGATTGGAATGATTGTTGCCATTCATGAAATAGCTAATGCTGGAGGACAAATTGATATTAAGATGCTTTCTGACGGATTATACACGGCAATGACAACCACTGTTGCAGGATTAATTGTGGGTATTATTGCCTATGTTACCTATAACCATTTGGTGGTTCGAACCGATAAGGTGGTGTATCAAATGGAAGCAGAATCTGTAGCCTTTTTAGATCTTTTAAACGAACCTGTATAATGAATTTACGCGGTCGAAATAAAGTCAATCCGAATTTCAATATGTCGTCAATGACAGATATTGTGTTTTTGTTGTTGATTTTTTTTATGTTAACCTCTACTTTAGTTACCGTAAGTGCTATTGATGTTTTACTGCCTAAAGCAGGAGGAAAAACAGAAAACAAAACTTCTGTTGCGGTAACTATTACCAATACATCGGTATATTATATCAACCAAACAAAAGTGGCAGATGCTAATTTAGAGAATGCCTTACTCACAGCTACGGGTTCTGACAAACAGAAAACGGTAGTTATACGAGGTGATAAAAATGTTCCCTATCAAAAAGTAATGAAGGTAATTGATATCGCAAATCGAAA
>CBFHVY010000165.1:0-2052 GCA_965659555.1 Flavobacteriaceae bacterium
TGAAATCGGAAGTGTACTTGCCCTTAGATCTATTGCCTAAATTAGAAGGGAACCAGTTTTACTACCATGAAATTACTGGTTTTACGGTAATCGATGCTCATTTTGGTGAGGTGGGTACTGTAGTAGGGGTTAACGATAGTGCTGCCCAACCTTTGTTTGAAATTAGTAGAGGAGAAGCGCAGGTGTTTATTCCTATGGTTGATGATTTTATTACAAAGATTGATCGCGAGCAGCAACAGATTCTCGTAGAGACTCCAGAGGGTCTTATTGATTTATATCTATAGAGAGGTGGCCGAGTGGTCGAAGGCGCACGCCTGGAAAGTGTGTATACCTCAAAAGGGTATCGAGGGTTCGAATCCCTTCCTCTCTGCAACAAAAAACCACGACTTTAGTCGTGGTTTTTTGTTTTCGAAACATCGAATTTAGTCGGTAAACTATACTTTCCTTTTTGGCAATAATTGTGGGTAGCGGTTTTGTGCACTGGCTTTTTTCCTCTCATAGTGTTGTTCCGTGTTGGCAATGCCATGCGCTTTTGGAATATTAGATCTATTGGCTTGAGCAGATTACATTCTTCTTTTTTATAAAAACTGATTTAGGTTAATATTATTCACGATAGTTTTTTGCCGGTTTAGATACGCTTTAAGTCGTTTAAGCACTAAAGCACTTGGCTTAAAGGTCTCAATTCATGAGTTTTACACAAAAATCAAATAAACACCGTGAAACATCATTCATTTTTAAAATTATCAGTCATGAAAAACTTTCATACCAAAACAGTAGTTTTATCCATCGCATTTTTATCCCTCTTTTCTTCACCCCTTTTTGCTCAAAAGAGTATAAATAACATTCTAAGTTTGATCCTGTTCTATAGGTTAGGTAGCATCTTTTGTTTAATTGGCTACAACGGTCTCGGCTATGAGTAGTTGCGTGGTTTAGCGGTTAACTTTGCAAGTACACACCAAACTGAAAATCCGCAAGTCCCGAAACTTCGAGATTCAGAAGTAGGCGAGAACGAGCAATTAGGTATAGCCATTGTTAGCCACTGGCTTTATTTTAATAATCTTGGACTAAAACTTCAGTTGGAATATGTAGATTAGTGTTAAGTTTTCTTATCATATCCAAAGTCAATTTTCTTTTTTTATTTAGGATTTCACTTACTCTGCTTTTAAAACCAACAACTTCTGCTAAATCTTTTTGATTCATTCCCATTTGTTCCATTCGGAATTTAATTGCCTCGATTGGGTCAGGCATTCCGATAGGGAAATTCTCATTTTCATAACAGTCAATCAGGATTGAAAGAATTTCCAATTCATCACCTTCTTCCGTTCCTTTTTTTGCATCAAAAATGTCCTCAAGTCTGTCGAGTGCTTTTTGATAGTCTTTTTCGTTTCTAATTGGTAATATTTTCATAATCAGATGTTATTTGCGTCAATTTTGTCATATTCTGCGTGAGTTCCAATAAACCTTATCCAACATATTCCGTATTCAAAGTTGAATTTTACAATCAAGCGATAATTATTACCTTTAATGTTGTAAACAATTCGATTGTCTTTTAAAATACTTGCACTTGGATATTCATTCTTTAAATCGTTAATGTTTTTCCATTCAGATTTTTCGATTTCTCTATACCAAGACTTTAATTGTTGTTCGCAATTAGCGTGTTTTTCCCAAAAATCTCGTAAAGTTCGTTTCGCTATTACTCGCACATTATAATTGTTTGTCGCAAATATAATAAAAAAGTTACCAATATGGTAATTATTTAGCTTTTTTCAGCTTGTGGCTAACGGACTTGTGTATGAAACGTAGCGTGTAAAAAGACACTAACATTTCGGATTATAACAGAGCCGAATTTTTATATTTTGTTTTTAATTTTTCTCTTTTAAAAGCCAAATTAAAAATTTGGCGGACTTTATAAAAATACACTAAACTTTGGATTAAGCACTTATTAGCTATGTTTTATACACCGTGTTAGGCATAGTATTATTCTATTTATATAGTAGTTTTTCTAAAATTTGTATTATTTCTACTATATAATTTATTTCTAAATTCAGTTTA
>CBFHVY010000166.1:0-2028 GCA_965659555.1 Flavobacteriaceae bacterium
TAAAAAAGAAAATGCAACTAATTAAAAATCAATTAGTTGCATTTTATAAATGTACACCCCGTTGCGCTATTTTCGAAACAAAACCTCTGTTTTTTAAACAAACTATTAGAAACTTTTTGAAAAGAAAAAACCTGCAATAGATTTTGCAGGTTTTTCTATTTAGTGTTATGATTATTCTCTAAAAATTATACCTCAAAGCAATTTCATGGGTTTCTCCAATATCGGCAAGTGCTGAGCGTGTGCTCTTTTCGTACACCCATCCTAGTGTTACCCTGTTCTTATTCTCTAATTGAAATAATTTTAATTCAGCAATAAAAGCCAAAGACTCATCTGTTCTATAACTTGCTCCAAAATTTATTAATTTTCTAAAATTTACCATTGTATTTAAATCAACTGATGAGGGTGCTCCGTACACAAATCGAGTTAAAAAGCGTGGCTGTATTGAAATTTGCTCAGAAAGAGTAAAAATATTTGTTAACCCAATATAAAAATGAGGTCGGTCTGTAGCTCGTGTTGTTCTTCCTTCAGATTCCTTATATCTTTTAGTGTCTAGCATACGTGGAACAGAGAAACTAAGCGCAAAATCCTTATGGTGCAAGGAAAAACCTACTCCTACATTAGGTAAAAACGAACTAAACGATTCCAAAGCTGGATCAAACATAATATTATAGGTTTGTAATCCTGCAGTATTAACACTATAACTATGACCACCTCCTTTTAGCCCAAAGTATAAACTTGTATCTTCATTGAACTTCAATTTGTAAGAAAAGTCTATACTTATGAATGTAGATTCCTCGATAAAAGTCTTATCTTGAATTAAACTAATCCCAAGACCAACATTCTTACCCATAGCGCGACTATAAGCAAACAAATTAGTAACGGGTGCTTCTGATATTCCTGTCCACTGCTGACGGGTAACTAATGCTACATGAGACTTAGAATCTACTCCAACTTCAGCCGGATTATATACCGTTGGTAATGACCAATACTGTGTTAAAATACTTTCTTGCTGGGCGTAAACCCCTTTAAAGCAAAACGAAATGATTGTTATAACTAATATATATTTAATGTTCATCTTATGTATTTTTTAATTTGTAATGTATAACCACCCATCGTAATCTATTGAACCATTGCCATCTAAGTCAATTTGATAATAGTACGATGACGCCTCTGGCAATAAACTAGAACTACCTAAACTACCATCTGACTTTCTGTAACGCCCATCCCAATCGTTTTGATATCCACGAGTACTAAAGACTTGGCTGCCCCAACGGTTGTATACCCTTACAATGCTATTTGGATGGTTTTCAATATTATAAATCATCCAGGTGTCATTGATGCCATCGCCGTTTGGTGTTAAAGCTTGAGAGATGTTAATCTCCACTAAATCACAAACATCACCTAAACCATCATTGTCACGATCTTCTTGACCAGGGTTGTACGTCATTGGACAGTTGTCTTCTACATCCAATACTCCATCGTCATCATCATCGTCATCACACACATCGCCAATGCCATCCATATCATTATCAGCTTGGTCTGGGTTTGGTGTATTTGGACAGTTATCATCTACATCAAAAATACCATCATCATCTGCATCACAGTTGGTTACTGTTACAACAAAGGTTGTTGTTGCTGAATTGCCAGAAGTGTCTGTAACGGTCATCGTCACATCATTATCACCGAACATACTACAATCAAACTGGGAGATGTCAAAAGTAATCGATGCTATACTACAATTATCACTGCTTCCATTGTCTACATCAGCTGCTGTGATTTCTATAAATGGATTATCACCAATAGAAACCGTAATGTCTTGTGCAATCGCTATTGGATCAATATCATCCACTACTGTAACCGTTTGTGTGGCCGTGGCGGTATTGCCTGAGCCGTCAGTGACGGTCCATGTCACGACTGTATCCCCTAATGGGAATGTCGCTGGGGCATCACTCGTGGTGCTAGCTACACTACAATTATCTGCTGTTGTTGGCGATCCTAATGCTACGCCTGTAGCCTCACAACTTGCGG
>CBFHVY010000167.1:0-1824 GCA_965659555.1 Flavobacteriaceae bacterium
TAAATAATGTCAAAAAGCAGACTCTCCAAATCGACATTTATTCGTGGACTACAGTGTGAAAAGTCATTGTATCTCTATAAGCATCATTATTATTTAAAAGATTAAACTCTGTTCTGTATACTGAGTAATTGGAATTCCACTACATTTTAAAGGACCATCAGTAGAAAAGGTACCTATAAGTACATGGGCACTTTTTGCTGTGGCTTCAACACAAATTTGATAGTAACGTTTTATATCCTCAGGGTCGCTTAAAAAATGAAAGGCAGCTCTATCATGCCATACTTCATAGTGCTGTTCTGGAGTGAATAATGTAATATCTGAAACTACCCAAGTTACTTGTTGGGCTTTGGTTCCCAAACGTTCTTTAGCTCTAGCAATGGCTTTTTCGGAGATGTCTAACACAGTAATATTGTTATATCCTAGTTCTAGTAAGTGATCTACCAAGAAACTATCGCCACCACCTACATCTAAAATAGCAGCATTGCTAGCTAAGTTTAGCTCTTGAATCCAATTCAATGCGAGTTGTGGTGTGGGTTGATACCAGCTTACTTCGTTGAGTGCTTTGGTGGTGTATATATGTTCCCAATGTGCTTTGCGTTCGGTGCCTTGCATTTATAGTTGTATTTGACGGTTGATCTGTTGGTCTAAAGAGATAAAGGTTTCGGTTCTAGCCACTCCCTTAATTCGCTGAATATCTTTGTTGAGGAGGTACATTAGGTCATCATTGTTCTTACATAAAATCTTTATAAAAATTGCATAGTTACCAGTGGTATAATGACTTTCTACTACCTCTGGAATTTCTTTCAATCGCTTGATGGCTGTAGAATACATACTTGCAGACTCAAGAAAAATACCGATAAAAGCAGTGGTAGTATACCCTAATATTTTTGGATTTAGGACGAGCTGAGAGCCCGCGATTAAGCCAGATTCCTCTAGTTTTCTCAAGCGCTGATGAATGGCAGCCCCAGAAATTCCTATTGCTCTAGCAATGCTTAAAATGGGAGTTCTGGCATCAGCAATTAATCGGTTAATAATAATTTTATCAATGCCATCAATACTAAATTCTTTTGCCATATCTGTAGTTTAAAACAGCTTAAAGATAAAAAAAAGAACACCTTTTGGTGTTCTTTCTTATCATTTATAAGGAATAGTAGCGATTAGGCTTCCATTTCAAAATCTTCCATAAACTTAGTGGTGTAGTTTCCAGCAATATAATCTGGATGATCCATAAGTTGTCTGTGGAAAGGAATGGTTGTTTTAATACCTTCAATAACAAACTCATCTAAAGCTCTACGCATTTTGTTAATCGCCTCTTCACGTGTTTGTGCAGTGGTAATTAATTTTGCGATCATAGAATCGTAGTTTGGTGGAATGGTATATCCAGAATACACATGTGTATCAATACGAACTCCATGTCCTCCAGGTAAGTGTAAAGTAGTTATTTTACCAGGTGATGGTCTAAAGTTATTGTGAGGATCTTCAGCATTAATTCTACACTCTATAGAATGTAGGTTTGGGGTGTAGTTTTTACCAGAAATCGGCACTCCTGCTGCGACTAATATTTGTTCTCTAATAAGATCAAAATCAATAACTTGCTCTGTAATAGGATGCTCTACTTGAATACGTGTATTCATTTCCATAAAGTAGAAGTTTCGGTGTTTGTCTACCAAGAACTCTACAGTTCCAGCCCCTTCATACTTTATGTATTCCGATGCTTTTACCGCAGCAAGTCCCATAGCCTCACGAAGCTCATCTGTCATAAATGGCGATGGTGTTTCTTCGGTAAGTTTTTGGTGACGTCTTTGTACCGAACAGTCTCTTTCA
>CBFHVY010000168.1:0-1748 GCA_965659555.1 Flavobacteriaceae bacterium
AGTTTTATCTAAAAATAAAGGACATAAACTTGATAAATTACAAGCCATTCAATACGGAGAATTATTAGGAACCGCCCGTAAAGTATCAGTTACAAAAGAAACCACTACCATTATTGATGGTAAAGGTGGTGAAGAAGCTATTGAATCAAGAGCAACTGAGATCAAATCTCAATTAGACAATGCAACATCAGCATTTGAAAAAGAAAAACTACAAGAACGATTAGGTAAACTAATTGGAGGCGTAGCAATTATTAATGTTGGTGGGAATAGCGAAATCGAAATTAAAGAGAAAAAAGATAGAGTAGAAGATGCTTTATTCGCTACAAAAGCTGCATTGGATGAAGGTATTGTAATTGGTGGTGGAACCGCTTTATTATATGCTGCGGGGGATATTGATACTAGTGGTAATGATGATATTGCTATTGGTCGTAAAATTGTTAAGCAAGCAATTCAAGAACCATTCCTTAAAATCCATACAAACGCAGGACATGAACTTAACGACATTCGTTATGCTGCTTTTAAATTAATTGATTCAGGTAACGATTTATGGGCTGGGTTAAGCTATAAAGATCTAGCTGTAATTGATTATAAAAAATCAGGTATTATTGATCCTAAAAAAGTAACGCGTATCGCTTTAGAAAACGCTGCATCAATCGCTGGTACAATCCTCACCACCGAATCAGTTGTATATGAAAAAAAAGAGGATAAAAAAGAAACCCCTAACCCAATGGCGGGGATGATGTAAATTTAATTTTAATAACAATGACAAAACAAGAGATTTTTGAACAAATTGATGCCTTGTATCAAGAGTTCGTAGCAGAAAACGCAGGAACAACTAAAGCTTCCCAACAACGTGCTCGCAAAGCAATTGGATCGCTTAAAAACCTAGTTACAGAATATCGTAAAGCTTCTGTTGCAGAAAGCAAGTAATTTTAATGGGGGAACTTTGTTCCCCCAATTACTTTTCGTACATTTACAAGGTAAATAAGTAATTAATTAAATATAAAAGGTTATGGAATTATCGATTAAAAAAGGAAAAAGAAATTTACAAGAAATTTATTCTACTATTACTGAAGCGTATATTAGTGGTAGTTTAGATGAAATGAAACGCATGTCTAAAGAGTTTGTAGTTGAGATGCGAGTAGAAAAATACAAAGGTAGAGGTTTTATTAATACTATTGATAAAACCCAAAATAAAGCTAAATTACTCTTTTTCATGACTAATCTTCACATGCAAGATAGTAAAGAAACTTCTGGTTTAAGTAAAATTTAAACCATGGAAAAAGATACATATAAATTTGGTTACACAGGTCAATCCAATGTTGAAAATAGATTTAAAGAAACTGAGGGGTATGATGTAGATGTTATATTCTCATGGTGGTTACCTAAAGAAATGGCTTACTTAGGTGAGCAATTATTACTATCTACAATTAAAAAAGATTTTTACTTAGAAGAAAAGTTAGATGGTATAACAGAAATGAGAAAACTTACATTAGAAGAAAAAGATTATATAAGACAATCTTTATATGATGTAAAAAAAGATTATTTAGAAAAATTTCCTCGGTACAAAGTAGATAAGGGTTTAGTTGTATCTAAAAATAAAAAAGCTTGGGAATTAGGTTGGGTTAAATTATATTTCGTTAAAGTAAATATTTACAATACATGATAAAAAAACATACATTATTTACAGAACGTTTTCGACCAACAGACCCTGCAGATTATATTGGTAATGAGGTGTTTAAATCAAG
>CBFHVY010000169.1:0-1692 GCA_965659555.1 Flavobacteriaceae bacterium
CATCTTTATTGGCATCAGCCCACTTCATAGCTTTTTCTGCGGCTTCAATCTTTAGTTCCTTTGGCAAACTTTTAGCACTATAATAGTTAGGGTGTACTGCAAGATATAAACTATGATACCAATCTTCCGTTCTAACAATGTTTTTGTCTTTTAAGTATTGATAAAACTCACCGATCATAGGATAGTTAAACAACGAAAACACGGTGTTCATCTGAAATGAAACATAATCTAAATCTCTAAAAGTAAGTAGATTACTTTCTACTTTACCCCAATCTGTTCCTTTACGCAACCATTCAGCACGTTCACCAAAGTGGTCAATAGAACAACTTAGTTCAATCTTGTCGAAATGCTTCCATAACTCTAAGATATCATGCTTCTTATATTTTATATTACTTGCGTTAGTATTGTAACGCAGAATGGGCTTTTTGCCCCGCCTAATAAATTCTTCTAACATAACATAGTGTTCTTCGGTAATTAGCGGTTCGCCACCTGCAAAGTAACATAACTCTATGTTGTCGATTTGTTCAATAACTTCTTCTAATACTGTGCCTTTACCATCATCTGCATGAATAATGATTGGATGTTTTGGATCAAAGTGTTCACGCATTTCTTGCGCCCATTGAGAACTAAATTCTGCTCCGCATGTTCTACACTTAAAGTTGCAGATGTTTGAGAATCTAATGTCAAAGTAATGCATTCTGAAATCATGTACATGACCGTCTATCTGTGTAGTAGGAATCAAATCATCGAAATGTTTTCCAAAATGTTCTTTAGAATAATTTCTAAAACTATGCGGGCCCGCTTCTTCATGCTTATAGCAGAATGTGCAAATGTCATTCTTACGTTCGTTTAGCATGTCTAAACGCAAGTTTTTCATTTTGTCAGAATTGAAGGCTTCTTCCAAAGAAACGTCTTTAGTATTACCAAACGGCGTAGTATAGTCATTTGAACAGCAAGGGTAGATATCGCCCTTAGGTGTTACGTTTAAATGTAACCAAGGAAACATACAAAAAGTTTTACTTTCGTTTAATAAAAAATCTTTGTTTACTGGAATCTTATCTTTCATTATGGTCTCAATTCAGTAGGAATTTTATACAAGCTCGCAAGTTCAGGAAAAGTCTCAGTAAAATCTTCGCCTCTTAAAGCATCTAGTCGATGAATTTCTTCTTTAAAATCTTTTTTCTGTTCGTCCCAAGTGTCTTTAGATAAAACCCAAGGAATACAGTTTTTGATTTGATCAACGTGTCCGGCGCTAAATCCTAAATCTTCCATATATTTGATAGTAAGTTCTAGTTGTTGTATTACTTGTTTTTTATATTCAGGAGGAAGTACATGTACCGATACGTGTTCAGGGCTTCCCATATTATACAATGTCCAAACTGGACTGCTGGGTACGTAATAATGATTGTCGATCATATATTTGTAAAAATGCGAGATGGTCAACGCATTGAACACACTTAACACTGTGTTAACTTGAAATTTAACATTGGCAGCTTTACGTAATTTTTTAAGATTTTCTTCTACCTTACTCCATTCAGTACCGTGTCTAATATATTCTGCTTTTGGACCTATGTGATCGATTGAGGCAAAAACTTGAATGGGCTTGCTAAAGTTCCCCCAAAGTTTAAAAATGTCTTTCTTTTTGTATTTGAGATTAGAAATGTTAGTGTTATATCTTAACTCAATATCTGT
>CBFHVY010000170.1:0-1656 GCA_965659555.1 Flavobacteriaceae bacterium
GTGGTTTCTAAATCAGAAGCAGATACTTTTAATTGATTTTCAGATAATTCAAATAAAAAGTTATCTAAAATAGGAAGGGTGTTATTGCTGTTAATTACACCTCCTAAAACTTGTAATTGCTTTAATAACTGAGAACTAGATACGATAAATTTCATGTAATCTTTTTTTGAAAAATAGAATTACAAATCTACATATTTTTTTTCATTTTTAGAAAAAGAAAAAAGCGGTTTAAACCTATCGAAATAGCTATTTTACAAACGTTATAAATATGTTAATCACTTCCTAAAAAGTAATATTAATGCTACATTTGTTTCAAACCAATTGTAGCTTCATGAGGAATAGATCACTTGCATTTGCACTGCTGTTAACCATTACAGTCACTCTTTTTGCACAACAGCCCCAGAAACTAAACTCAAATCAGATTTTTGAACAACTCCAAAAGCTTAACTTTTTAGGTTCTGCTTTGTATATTGCTGCGCATCCAGACGATGAAAATACCCGATTACTATCGTATTTATCAAATCATGAAAAAGCACGAACAGGTTATCTTTCATTAACTAGAGGAGATGGAGGTCAAAACCTTATTGGACCAGAAATACGTGAATTGTTAGGGGTGATTAGAACACAGGAATTACTTGCAGCAAGAAGGGTAGATGGAGGGGAACAGTTTTTTACTCGTGCCAACGATTTCGGATTTTCTAAACACCCCGATGAAACCCTAGACATTTGGGATAAAGACAAAGTGCTTCACGATATGGTTTGGGCTATTAGAACGTTTAAACCCGATGTAATTATCAATCGTTTTAACCATAGAACTCCAGGGTCTACACATGGTCATCATACCAGTTCTGCGATGTTGAGTGTAGAGGCTTTCGACTTAGTGAATAATCCTAACGCCTACAAAGAACAACTAAATACCACCAGTGTTTGGCAACCCAAACGTTTATTTTTTAATACCTCTTCATGGTTTTATCGCAATGAGAGTCAGTTTAAAAAAGAAACCAAAGACAAGTTAGTTACTGTTGATGTTGGGGTGTATTATCCTCTCAAAGGCTTGTCAAATAATGAGGTAGCTGCCATAGCGAGTAGTCAACATTTATGTCAAGGTTTCGGAAGATTAACCACTCGAGGTACGCAAGATGAATTTTTAGAGTTTTTAAAAGGTGATGCACCCAAAGACAACACCGATATTTTCTCGGGTATTAATACAACTTGGAATAGAGTAGCTGGAGGCGGAGCAATTGGAGCCATTTTATATGAGATAGAAAACAACTTTGACTTTATAAACCCTGCGAGTCATCTTCCAAAACTATTAGAAGCGTATGCAAAAATTGATGCCTTAGCAGATGAACACTGGAGAACACTCAAACTCAAACAAATTACAGCAATTATCGAAGCTTGTGCAGGCTTGTATTTAGAAGTTTCAACACAAAGCCCAAGAGCAACACCCAACGAAACAATTACTGTAGGTGTTGAGGCTTTAAATAGAAGTTCATTACCCATTACGCTGAGTGCCATTACTGCTTCTACGGCACAAACAAAGATTGATAAAGACATGCTATTAGCCGAAAATAAGCGTGTTACTTTTACTCAAAAGCTAACGGTGAATCAGACCACGTATTCAGACCCTTATTGGTTACGTACACGAGCATTTAA
>CBFHVY010000171.1:0-1618 GCA_965659555.1 Flavobacteriaceae bacterium
GCCTTGTAAATGGGTGTTTTTAACTACCTGCAATAACCCTTTTCGAATATGCTCTTCAGAAATGTTGGGAAGATGTAATTGTTTGATTGCAGTTACGGCAGTATTCCTATTCTTTTGCTGATAGCTACCCATTAAATCCGTTGAATAGTCATACGAAAAGTCTGAGGCAAAACATATCGGAGCATTTTCTTCTGCTGCTTTATTTACGAATACCTGAAGTACTTCTTCTTGCCGCTCTCCAATAACTACAGGAACGTCCTTTTTTATAATTCCAGCTTTTTCACCAGCAATCTCAGGAAGGGTATCTCCTAAAAACTGCATATGGTCATAGCCAATATTAGTGATTACTGAAACTTCTGGAATAATGATATTTGTAGAATCTAACCGCCCCCCTAAACCAACTTCAATCACTGCAAAATCAACATGTTCTTTGGCAAAATAATCAAAGGCCATTCCAACGGTCATCTCAAAAAACGACAAACCTTGCGCAACCAAAAAAGCTTGATGTTGTGCTATAAATTGAGTTACATAGTCCTCATTTACTGGTTTCCCTTGAATACGAATTCGTTCTGTAAAACTTTTAAGGTGTGGAGAGGTGTATAATCCTACTTTATATCCTGCTTCTTGAAGTATCGAAGCAATCATATGTGAGGTAGAGCCTTTTCCATTGGTGCCTCCAACATGGATTGTTTTAAATTGTTTTTCGGGCATCCCCAATACTTTAGAAAAGGCTAAACTATTGGTTAAGTCCTTTTTAAAGGCGGTGTTTCCTTGCCGTTGATACATAGGCAACCTCGAAAACATCCAATCTAAGGTATCTTGATAATTCATTACTTGACAAGCGAAAACTTATAAATGATGGTTCCTCGTTGCTTACTTGGTGCATTAGGATCTGGATTCCATGTGGTTTTTAATGCTGCTATTCTTGCTGGAGTTAACAAACAGGCCGCAGAATTGGTAGTCCCCTTTACTCCTGCTATTGCTTTAATAACTTTTCCATTAGTATCTACTTCAACACTGACAACTACAATCCCTTCTTCCTGACAGTTTGGTTTTTCAATGGGTTTAGACAGTGCATTTCGCCCTGCTAAATTATAATTCTTATCTCCATCTGTTCCGGTATTACCATAGTATTTCGAAGAATTTAAGTCGCCATTTTTTTTACCTTGGACTCCAGGGGTATCGGTATCTCCTTTTCCTTTTGAATCTGTGTCTGTGGTGTTCTTTTTCAACAAGGCATTTAAAGCATCTTGAGTTTCCTTGGAGGGTTTTGGGTCGGGTTTTTTCTCGGGCAGTACCTCTTTGTCAATTTCTTTAGGCACTACTTTTTTTGGTTCTACAACTTTGGGAGCGTCTTTTTTATCTTGCGTGAGTAATTTCTCTATAGTCTCTTTTGAAGCCACATTTTTTACTGGGGTTTTTACAGGTTCTTGGACTGGTTGTGGAAGTGGTTTTTGAGTTTTAGGCTTTTGGGCAGTATTCATTCCCGTAGTAGTATCTCCAAAGGCTATGGCTACCCCGTATTCTGTTGGTGGATCGAGATATCGTAGTCCAAACTGAAAAATAGCAACTAGCAATAGCATCATAAGCAATGCCGTGATGAGTGCTGACTTTCGTT
>CBFHVY010000172.1:0-1556 GCA_965659555.1 Flavobacteriaceae bacterium
ACTATCGTAGTAGAGGAGTCCATCATTGCGACCCTTACGCTAGACGATGTGACCATTGTAGATGACAGTGAAAACAATTCCATCACCATCAATAATGACAATCAAAACCTAGGAATCGGAGATTATGAATATGCTCTGACCGATGAAAATGGGGTTTTTGTTCGACTCTTTCAAGACGAACCTTTCTTTGAAAACTTAGAGGGTGGATTCTACACCATCTTAGTACGTGATAAAAACGGTTGTGGACAGGTTTCACTATTGGTCTCTGTTTTGGCATTTCCTAAATTCTTTACGCCCAATAATGACGGTTTTAACGATACCTGGATTATCAAAGGAGCCAACACCACGTTCTTCCCTACCAGTCAAATCTATATCTTTAATCGTTTTGGTAAGGTGGTTGCCGAGGTACCACTCGATAGCCAAGGATGGGACGGCACCTACAACGGTACCAAACTCGCCTCTGACGATTATTGGTTCTCTGTTATCTTAATCGATACCCAAGGAAACAAAAGAGAACGCAAAGGTAATTTTGCACTGTTGAATAAATAAATATCTAGGAGTAGATACCTTAAAATGCAGCCTTGTTTTAGTATATTGCAAGGGTATCATGAAGCACTTTAGTACATACCTATCCCTAATTATCATTTTAGCCTTTGTGCAAGTCAGTTATGCGCAATTAAGTAAGATTCATTATATCCCCCCTTTAACAAATGCTGAGTTTGGAAACGCAAATCCAGAAAATCAATACCTCTACATTTCAACCCCAAACCCATCTGTTATAACCTTCACCATAAAGCCCATTGGAGCAACTCCCGATAATTATATCACAGGAACGGTAGCCAATGGAAGTCCTTTTGAATATTTTATTGGAACCGGAGAAACCCAACTCTTTATTCCTTCTCCAGAAACCAGTGAGATAGTTAGAGATAAGGGATATATTATAGAGTCTGATGATGTTATCTATGTATCCGTAAGAATGCAAGCTGGTGGTAGTGCACAGGCGGGAGCCCTAGTAAGTAAAGGAGCTACAGCTTTAGGAACCACCTTTCGAGTAGGTGCTTTTACCAATGAAAATCCACAAGATAATTATCTGAATTTTGTTTCAGTAATGGCCACCGAAAACAATACTACAGTGAGTTTTAATGATCTCCCTAATGGTATTGATATAAAAAACTACACAGGAACATTACCCATCAATGTAACTCTCAATGAAGGAGATAGTTATACGGTGGCCGTAAATAGTGCCGAAGGAGGGGTGTTAAATAGAGATGGTCTTATTGGTGCCTTAGTACAAGCCGACAAACCTGTGGTGGTGAATTGTGGATCTGCCAACGGTAGCTTTCATAACGGAGGCGGAAGAGATTATGGAATAGATCAAATTGTAGACGTTTCTAAAATTGGAAATGAATATATTTTTGTTCGTGGGGACGGGTTGAATGGTTGGGAAAACGTATTGATAGTAGCGCACGAAGACAATACCCAAATTAATATCAACAACAGTACAGGAGTTGCAACCATCAATGCTGGGGATTACTATTTGATTGAAGGAGACCGTT
>CBFHVY010000173.1:0-1415 GCA_965659555.1 Flavobacteriaceae bacterium
GTCGTTTGAGATTGGCGTGTATCTACTTTTGCCGTTCTTCTTACTTCTTAAAATCTGTCCTGTATTTTTCATTGCATAAAAAAACCCCCAATGAGTTTCGGGAAGGCAGTCCACGAAACCCAAAGAGGGTATTAAGGTCTTTGTTAGAATCCTGCCTGATTCCGTAAATACTCTACAAATATAATTAATTTTACTTATATCCTAATTATTTTTTTTCTCTAACTGTATAAACCCTGTGTCCTGTGTACTTTGAGTTGCCTTAATAAACTGCACTTCAATCTTAGCTGAGTTTACAATCACCTGAGCTACGTTACTGATTGCTTTAGCGGTTGCAATATCCATTTCTTTGTCTTTAAGCATCTCAATAGTTTCAAACAGGTGATGTCTAAGGTCTTGTATCTTATCTCGTGCCATTGCGTTTCTCCCTTTCGTAAATGTTCTTTTTTAATCGTGTTAGTTGTTTAGTCACTTCTTTTAGTTCAGGTGGTAATTTGTTATGAGGCACTTGACCAGGTTTAAATCTTGTTTCTATTCCACCCCAATCGCTACCTAATTTTAATCCTTTGTTCCAAGTCTTATGACCTTTTTTAAATTGTGTGGATTCTGACCTTGGGATAGGGCAATGCTTCGACCTCCATAGGTTAGGACGCTTCAGTTTTAATTGTTTAGCCTTATCGTATAACTGTTGACGGTTGCGGTTAAAGATTGCCCCTATCTCATCTATGTGAGTGGTTTGATAGAGTTCAATAAACTTGGATGTCTCTTCCTTAGTCCACCTTCTGACCATAGCCTAAATCTTGTTTTACCTTTTCTTGTTTAGCCTGTTTCTCTGCCCATCTCTGACCTCTAAACTGTGGTCTTTCCATTTGGAGTTTACGTCTTAATCTTGTGATTGTCTGTGCGTCACTTAAATCCGTAAAGGTGTAAGCCATAAAGAAGTCTGCAATATCCATCGTGTTAGGATTTCTGCCACTGTCTAAGAGTTGTTGTTGCCAGTAGTAGACGCATAACATTCTATCGTTGTCTCTTGTTTCAGGGTGCTTCAATAAGATTGCTGCTACCCTTTGAATAGTTAAGTCGTTCATTTGTTTATAATAATTTCGTTTTTTTGATAATCAAATTGTTTTGATGCTCATAGTTCTACTTTCCCCCTATAAAAGCGTTTAGGTTTGATAATAGCTGGTCGCTCAGCTTCGTTGACTTGCTTGTAGACTCCTTTGTCTTGCTTCTTGAATCTCCACCATTCTCTGATGATGTTGAAAAGAATCACAAGGGTGAAATAAATTACCCCGATGATTACTGCTATAATTACTGGCATTTCCATACACAAATATAAACTTTTTTTCTTAATTACAAAAATAATTTACTTTTAATGCAAAATACTTTGAAGTAATTCCCAAGCTGCCTCAAGCTTT
>CBFHVY010000174.1:0-1054 GCA_965659555.1 Flavobacteriaceae bacterium
ATCAAGATCGTAAGGCGTATAGGGTCTTCCCCCTACTAATCGATATTTTAAGCCTACTTCCCAATTCTTTTTTAACTTCTTTCCTCCCGTAAATGTAAGCAAGTGTTTATTATCCCAAGTAGCAGGCACAAAGTTACCGTTTACATCTTTAAATTCACTTTTCACAAAGGTGTAGGCTAAGATTCCGTAGATTCCATCGTAAGATTTTTTTTGTGCTAAAAATTCAAATCCGTAAGCCCTTCCTGTTGATGAAGAAGTCACTTGTTCATTTCCAATAACGCCAAAATCTGCACCGAGGTTAGCCAAACTAATTTGATCTCTTACAGAAAATGGATAATTATCGTAATTCTTATAATACCCTTCTATACTTATTTTAGTAGAGGCATTGGGCCTCAGTTCTAACCCTGAAACAAGATGGGTTGCTTTTATAAACGCTAAGTCGTTTTGATTCACTAGAGTATTGTCGTTATTTCTAAACCCTAAAACGGTATACGAAGGTAATTGGTAGTATATCCCTGCTGAATTATTAAAGGAAAGTTTATCAGTTAGTGCATAACTTAGTGAGAATCGTGGTGAAAATTGGTTAAGTCCATTTTTCATTGAGGCGTTATACGAGTTTCCATCTATTCGAAATCCTAAAGACACCCCAAGCTTAGCATCGGCATAGCGTTTCGATACTTGTCCGAAAATAGCATACTTAAAAAGATCTAATGTTGAAGAGAAATTACGAAGGCTCACCCCTGAGGCATTTACAAATTGCTGATAGGTATCATTGGTATATTTGGCTTGTTCTGCTCCTACTCCTAAATTAATGGTGAAGCCATGCGTAGATAGATTATTCTCAAAACGCAATTTTGTTTCAGTTTCCTTGGAGTTATAATCCAAAAGTAAATCGGAGGGATTATAGGTGTTATTTTGATATTTAACGGCACTATTATTCCATTCATTTCTACTCAAAACCAACAACTGATTGCTATTTTCTTGAAATCGTTTGTACGTAGCTCCAATAGTATAATTCCATTGTTCTTGCACGGGGAGATTTCCTAAAATATAT